>NZ_QWFB01000027.1:0-416298 GCF_003576205.1 Achromobacter sp. K91 | reverse complement strand
AGATGTGTATAAGAGACAGCGCCCCAACACTCGCACCGATGCCCCGTTCTCCAGCGGGATGTCATCGTGCAAGGGATTGAACGACCGCGCCACCCATTGCCCGGTTAGCCGTTCCCTGGCCATCGTCTTCACAATCATCTTGCCGTCGTAGTTGATGGCATAAACCCCGCCGGCGGCGATGTCCTGCAGCGTCAGGCTTTCATTGGGGACCACCAGCAACGCAGCGCCGTCGCGGATGACGGGCTCCATGCTGTCGCCCTTCGCATACACCACGCGGCCTCGGCCGTTGTCCGCGCCTACCGACCTGAGGAAAGACTTGCGGAACTGGATCATGCCGGTCTGTTCTTCGGCATGGTTTTCGATGGGGTCGCCCGCAGCCAGGCGCACGTCGGCCAGTTCCGGGACCTTCTCGAATCTGTCGTTGGCCGCGGGCGGTTCGCCCACGCCCACATTGGCGACCACGCCTTTCTGGGTGCTGATCCGGACCCTGCCTTCGCGTTCGGTCTGGCGCGTGGTCTTGCCGCCTTCCCAGGGCGCCGCAGGCAGGCCATCGATGCGCATGGGGAACTCGTCCCGGGACAAATAGGTGTCCACCAGCGAGTCGCTGCGCAGGACCGTCGGCATTTGTGGCGCGGCGGTAGCAGGGGAGACGTCAATCCCCAGCTTCAATTGCGCGATTGCCAATGCAAGCGCGCCCTGCAATTTGTTCAGCTGATCCGGGGGCAATGCCCGCACCTGTTCTTCCGGGATGCCGGGGAAGGGCCACGGAGGGGGCGCCAGCACCGCTGCGGCCAGGGATCCATCGCGTGCCGGCAGTTTCGGGGCGGTGCCGTCATATAGCCATTGCGCGTTCACGCGCAGCAGCGGGGCGACCTTGATGCAGGTCGCCATATCCATGCCGTTGGACCCATTGAACCAATGCGTCGCCGCGCCGGAAGAGGCGCCGGCTGCCTTCCATAGGTCTGTCTTGGTAAGGCGCGGTTCGGCCGCGTCCGCACGACGGGCCGCTTCCTCGTTGAACGCCTGTGTGATTCGCTTCTGAAAGGTCATCTTAGGATGCTAAACAAAAACAATCTTAGTTGGCTTGCATTTAGAATCTTAGCATTCTAAGATTTAAAAATGATAGCGAGGTAAGACTGGCGGGGATGCAAAAACACGCATGAACTACTACAGCCACAACATCGGTGATTACGCGCAGGCCACGGCGCATCTGAGCTTGCTTGAAGATGCCATCTACAGCCGCCTGCTGCGCCGGTACTACGCCGAAGAGCAGCCCATCGTGGACAACCTGCAGCAGGTATTCCGGTGGGTGGGGGCCCGTAGCGAAGAAGAAAGAGAGGCGGCCGCGCAGGTGCTGGCCGAGTTCTTCGTGTTGCGCGATGGCCATTGGCACAACAAACGGGCGGACGTGGAGATTGCCGCGTATCACGTCAAGGCCGAGACTGCCAAGGCCAACGGCCGGCGAGGCGGCCGGCCCAGGCTGGCAGAGCGCAATCTGGAACAACCCAGCGGGTTTCCCATGGGTTTCGACGAGCAACCCGGCCATGGCCCGGCAGTAGCCGGATCGGAAGCTAACCAAGAACCAGGAACCAAGAACCAGGAATCAAAAGAACACACCTCCCGCAAGCGGGGGACCGGATTCGACGCGTCCGTGATCGAACTGCCGGATTGGCTGGACCGCGAGGACTGGGTCAGTTGGATTGCCGACCGCAAGGCGCGCAAAAAGCCGGTGACGCAGGAGGGCGCCAGGCGTCAGCTGCAACAGCTTGCCGCCTATCTGGCCGCCGGGCATCCGCCAGGGGCCGTGATCGCGAACAGCATCGCGGGCGGGTACCAGGGTCTCTTCCCTCCGCGCACGCCTGCTACAGCCGGCCAGCCGGCAGGCAGGGCGCAACGCCTGGCCGACTGGACCGAGGAGCTGCGAGAAGTACTGGCCGACGACGGCCGGCCGCGCGAGCGGTTCATGGGGACGATAGATGCAACCCGCTGACATGCCTTCCGCCGCCATGGGCGCGCTGGTGGTCAATGAAATGCTGCTGATGTACGGCGCCAAGTTCGCGCAGCAATGGCAGGGCCTGACTGCCCGTGAACTGAAGGATTCATGGAACCAGAAATTGGCGGGCCTGGACGAGGTGCAGGTGCGTCGCGGCCTGGTCGCCTGCCTGACCCAGGAATGGCCGCCGACGCTGCCGCAGTTCATCAAATTATGTTGCCCGTGGATGGTTCCCGAAGTGGCCTATCACGAGGCCGTGCGTGGCCTGTCCGCGCGCAGGCGCGGCGAGCCCGGTGTCTGGTCGCATCCGGCGGTGTACTGGGCCGCGGTGGGCGTCAGCACGGTGGATCTGCTGGGCTGCACCTACGGCGCCATCAAGGCGCGCTGGGAGAAGACGCTGAACGAGGAGCTGGCGAAGGGCGTGTGGGCGGATATCCCGTTGCCTCGTCCGGCGCTGCCCGCGCCCGGCCAGACGCTGGCCACGCGCGCAGAGGCCGAGGCGGCGCTCAAGAAAATGGGCGCGCAAAAGGTGCTGCGGGACCGCGGACGCCCGCCCCGGAGCTGGATTGAAAAGTGGGATGCGCGCATTGCGCGCGGCCACCACCCGAGCAAGGGCATCGCCGACATGCTCAAGCGCGCCAAGGGCGAAAGCCAGGATACGGAGGACCGTCTGCAGAACGGTTCCAGCGGCAAGACAGGTAAACAATGCGAGGTGGCTGATGAGTAAATTGACGGGTGACGATCTGATCTGGAACTGGGCCCGCTGGACCTGGTCCGGCGCCACGGTGGGAAACATGGAGGTATACCTTTCCGAAGAGGAGGACTACCGGCCCATCAACCATCACCACGCCATGGAGGTCGAGGCGATGCATGCCGCGCTGCCCTGGCACGAGCGCATGATCATCATTGCCGAATACCCGCAGAAGAATGTGATGTTCGGCCAGCTGGATGGCCGCGCGCGCCGCGCCAAGGCGCTGGACTGGATTGCCGATACGACCGGCGTGGCCATGACCGAAACCGAATACAAACTGTACCTGGGTCTTTTCCGCAGCCTGGTGGAAAGGAGGCTGGCGTGAAGTACGCGCACGAGGTGATGGATCTGATGGCCTGCTATCCCGGTCGTTCATTCCGTTTGATGGAGCTGGTCCGTCATGTGTCACGCGGCCGGCCTTTGTCTGTTCCTGAAAAGACGCGCCTGCAAAGAGGCATCCAGCGGGCCATGGATGCGCTGCAGGATACCGGCAGCGTGCTGATTCAAGAGCCCGAGAAAGGCGGGCATGGGCGCACCTATGCATGGCGTGTGACGGTTCCGTCACAAGACCGCGCCCCATAGGTCACGCAATCGGTCACAATGGGTCCGGGGCATTGCGCCCCAAGCAAATGCAGCCCTGGCCACGCGCCGGGGCTTTTTGTTTTGGGCGCGTGGCCCCGGCTTTTTCACTGCTGGGGCAGGGGTCGAACTTCTTTGCACTGCATGTGACGGAACCGTCACAAGACCCCGCCCCAACGGTCACGCAATCGGTCACAATTTGTCCGGGGCATTGCGCCCCTGACAAATGCAACCTCGAAATGCAGCCCCGGCCACGTGCCGGGGCTTTTGCATTTGGGCGCGATATTTCGGCGCCAGTCTTCTTCAGCAGGAATCCAACTCCATGAGCGTTCAGATCAGCATCACTGAAAACCAGCTGGTAGAGGACCTCGCCGCATTCTTCAAGACCTTGGTCGACTGCGACGTTGTCCGCGGTCTACCCGGTTGGGTTCCCGCGCCACCGCGCGAGTGCGTCGTCATCACTCCGCTGGCGGCGCAGGGACTTTCCGTGCCGGTCATGGCCTATGCCGATCCGTCGCCCGCGGCGGGGAAGCGGATCATGACCCAGGCCACGCAATGGTCTGCCCGCGTGGATGGCTACGGGGCGCGGGCCCTGGACCTGGCGCTCACGCTCTCGATCGCCCTGCGCAGCCAGTACGGGTGCGAGTTCCTGGGGAATCTGGGACGAACCCAGCCGTTGTACGCGGGCGAGCTCAAGCAAGTGCCCTTCGAGAGCGGGGAAAGCCAGACCTTCGAGCGGTGGTGGTTCGACGCCGTCCTGCAGTTCAACCCTTCCATCAGCGTGCCGCAGCAGTTTGCGGATCACCTTCACGTGGGCCTCATCGAGGCCGACACCACCTACCCTACGGGAGCTTAATCCTATGTCCATTCCCGCCAGTGAAATCGTCCAGGTCGTGCCTGGCGTGATCTCCGCCGGCGGATCGGCGCTCGATTTGAACGGCCTGATCCTGACCCACGATACCGCCGTCCCCATCGGCACCGTCCAGAGTTTCGCGACCCCGCGCGACGTACAGCGCTTCTTCGGTCCGACCTCGACCGAGGCCGCCCTGGCCGACGTCTACTTCAACGGCTTCGACAACTCGACCCGCAAGCCGGGCAATCTGTTGTATGCCCAGTATCCGGCGGCAGCGGTTTCCGCCTATCTGCGCGGCGGCTCGATGGCCGCGGTGACGCTGACCCAGCTGCAGGCGCTGTCCGGCATCCTGACGGTGACCGTGGACGGCGTGGCGAAGACCTCCGCCAGCATCGACCTGTCGACGGCAACGAGCTTCTCGAACGCCGCCACGATCATCGAAGCCGGGTTCACCGCCATGGGCGCCACCTGCACCTACGATGCGCAGCGTGCCGCTTTCGTGATCGTCTCGGCCACCGATGGCGTCGCCAGCACGATCTCCTATGGCAGCGGCACCCTCGCGTCGGGCTTGAAGCTGACGCAGGCCGCTGGCGCCAAGGTGTCGCTGGGTGCCGCGGCCGGCATTCCAGCGGTGGACATGGGCCGGATTACCGACCTGACCCAGAACTGGGCGGCGTTCATGACGACCTTCGAGCCCGATACGGCCGGCAAAGTGGCGTTTTCGGCGTGGACGAATGCCCAGGGCGACCGCTACGCCTACGTCGGCTGGGACACCGATATCACCGCTACCCAGCAGGGCAACACGTCCAACTGGGCGGCTGTCGTAAGCGCCAATGAATACTCGGGCTCCGTGCCGGTCTACAAGGACGTGCTGCATGCAGCCTTCGTCCTGGGCGCCGTTGCATCGCTCGACTTCGAACGTACCAACGGCCGCGCCACCCTGGCGTTCAAGGGCCAGTCGGGCCTCGCGTTCTCCGTGACTGACGCGACCACCGCTCAGACGCTGATCGACAACGGCTACAACTTCTACGGCGACTACGCCACCAGCAACGACCGCTTCCGCTTCCTGTACCCGGGCCAGATCAGCGGCAACTGGAAATGGGTCGACACCTACGTCAACCAGATCTGGTTGAACGCGGCGTTTCAGCAGGCGCTGATGACGCTGCTGACCCAGGTGAACGCCATTCCCTACAACATCGACGGCTACACGCTGATCGACGCTGCCTGCCTGGACCCGATCAACGCCGCGGTCAACTTCGGCGCCATCCGCGCCGGCGTGACGCTGTCGAGCCAGCAGAAGGCGCAGATCAACAGCCAGGCCGGTGTGGATATCTCCGACACGCTCCAGACCCGCGGCTGGTATCTGCAGATCAAGGACGCGACGCCGCAGGTGAGAGAGGCCCGCGGCACCCCGCCCATGACGTTCTGGTACCTGGACGGCGGTTCCGTCCAGCAGATCACCCTGGCCTCGCTGGCCATTCTTTAAGGATTCAACATGGCGACTTTGACCAGTGCCAACTCGGTTCTGATGCTTGCGGTGGGCGGCGTTTTTCCGGTGCCGCAGAAGATCGAGGGCTACGCTTCCGACAGCGCCTTCACCTTCGAGGCTGCCAAGCCCGCGCAGGTAACCATGGGCGTGGACGGCCGCATGTCGGCCGGCTACGTGCCGGTTCCCCGCGTGCAGACCATCACGATCCAGCCCGATTCCCCGTCCATGCGCGTCTTCGAGATCTGGATGGCAGCCAGTGAAACGGCCCGCGAAGTGTTTTATGCAAACGGCACCCTCAACATCCCGTCGATCGACCGCAAGTACACGCTGACCCGCGGCGTGCTGACGCAGATTCCGCCGGCGCCGGATGCCAAGGCGATGCTCCAACCCATGGCGTTCCAGATCACCTGGCAGAACGTCTCTCCGGCGCTGGTGTGACATGGCCAGAAAGCAAATAACCCTGACCATCGGCGCCGAAGGGCGCGACAAGGGCAAGGTGTTCATCCTGACGGAGCTTTCTGCCTACGACGCCGAGGAATGGGCCGGTCGGGCGCTGTTCTCGCTGATGAACGCCGGGGTGGAAATCCCGGACAACATCGCAGAGGCAGGGCTGGCCGGCGTGGCCGCCATGGGCATGAAGGCCATCGCCAAGCTGCCTTTCGAGAGCGCCAAGCCGCTGCTGGAAAAGATGATGGATTGCGTCCAGATCCAGCCCAGCCCGAACGTGACGCGCGAGCTCATGTCAGGCGATGTCGAGGAGGTGGCGACGCTGTTCGCGTTGCGCAAGAAAGTCCTGGGCTTGCACCTGGATTTTTTTACGGCCGCCGTCCCATCGACTTCGGGCTCCAAGTCCACGACGGCGGCGCGCGCCTGATTCGCTACGCCAATATCCCCCGGATCATTGGCGTGGTGATTTCCCGGCACCCGGGCCTGCTGCACGACCTGCAGACGGTCTACGGTGCCGAAGACCTGTACAACCTGCTTGAGGTGATTGCGGTGGACGCACACAACAGGCGCGTCCTAGCTGAACCGAGGTAATTGCATGGCCACCATCATCGACGCCTTGCTCGTCACCGCGGGTTTCGATCCGAAGCGTTTTGCGGCGGATAGCTACTCCGGTGCGGCCGGTCTGAGCCAAACGGCCCAGAATCTGGATATGAGCACCGAGCGGCTGTCCGCGTGGCAGAAGGCGGCCGAGCGGGCAGGCGGAACTGCGGAAGCCATTTCCGCCCAATTGAGGGAATCCTCGGTCGAGGTAGCCAGATTCAACCGCGGATCCGCCGCGGACTCGCTACCCGGGTTCTTCCGCAACGGCGGCAATGTCGGCGACCTCAAGGACGGGAACACCTACCTTCTGGCCAGGTCGAGGATCATTGCCGATCTTTACCAGAAGGACAGGGCCCAGGCCGCGCTGGCCGCCCAGGACATGGGTATCAACGAGGGCCTGTTCAATCTGTTCAAGCGCGGGCCCGATGAGCTCGAGCGGTTGCTTCAGGTCCAGGAGAAGCGCGCCGCCATCTCCGGTAGCGATGCGCAAGCTGCCTCGCAGCTGCGCGACCGTTACCTGGATCTGCGCGATACCTTTGAATCGGTGAGCGTCAAGGTGCTGCTGGCGCTCATGCCGGCGTTCGAGCGGCTTATCTCGCTCGCACAGGGCTGGGGCGATTATCTGCTTGAGAACCGAGACGAAATCGTCGAGTGGGTCGACGGCGCGGCGCAGGCCATCGTGAAGTTCATTGATGCAGTCGATTCGGCGGCGCAGGCGGTGGGAGGATGGCAAAACGTCCTGCTAGCGCTGGGGGCGCTCAAGATTCTTTCCTGGGCAAATTCGCTGCTGAGCCTGGCATCTGCCTTGGGGGCCGTGGCTACGGCTCTCGGAACCCTTGGTGGCGCTGGCGCGGCGCGTGGACTGGGTGCGTTGAGAGGCTTGGGACCTGCGGCGTTGAAGTTGGCTGGGCGTGCGGCGGCTGGCGCTGCGCTGTTCCTGTTTAGCGAAGATCTGAATGGGGGCGAGCAAGAAGACCTGGCTGCGATGAGAAATCCCGCGCTGAAGCGCAAGGAAATTCTCGACGCAGTCAGGTACTTCGAGGCCAAGGACTACACCCGGGAGGCGGCCGTGGGGGTGGTGGCCAACCTGCAGGCCCAAAGCAACCTGGACCCCAGGGCCGTGGGCGCTGATGGCGTTTCCGCCGGCATCGGACTATGGAATCCGCGACGCCAGGCCGACTTCAAGCGCATATATGGCATGGACCTGCGCGAGTCCACGGTTGAACAGCAACTGGATTTCGTCGCCAGTGAGTTGGAGAGCACCAGGCGCAGGGCGGGAGTACATCTGGCCGCTGCCACCACCCCGGCCCAGGCCAGCGTGGCCGTGTACCGCCACTTCGGATTGAACAAGTCCGAAGGGGCCAGCTCAAGCGAAGAGCGCAAGCTCGCCGCCGCTGCCGGGGCAATTTATGGGACGCTTTTCCTCGAAGATCAGGAACGAGGCGCCGCAGCTGCAGCTATGACGGTCGCGGCAGCCCAAGCCAGCGCTGCCGCCATCCCGAGCAGCACCGCAACCACCAGCAATACGTCCGAAACCCATATCCACGGCCCCATTACGGTTATGACGCAAGCGACGGACGGCGAGGGAGTCGCCCGTGATTTGGGGCGTGTGGGGCGCTCCCAGAATCTCGTCCAACAAGGCAATACGGGGATGTTCTGATGCCGCTTATTCCTTTTCCCGATGTTCCGAGCAGTCCGGGCGTCCCCGCAGTCTTTCGCGCCGCGTTCCTTCCTTCGGTCTCCGAACCGGCAAGCTTCGAACGTGTGGCGCTGACCGACAGGATCTTCGGTCCTCCTCGCTGGGGGCTGTATGGCGTCGATGGGCAGCAGATGCTGGTCTTCGAGACGTTCCTTGGAATCACCTTCAATCAGAGCGGCCAGATATCCAGCCATCCGGTTGAGCAGGGCGGATTCTCGTCCTTCAACAAGGTCGATGCGCCGTTCGAAGCGACCATCAAGCTGGCGCATGGCGGCGATCCAGTGTCACGCAAAGTCATGTTGTCCGTGCTGGAGCGCATCGTCGGCAGCACGGAGCTGTACTCAGTGGCGACGCCAGAGATCGTCTATCCGTCGGCCAACCTGGTGAAGTACTCATACACCCGCGCCGACAAGAACGGCTCCAGCCTCCTGATCGTTGAACTGACTCTGCAGGAAGTCCGGCAGACGGCCGTCCAGCTATCGCCGGCCACGCAGGACCCCAGCGGCGCGAATGAAGTTAGCAATGGCCAGGTACAGGCGTTCGAGATTGACGCCTATCCCCGGCGCGATCAGAACAAGGTGGCCGATCTGGAGCCCATCCAATGAAGAGAATTCCCTTGAGGCCCGTTCCTGCACAAATGCTCAGCGTCGTGCTGTCCGGGCAGAACTGCCAGATCGCCGTCTACCAGAAGTCGACGGGACTCTATCTGGATCTTGAACTCGACAATGCGCCCATCGTGACGACGGTGCTTTGCCATGATCGAGTACGGCTGGTGCGGTCTGCCTACCTGGGCTTCGTTGGGGATCTGGCCTTTGTGGACACCCAGGGCCACGCCGACCCGCAGTATCAGGATCTCGGATCGCGCTTCGTCCTGGCCTACCTGGAGCCGCTGGAACTATGAGCTTCATCAAGCGCCGGTTGGACGTGACCATCAGCCTGGGTAAAGGAAAGTTCGGCGACGAGCAGGGGCCGGAAGTAACGCTCAGCGGCTACCGGATGTCGGTGACCATTCCTGCCTATACGACCTTCGAAAACAGTCCGATGACCCTGCTGATCCACGGACTGAATCAAGACCTGATGAACAAGCTGACGACGATAGGGCCCGTCATGACGGAACGCCGGGGAAAGAATCTTGTCCGGATCGACGCAGGGGGGGAATCCGGTGCTCCCTGCCTGGTCTACGAGGGGGACATCGTTGAGGCCTGGGCTGGCTACGGAATGGGTGCAGAGGGCAAGGCGGCCGCAGGGGGCATATTCACGGTCAAGGCCGAGGTGGCCGGGGCCAAGCAGGTGAAGCCCGCATCCGCCAGGTCGTTTCCCGGTGCGAAAAAAGCGCAAGAAATCATGTGCGATATCGCTGAATCGATGGGATACAAGGGCGAAAAAAGCGGGGAGGACTATGTGTTGGCCGATCCCTATTTTTCCGGAACCGACATGGACCAATTGCGCAGCTGCGCGAAGGCCGCCCGGGTCAACTTCACGATAGACCGCGGCGTCCTGTCGGTCTGGCCGGATGGCGGATACCGCAAGGGCGATCCGATTCTCGTGGCGCCGGAAACGGGGTTGAGCGGATATCCGGCTTTTACGAGCAAGGGGCTCCAACTGACGACGCTCTACAACCCGCATCTGGGATTGGGAAAAAGAGTGCAGGTCATCAGCACCGTCGAACCCGCGCATGGCGAGTGGATCATTGTGAGCTTGTCCCACAAGCTGGATGCGGAGGTCCCCGGCGGCGTCTGGCAGTCGGTGGCGGTGTGCAAAAGGAACCTCAATGCCTGAGCAATACGGATACGCAGGGCTGGCGCAAGCCGGCCAGGGTGACAGCGAGTTCGGCGCCTTGCAGTTCCTGATCAGCCAGGCGCTGATCCGAGTCAGCACGGCGACGCTGGTCAAGGTGGTGTCGGTGACGAATGCAGGCGGGCTATCGCCCGTGGGCTTTGTCGATGTGCAGCCGCTTGTCAACCAGCTCGATGGCGCCGGCAATGCCGTGCCGCATGGCGTCCTGCATCGTCTTCCCTACTTTCGCCTTCAGGGCGGAGCGGACGCTGTCATCCTGGACCCGAAGGTCGGGGATATCGGGATGGCGGCTTTCGCGAATCGGGACATCTCGCTGGTGAAGACCTCGAAGGCGCAGAACAACCCCGGTTCCTGGCGGTCCCACGACATGGCGGACGGGCTGTATTTCGGCGGTCTGTTGAATGGAACCCCGGTGCAGTATGTGCAGTTCACGGCGGACGGCATACACATCGTGTCGCCCTCGAAGGTGACGGTGGCCGCGCCCAATATCGAACTGAACGCCAGCGCGCAGTGCGCATTGAATTCTCCACGGATCGTGCTGAACGGGACGGTGCAACAAGGCGGTGGATCCTTCGGCGGCACGTCTACCTGGCAGGGCGACATGCACACGCTGGGTACGCTGCGCAACAACGGCAAGGACGTGGGCAGCACCCACACGCATTCCGGCGTGCAGAGCGGGCCGGCAAACACAGGAGCGCCCAATTGAACACGATGCTGCTAGACCGGACGGCCTGGGACCTGGTGCTCGATGCCGCGGGGAATATCGCACTGGCGTCCAAGCCCTACGCCGTGGCGCAAGACGTCGCCAGCGCCATCAAGCTCTTCAAGGGGGAGCTGTTCTACAACACCGCCTCGGGCGTTCCGTACTGGGAAGAATTCCTGGGCCATCAGCCGCCGCTGGCGCTGGTGCGGGAACACGTCCGGCGAGCCGCGTTGACGGTCCCGGACGTGGCCGACGCGGCCTGCACGCTGACCTCCTATACCGACCGCGCCCTGGCGGGCTATGTCGCAATCACCCTGCAAGACGGAACGACGCAAACCGTCAGCTTCTGAGGAAACCATGCCGAACATCTCGAAAGTGCCGCGCGTGCAGTTCACGCCGGAAGGGCTGGTGCTGCCCAACGAATCCGCCATCCTTGCCGGCGTCCTGTCCGACATGGACGCGGCCTTCGGTGGCGGGCTGAATCCCGCGCTGGAAACGCCCCAGGGCCAGCTGGCCTCCAGCACCACCGCCATCATCGGCGACAAGAACAACGAGTTCGCGTCCTACGTGAACCAGGTCGACCCGGCTTATGCGCAAGGGCGGATGCAGGACGCCATCGGGCGGATCTACTTCCTGGACCGCAAGCCCGGTACGCCCACCGCTGTCATCGCCACCTGCACGGGCCTGGCGGGCGTGACGATACCAGTGGGCGCGCGCGCGCAGGCGGTGGATGACAATCTGTACCTGTGCACCCAGGCGGGAACGATACCGGCCAGCGGACGCGTCGACCTGCCATTCGCCTGCTCGGTCGACGGGCCGGTGGATTGCGCGCCTGGCGCACTGAACCAGATCTATCAGGCCATTCCCGGTTGGGACTCGGTGTCGAACGCGGATGCCGGGACGGTGGGCAGCCATGTGGAAAGCCGGGCCGAGTTCGAGGAGCGCCGGCGGCAGTCGGTGGCGCTGAACGCCCGTGGCTCGATCCCCGCAATCTACGCCAACGTGGCGAACGTGGAGGGCGTCATCGACGCCTACGTGACGGAGAACGATCTCTCCGTGCCGAAGACGGTAGGCGGCGTCGTCCTGCGTCCGCACTCCATCTGGGTCGCGGTGACGGGCGGCGAGGCGGCGGACATCGCGGACGCCATCTGGCGCAAGAAGAGCAATGGCTCCGACTACAACGGCAACACCTCGTACACCGTGGAGGACAAGGAGGGATATGCCTATCCCTACCCGTCGTATGTCGTGACATGGGAAACCCCTGCCGCGTTGCCCGTGCGTTTCGCGGTGCAGCTCGCGGACAACCCAGCCCTGCCATCGGACATCGTTGCCTTGACTAAGCAGGCGATCATGGACGCCTTCAACGGCGGAGATGGCGGGCAGCGCGCACGCATCGGATCGACCATTTATGCCAGCCGCTACTACGCGCCCATTTCGGCGCTGAGCCCGGTGGTCTCCATCCTGTCCCTGCTTCTGGGCTCCGATACGCCATCGGCCGCCAGCCTGGCCGTTCCGATCAACCGCCGGCCCACGATCACGGCCAACGATATTGCGGTGACATTGATATGAGCGTCGTGCCTAAGCCGGGGCTGGCGGCCCGGACTCTCATCAGCCAGTATGCCAACAGCCCCACCCTCGTCCAGTTGATCAACAACATGGATGACTACATCAACCCCGACGCCGATTTCGACGCGTTCCATGACTTCGTCTGGAACGTCGAGACCGCGCAGGGCTTCGGGCTGGACATCTGGGGCAGGATCGTGGACGTCGGCCGGATGTTGACGATACCGGGAGACGTCACCTATCTGGGGTTTGACGAGGCGCTGAATTGGCAGCCCTTTAATCAGGCGCCGTTTTACACAGGCGAGCAGGCCACGCAGACGTATCGGCTTGCCGATGACGCGTATCGCACGCTGATCCTGGTCAAGGCGCTGGCCAATATCTCGGATTGCACGTCGCCCAGTTTGAACCGGCTGCTGTCGAACCTCTTTGCGGGGCGGGGGCGTTGCTACGTGTCGGACACCGGGAGGATGGAATTCCGCTACGTGTTCGAGTTCGCGCTGGCTCCGCACGAAATCGCCATCCTGACTCAGTCAGGCGCGATGCCCAAGCCGGCCGCGGTGCTGGCGAACATCCTGCAGGTCGATCTTTCCACCACATTTGGATTCAACGAGGCGCTGATGCAGCCGTTCGGCTCGGGCGTACTTTTCACTTCTTCGGGGCTTATCAATGCAAGCTAGCAATGCACCTATCAAATCGGCCGTCCCGTTCGCGGAAAGCGGCACGAAGAACACTATTCCGGTTGAGTCGCAGATTGGCGTGACGCCGGGGGCGGCGTCCTTCGCGGATGGATTTCCTCCGTTGACGATGACTCCTCTGGCCGCAGGGGGTGTGCCGCCATATGGTGCGGACTTCAATGGCATTCTGAATTTCCTGAGTACGGCCATCCGCTGGAGTCAGGCAGGTGCGAACTACCGGTTTGATGCTGCGTTTTCGGCCGCCGTAGGTGGATATCCAAAGGGCGCGATTTTGGCGGCCTCGTCAGGTACGGGCAGCAGGTGGCTGAACCTGATGGAAAACAACACTGCTGATCCAGATGCCGGAGGTGGGGGCTGGGTTGCCCTAGGGGCGGGGCTGGCTACAAATGAGGAGGTCCAGGCAGGCATCAGTGCCGTCAAGGTAGTAACGCCTGCAGCCCTTCAATCCAAAATTCAATCGAGCCAGACCGATACGACTGCAGGTCGTTTGTTGACGGTAGGGTCTTTCGGCCTGGGCTTCGATGCCTTTCTGGATAAGGATCAAGACCTTGATTATGTACTGAGGTCCGGGTTCTATGGGCAGAACGTTGCGGCTTACGCAAAAATTGGACTCCACTACCCCGCCGAATCGGCCGCGGGGACATTGCTCGTGCAAAGCTCAGGTCAAATAAACACGCAGGTTTTCACGACGTTTTATACAACTGACCAGTTTGTGCGGACGCGCAACGAAGCAGGAGTATGGTCGAGATGGAAGCGAGTGATTTTTGAGAGCGATATCGCGACGTTTGACAAGGCCGGGATCGTGCGAATGGCGACTATCGCTGAAGCGGCGGAACTGTTGCACAACGGCGTAAGTCTGTCGCCCGCCACGCTTGTGTCGGCCTTTTTGGGCGGAGGAAACTCATCCATTGCAGCGAACGGCTATCAAAGGCTGCCGAGCGGTCTCGTTATTCAACAAATGGTAGCGCCCGCGACCGTAAATTCCTCTGTCACGGCCACGTTTCCCGTGGCCTTTCCAAACGCGTGCTTCAAGGTTTTTGTGAGCGAGTCCAATTCCGTTGAGTGGTTTACAGACAATATTGTCGTATACGGCTCCTACGGCCGGACAAAGACCGGGGTAGGCATAACTGCTTATCGTTGGAATGGTTCGTCGTTCACTGTGGCAAACGGGGCGTTGGCAAACGTTCTCGCGATTGGTTACTGAGGAGGTTCGAATGAGTTTCTACTACAGCCCCAACACCCGGGGATTCTATCTCGGCGATTCCCACTATGACGTCCTTCCTGACGACAAAGTGGCGATTACCGACGAGCAATACAAGAACCTGATGGAAGGACAAGCGCAGGGCAAGTTCATTGTGCCAGGGGAGGGCGGTATGCCTCAGTTGGTGGAAGGGCCGCCCGAGTCGGACGAACATGCACGCCTTCGTGTGCTGGCCGAGCGCGACGCGCGCCTGGCCCAGGCGGCGATTCGCATCGCGCCGTTGCAAGATGCCGTAGATGTGGAAGTGAGCACCTCTGGCGGTGAGCTGTTGCTGAACTCCTGGAAGCGATACCGTATTGCCCTAAATCGCGTCGAACAATTGCCGGGGTTTCCGCACAACTTTGTTTGGCCAGAGTCTCCTGGTTTGGCGGCAACGGGGGAGACTCTAAAGTCTGATATTTAGGGAAATCTCAAGATTTTCCCCGCCTCGTGAACTGCCCCCGGAAGGTTGGACCTCGTTCAACTTTTAGGGGGCAGTTCACTTCGTTGGGTCCTTTCTTTTTTGCGAGGGGCGAAATTGAACATCCAAGATTTCGACGCCCTTGCCGCAAAGCTCGCCGGCGTTCTGGGCGCAGCGGTTTCCATGCGCTATCTGCAAGGATCATGGCCAGCCCGGCTAAGCATGGCCGCCAGCGGCTCGTTGGTGGCGTACTACGCGGCTCCCTATCTGTCGCTACTGCTGGAGATTCCAGAAGGCCTGGCCGGCTTTCTGACCGGCATGTTCGGCATGGCCATCGTCTCCCGCGGATGGGAGGTCGTGCAGACAGTTCCCATCGGCGCGTTGTGGCAGGCCGTGATCGACCGAGTGCGCGGCAGAGGGGCATGAGGCGCATCGTTTCATTTATGCGGAGACTTCATCCGTGAGTACATTCCAGCTATCCCAACGCAGCCTGGACCGCCTGGTCGGGGTGCATCCCGACCTGACCGCGATCGTCAAACTGGCTATTCAACGCACGACGGTCGATTTCACCGTGATAGAAGGCGTTCGAACCCTTGAGCGGCAACACGGGTACGTCGCCCGTGGCTCCAGTCAGACGATGGCCAGCTACCACTTGCCGCAGGCGGACGGCCTGAGCCATGCCGTCGACTTGGCGCCGCTGATTGACGGGATGATTCCCTGGAGCAACTGGCAGGCCTTCGCGGGCTTGGCGCAGGTGGTCAAGGCCTGCGCGGCCGAACTCGGCGTTCCGGTGGAGTGGGGCGGCGACTGGAAAACGCTCAAAGACGGCCCGCATTTCCAGATTCCACGCAACTGGAAGGGTCGCGCATGAACGCATCGCTGCGCGCGTTGGCACCGTATCTGATCGGCACCGTCCTGGTGGCCGCCGCCTTCCTGTGTGTGCGCTGGTATGGCGCCGTTCAGTACCGCGCCGGAGTCGATCGGGCAAACGCCGACTATACGCTGGCCGAGCTCAGCGAGTTCCAGCGCCAGACCGCACGCCTGGGCGGAATCTCCGAATCCCTGGAAGTCGCGCTTGCCGCGTTGCGCGACGCCAGTCCCAAGATCATCGAAAGGTACACCCGTGTCGAAGTCCAGAGTCCCTTACCTGCTGGCTGCCGCATTGACGCTGAGCGGCTGCGCCACATCAACGAGGCCGGCCGCCTGGCCAATTCTGCCGGCCAACCTGGCGCAGCCGTGCCCACCAGTGCCCGAGGTGACGAGCGATAGCTGGGACGATCTGGCGCGCAGCTATATCGCGCTGGTTGCGTTGTACGGAGAGTGTGCGGCACGGCAACGTGCGGCGGTGCAGAGCTGGGAGAAATCCCGGTTCGGCCCGTCGTGAGACTGCGATCCGATAGGTCATGCTGCAACAGATAGCCCGCACTCCGCGGGCTTTTTTTCGTCCATCCAGGAGAAAGCCATGTAGACCTGATACGCGAACAGAGAATGCCCCCTAGCCCAGCAGCGGCAAATTTCCCGGAGATATCACATGACGATCAGAACTCTTTCCCTACAGCAACTGAAGCGCTCGGCCGAGAATTCGGCAGCAATGAAGCATCATGTCGATGATGATGCAACCGTTCTTCCGGGACCTCGCACTTCCAGTTCTCCGGGCAACATGACTGGGTATTCTGTTCAAGTCCAGGACCATGGCCCGATCGCGGATGGCACGCTCCATACGCTCGCGGAGCGTTACGCCACGTTGTCGGCCGCCCAAGTCGATTACCCATTCGTCACCTCCCTGGCCGAATCCATCGACGGTGCGGCCATTCAAGCCGCATTGGACGTGGCTTTCAACAGCGGGCTCGGTCAGGTGCAGTGCGCCGGCGGAACCTACGTCATCAATTCGTCTATCCAGATGCGCGCCGGCGTGGAACTGGTTGGCGACGGCAAGACCGTTATCACGCAGCCGGACGGTCTGAATCTGCTTATTCTGATCGACTTCGGTTTCGCACATGGCGCCGGGCTGCGCGGATGCACGGTCAACGGCAACCGCGGCACCAATGCTGCAGACTACAACGCGGTTCTCGTGCATGTGCGTGGGGCCGATGACGCAACGGTCCGTGACAACGTGCTTGTTGGCAGTTGCGGATACGGCATAACATGCAGCGCAGCGCGCATGAGCGTCGTCGGCAATCACATCGAGGACACGTTCATGCATGCCATCGGCGTGTATGGATTCGTGGGGCAGGAGGCGAGGCATCTGATTCTTCAGAACAGGATCGTTCGCCCGGGCGCGGGAGCGATACTGCTCGGAGCCGCGGACTACACCATCATTTCAAACAATACGATCTATTCCCCCATCATCGGCGGACGCGATGCCAGGCTGCGCGTGAACCTGACCGGCGCCACCGTGACGTGGCTTTCGGGGCCGAAGTTCACGAATGTGCGAATAGGCGAAGTGCTGGTTATCGACGGAGGCAGGGAATTCCGGATCATGGCGAGAATCAGCGACACGCAATTGACGATAGATCCAGAAGGTAGCTCCCCGGCGCTGACAAACGAACTGGCGACTATCGGGTGTGGCGACCTGATCGGCGTGATGAGTCAATTTTGCAGGATTACGGACAACGTCCTGGTCGGCGGCGCCACGTTCGGGATTGGTTGCACGGTGGGCGGCAACGCTGTAAGCACGGTCGGCAACGAGATCGTGGGAAACACCCTCAGGGGACAGGGTAAGCATGCGCTGGTCGTGGGCTGGGACGTGGGCGCAGGCGGCGTGTATGACACCGTTCTGCGCGGCAACATGGTCTACAACGCGGGCGACGCCGGAGGAAACAGCACATACGACCGCATCCCGATTTTTCTGTCTGGCCAGACGCTGGGAAAAGTAGGCGGCGTCTTGGTGGAAGGAAATTACATCGTCGGCCCGGATGGCGACAGCCGCTGCCCACACTGGATGGGCACGGACCTGAAGCTGGAATACGGATCAGTGCTGGTTGGACGAAACCACTCGATTCGCATGCTGAATCCCGGAATCTTCAATGACGTGGTGGCTGTGTCACTGTCCGGTTGGGGCGACGCGGCAAGCGCTACCGAAATTGTTTCCTACGGCCACTCTGTCCGCATGACGATCAATTGTGCTGGCTCCGGATTCACCTCCGGTCCGTCCTTCACGATTCACAAGATCTGCGACAGCGCGGAGCAACCCGCAATGGCCATGGCCGACATTACGACCACCACCGGAACGCTGGGACAGATGTGGGGCGAACAGAGCACCGCGTCGGGGCAGTGGCGAGCCACGTACTACGGTACGCCGGCCGCTGGGAATACTTTCGTCATCACCACGCGGGCTTGAGCATGGCCTGAGTGCCACGTTGTGGCGGGCAGTTGCCCGCCTCCCAAACAAAAGCCCGCAGGCGCAAGCCGCGGGCTTTTCTTCGCTACCCTTCAAAAGGACTCTTCTTCTTCCGCCGATTCACTGGCCTGAGGATTTCGCCTGACTTCAGCCGATACACATCTTTCCCTTCCCAGATCACGGCGCCGCCGGTGGAGAGGCGGCATTGCAGCACTATGTGTGGATCGGGACTTTCGTCCGTCGCGGGTTCTTGAATGATATGTCGCTCGATCCGGTACTGGTCTCCTGCTGCCGAGACCGCAATCACATCCTCCAGTCGTCTGCATGAGATTGACATGATGAGCCTCCTTCACTTGCGCCACGTTGAAACCTGTGGCGCTGAGGTCATCGTCTCGACTGGCAAAATTCCTGTCAATGCTGCTGCGGCCCATCATCCAAGCGCATGCGCGGCGCGTCCCAGGGAAGCGTCGTGCAAAAGCATGAGGCGATGCATGCGTTTGGTCTAGGCTGTTTTCGAGGCCGCGTGTGCGTTGAAATGCTGCGGCGGTTTGAGGTATTGATCGATGGCCGCCGCAAGACCTGGATCAAAGGCTATTCAAGCTTTACGTTGGCGGACTGGATGACGCCGCGCCACTTCTTGTAATCCGCGGCGATGGTCTGGGAGAACTGCGCGGGGGTGGTCGGCATGGCGGTTGCGCCTTGCGCGGCCAGCGCATCCTGGACGTCTTTCATTGCGAGGATCTTGTTGAGCTCCGTGTTCAGCGTCTGGATGATGGGCTTGGGCGTGTTGGCGGGTGCAAGCAGTCCGTACCATACGCGCACGTCGAAGTCCGGATAGCCGGATTCTGCGACGGTGGGCACATCCGGCATGGCGGGGCTGCGCTTGAGGGAGGTCACGGCCAACGGGACGGCGCTGCCGGCCTTGATCTGCGGCGCAGCCGAGGGGATGGACGTGAAAATGACGGGGACCTGCCCGCCCAGCAGGTCGGCCATGGCCGGACCCGATCCCTTGTAAGGCACATGCACGAGCTTGATGCCCGCCTGGAGCTGCAGCAGTTCGGCGGCCAGGTGCGTGATGGTGCCTGCGCCGGGCGAGCCGTAATTGATGGTCCCGGGCGCCTTCTTGGCGGCGGCGATCAGGTCCTTGAGGGATTTGTACGGGCCGTTCTTGCTTGCGACGACCACCAGGGGGGCTTCGCCGACGATGCCTATGGGTTCGAAGTCCTTGACCGGGTCATAGGCCAGCTTGGTGTAGAGCGAAGGCGCCACGGCCAGGTTGTCGACCTGGCCCATGACGATTTCGTAGCCGTCGGGCTTGGCGCGCGCGGCGGTGGTGATGCCTATGGTGCCGCCGGCGCCGGGCCGGTTCTCGGCGACGACGTTCCATTTGACCGAGTCGGACAGTTTGACGGCGACGGTGCGCGACAGGAAGTCGGTGCCCCCGCCAGGCGTGAACGGCACGATGACGCGGATGGGCTGGTTCGGGTACTGCTGGGCGGCGGCGGGGGCGCAGGCGACGAGCGCGCAGGCCGAGAACATTAGGGCACGTAGCATGGTTGTGGTCTCCATTCCTTGGTGGGCGCGTCCGGTCGTGATCGCCAGACGTCGGTTGCTGCGGATGCTGCTGACGCGTACTGCGGGTTCGGTTGCGGCGGGCGGTTTCAGGCTCCCTGTTTGGCTAGACGGTTCCTTGTTCGCGTAGTTCCCTGATTCGGTCGCGCGACAGGCCCAATTCCTCCAGCACCGCATCGGTGTCCGCGCCCAATGCGGGCGCGGCGCTGCGGACCTGGCAGGGCGCTTCGGCGAACTTGATCGGAAAGCCCAGCATGCGCACCTGCTGGCCATCGGGATGGGCGACGTCCATGGCCATCTGCTGGTCCGCTACCTGCGGGTCGTCGAATACTTCCTGCAGGTTCAGCACCTGCCCGCAGGGCACGCCGTACTGGTTAAGGCGTTCGATCCAGTAGTGGCTGTCCTTCTGGCGGGTGCGGGCCTCGATGGCGGCCTTGATGGATGCGCGGTTCAGCATGCGGTCGGCGTTGGCCTGGAATTCCGGATGCACGCGCAGTTCGGGCAGTTCCAGCGCGTCCAGCAACTTCTCGTACATGGCATCGTTGGACGGGGCGATCGCGACCTGGCCGTCGGCCGTCTCGAACAGCCCGTAGGGCGCGACGATGCCGTGGTCGTTGCCGGTGCGCGGAGGCAGCTCGCCGCTGGCGAAGTAGTTCGATGCCTGGAAGCTGAGCAACCCTATCATGCTGGACAGCAGGCTGACGCTGATGGAGTCGCCGCGGCCGGTGCGCTCGCGGCGCAAGAGCGCGGCCACCACGCCCAGCGCGCCGTTCAGGCCGGCGGCCAGGTCGCTGATGGGCGGCCCCGCGCGCATGGGCGGATCGTCTTCGCCGCCGTTCAGGCTCATGAAGCCGCTCATGGCCTGGGCGATGAAGTCGAAGGCGGGCCGGTCGCGATAGGGACCGGACGCGCCGAAGCCGTTGATGCTGCAATGGATGATGTCCGGCCGCAACGCCTTCAGCGCTTCATCGCCGAAGCCCATCTTGTCCATGATGCCGGGCCGGTAGTTCTCGATCACGACGTCGCAGTGGGGTATCAGCTGGCGCAGGATGTCCTTGCCTTCGGCGCTGTACAGGTCCAGTGTCACTGACCGCTTGTTGCGGTTGTAGTTGGCGAAGTACCAGCTCAGGCCGTCCTTGAGCACGCCCTGGCGGCGAATAGGATCGCCTTCGCCGGGCGCTTCGATCTTGATCACTTCGGCGCCCATGTCGGCCAGTATGGATGTGCAGTAAGGCCCGGAGATGATGCGGGTCAGGTCCAGGACGCGGATTCCGGTAAGTGGCATGGTTTGCATCTGCTTGGATTTTGGTCAGCCGCCCAGTCGCGGCAGCCACAAGGTCAGGGGAGGAAAGGCGCAGATCAGCGCGAGCACGATCAGCGACCAGATGAAGAAGGGCACGATTTCGCGCACGATGGGGCCTATCGGCGTGCGGCCCACGGCGGACGTGACGAACAGCAGGATGCCGACCGGCGGCGTCAGCATGCCCGTCATCAGGTTCAGGATCAGGATCATGGCGTACTGGATGGGGTCCATGCCGAGCTGGGCGCCGATAGGCAGCAGCGCCGGCAGCGTGATGATCATGGCCGGCAGCGGCTCCAGGATCTTGCCCACCAGGATCAGGAACACGTTCACCGTCAGCAGCACCACCCAGGGCTGGTCGGAGATGCCCAGGATGCCCTTGGCGATGGTGGCCGCGACGCGCGATTCGCTGATCAGCCAGCTGAAGGGACCGGCGGCGGCCAGCAGGAACAGCACCACGGCCATGGTGCGCCCGGCTGAGTAGAACGCCGATCCCAGCTCGCCCGGCTTCAGTTCCCGGTACACGGCCAGGCCCACGAGCAGGGCGTACACGGCCACGAACGCCGCGGCCTCCGTATCCGTCAGCAGGCCGAAGCGTATGCCGGCGATGATCAGGACGGGCATCATCAAGGCCCAGATGGACGCGCGCGTCACCCTGGCGCGCTCAGGCCAACTGGCCCGCGGACGCGATTGGTAGCCGTGGCGCCGCGCCTGCCAGGCGCATATGGCCATGTAGCCCGCCAGCAGCATGAAGCCGGGAATGATGCCCGCCAGGAACAGGCGGATGATGGACAGGTTGGCCAGCACCGCATAGACGATCATCGGGATCGACGGGGGCAGGATGGGACCCAGCATCGCCCCGCAGGCGATGACCGCCTCGGGGTAGCCGCGCCGGTAGCCCTCGCGCTTCATCGAAGGGATCATGGCGGTGCCGATGGCGCTGGCGTCGGCCACGGCGGAGCCGCTGATGCCTGCCATGACCAGGTTGGTGGTCAGCGAGACTTGCGACAGGCTGCCGCGCATATGCCCGACCATGGCCATGGACCAGGTGATGAGCCGCAGCGTGACGCCGCCGCGGTTCATCAGTTCGCCGGCCAGGATGAAGAGGGGGATCGCGACCAGGGCGGTCTCGTCTATGCCGCCCAGCATCGATAGCGGCGCCTGGGCGATATCGACCCCGCCGCCGCCCTTGAACAGCATACCTATCAGGGCGGCGGTGATCATTGCGAAGCCTATGTCCAGGCCGGCCAGGATGAGCACGACGAAAAGCACGACGGAGAAGAGGATCATGGATGCGTTCCCGGGGTGTCGGGCTCGCCGCGCGCGAAGGCGTCCTGCGGCGCGGGGGCGTCGGGGATGAGCAGGCGCAGGGCCAGGAACAGCATGAAGAACACCATGCCCACGGTCAGCGAGGCGTAGCTGACGGCGTAGGTGAAAGGCGTTCCGACGATGTCCTGGAAGTTGCCCACGGCGACCACGTCCAGGCCCTTGTAGAACAGGGTGGCGGCCAGCGCCAGCAGGCAGGTGTCGAACAGGCGGTCGCGCGCGCGCCGCACGCGTTCCGGCAGATGGCGGTCGATGATGTCTATGACCACGTTGCGGCGCTCGCGCAACGCCATGGCCGCGCCGACGAACGCGCACCACAGCATGCCGATGCGCGCGACCTGGTCCCAGGCGTCGAACTGCGTCTTCAGCAGATAGCGGTCCAGGACCTGGGCGAAGCAGAACACCAGCACCATGGCCAGGGTCAGGGCGACCGCCAGCCGGCCGATCCAGCACACGGCGCGGTCGGCGCTCAGCGCCAGGCCGCGCCAGCCGGAGGCCGCGTGGGACGAGGCGCGCACGGTCGGCGCGGGCATGGGCGCGGCCATGGCTTACTCCTGCATCTTCTGGATGCGTTCGACCATGCCGGCCGGCCAATCCTTGCCTTCGTACTGCTGGTAGACGGTGGCCAGCGCCGCCTTGAACGCGGCCTTGTCGGGCTGCGTGTAGGTAACGCCGGCTTCCTTCAGAAGCTTGACTGCGTTGTCGTCCAGCTCCTGGTCCAGGCGGGTGGCGACCTTGCCGCCCGCCTTGGCCGCCTCGGTCAGCGCCTGGCGCTGCCTGGCGTCCAGGCCTTGCCAGACGCGTTCGGAAATGAACCAGCCCGTCAGCTCGTAGGCGTGGTCGGTCGCCGCCCAGTACTTGGCTTCCTCGTGGAAGCGCAACGGGATCGAAAGATCAAAGCCGTTGTCCTGGCCGTCTATCATGCCGCGGCCCAGCGCGGTGTAGATTTCGGTCATGCCCAGCGGCACGACCTGCGCACCCAGCTTTTCGAAGGTGGACTTCAGGATGGGAATGGCCGGAATGCGCAGCTTCAGGCCCTTGACGTCTTCGGGCTTGTTGATGGGCCGCGATACGGTCTGCAGCGCACGCGGCGAGCGTATGCCGAAGGCCGCAAACACCCGCACGCCGGATTTCTTGGCCACGTCATCGAAGATCTGCGCGAACTCGTCGCTGTTGATGATGCGCTCGGCCTGTTCGCCGCTCTTGAACAGATAGGGCGCATACAGGATGTTCAGCGGTTGGGCGCCGCGCAGGAACACCACTGACCCGAGGCCGAAGTAGCCCATGTCCAGCGTGCCCAGCTGCATGGATGAGAGGATCTTGCTGATGTCGCCCAATTGCCCGTCCGTGTAGACGTGCACCTGCAGTTCGTTCTGGGATTGCCTGGCGGCCTCTTCGGCAAAGGCGCGCATGGCATGGTCCCAGGGACTGTTGGAGGCGGCGATGGTCGCGATCTTCATTTCCCGCGCCTGCGCCTGGCCTGCGGGCGCGAACGCGCCGGCGGCGGTGATCGAAAGCGCCAGCAGGGCTGCCGAGGCGCGGACCAGTTGCTGCGATATTTTCTTGTGCATGATGTCTCCTCCGGGATGCGGATCCGGCCTACCAGTTCCAGTGCACGGGCTTGAGCCCGGCGACCGGCGAATCGAACACCGCCAGGCGGGACCCATTGATGCAGCCCATGTAGGCGGTCTTGCGCTCTGGGCCCCCGAACGCCAGGCTGGTGATGTTCTGCAGCCGCTTGCTATGGTTGTCGTAAACCATGGGGCGGCTCAGGCGATTGGCCAGGTATTCGGCTTCCAGCCTGTCGATGTGCGCGGCGTCGCCGTCCTCCAGCATGAGCTGCTGCTGCCCTTGCGGGCTGACGCGTATGACCCGGTTGGAGACCACGCTGACCACCCAGATGTGGCCCTCTTCATCGACCGCCATGCCGTCGGGATAGGTACCCTTGCCGAATTCGGTGATGACGGCGCGTTCGCTCAGGTCGCCGTTGGCGCCGATGCGAAAGCGCAGCAGGCGCCGGCCGAAGGTTTCGTTGACGTACAGGTGCGTGCCGTCCGGATCGGTGCGGCATTCGTTGGTCCAATGCACGTCCTGGGCCACGACGCGGGTGCCGCGCTCGTCGCGCACGGCGATGAAGCCGTCGGCGATGTCGCGGCGGAACTGATGGTCGCCGCGGCGCACGGTGCTGACGCAGATCCACAGGCGTTCGCGCTCGTCCAGCCAGACGAAGTTGACGCCGGGCAGGGCCACGCCGTCGATCTCCATGATGTAGGGCTCCGCCGTGCCGTCGCGCTGTACGCGCCAGACGCCGCCGTCGTCGGCCAGGTTGGCGACGGCAAACGAGCCGTCGCGCAACAGGGCGAAGCCGTTGGGTATCAGTCCGGACTGGGCGCCGATCAGGCGCGCGTCGCCGTTGGGCAGGATGTGGCGTATGCCGCCGGCCTTGTCCGACACGTAGAGATCGCCCGCGGCCGTGCTCAGCACGCATTCGGGGCGGTTCAAGTTGACGCCGGTCTCGCGCACCGCCGACAGGTCCAGGACCGCGCCGCCATTCGATTTGCTGTCCATGGGGGCTCCTCAGCCGATCGCGCCGGCGGCTACGGCATAGTCATGCAGGCGCAGGCGCGGCCCTGCCTTCATCAGCTGGCCGGGCAGGCCACGGCCGACGATGCCTTCCAGCCGCTGGGCTACCTTGATCAGCGCGCCCAGGTCGATGCCGCTGTCCACGCCCATCTCGTCCAGCAGGTAGACCAGGTCTTCGGTGCAGATGTTGCCGGTGGCGCCCGGCGCGAACGGGCAGCCGCCCAACCCAGCCAGCGAGGATTCGTAGGAGGTGACGCCGGCGCGCAGGCCTTCCACCACGTTCACCAGGCCGATGCCGCGCGTGTTGTGGAAGTGCAGCGATATCTTGACGCCGGGATGGTCGGCCCGCAGAGTCTCGACCGTGTCGCGCACCAGCCGGGGCGTGGCCATGCCGGTGGTGTCTCCCAACGTCACGGCGTCGAAGCCCTGGCGCGCGAAGTGGTCGAAGATGGTCCGGATGCGGCCCAGGTCCACGTCGCCTTCGAAGGGGCAGCCGAAGGCGACGGCAATGGCGCCCTTGCGCTTGATGGGGTGGTCTTTCAGCAGCTGCGCGATGTCCTCGATGTCGCGCAGCGATTGTTCGACCGGGCGGTTCAGGTTCTTGGTGTTGTGGCTCTCGGTGGCGGACAAGAACACGACGATCTCGTCGGCCTGCGACTGCAGCGCGCGTTCGACGCCCTTGCGGTTGGGCGCCAGCGCGCCCAGCACCACGCCCGGACGTTTGCGCACGCCCTGCAGGACTTCCTGCGCGTCGCGCATCTGCGGCACGGCGCGGGGTGAAACGAAGGAGGTGGCTTCGAAGCGCCGCACGCCTGCGTCGATCAGCGCGTTCAGGATCTGGATCTTGGTGTCGGTGGGCACGAACTCGGATTCGATCTGCAGTCCGTCGCGCATGCCGACTTCCACGATTTCGACTCGGTCTGGAAGGCTCATGGCTTGTCGTCTCCTGGCGCCCGGATCCTGCGCCCGCGAGGGCTTTGCGCGGCGATGTCCGGGACATGGGTGGTCGGCCACCATCTTCTGCGATGGACCCTGGCAGGACAAATCGTCAATCTTCGGCGGGGGATCGCGAAACGAGATGGCTCGGGGGCCAGGCGTCGCGCATGGGCAGGCTCGCGCGTCCTATTGCTGCGTTGCGGCTTCAGCGATCAGATGATCCAGCAGCAGCCGGGCGGCGCCCGATAGCGATTCATTGCTGCGCACGCACAACTTGAGCTGGCGGTGCGCCCAGGCGTCAGTCAGCGGAATGATGCAGAGCGCGTCGCACACATAGGCGGACAGGGCCTTGGTGGGCACGATGCCGACGCCCAGGTCCGCGCGCACCATGGACACCAGCGCGTCGTAGGAGGTGACCTGGAAGCGCAGCCGCAGAGAACGGTTCATGGACGCGGCCTCGCGCGTGAACAGATAGTTCGCGGCGCTGCCCCGGTGCATGCCGACGTGGTCATAGTCCAGCGTATCGGCGAACGATACCTGCCGGTGTCGCGACAAGGGGTGTCCCGAGGGCGTCACCAGCGCCATGACGTCGCGGTGGTAGGGATATATGTCCAGCCCGTTTTCGTCGTCGGATTGGGTGTAGACGCCGATGTCGGCGGCGTTGTCGATCACCGCGCGGGTGACGCCGGCGCTGACGGACTCTTCCAGGTCGATCTGCACGTTGGGGTGCTGGGTCAGGAAGCGGCGCAGTTCCATCGGCAGGAACTGCGCAATGGAAGACAGGTTGGCCGCGACGCGCACGCGGCCGCGCAGGCCGGCGGAGTAGTCGCGGATTTCGGCGGCCAGATCCTGGGTTTGATGTAGCAGCGTGCGTGCGCGCCGCGCCAACGCGTGTGCGGCGCTGGTCGGTTCGACGCCGCGCGCATGGCGCTGAAACAATGGGACGTCCAGGACGCGTTCGAGTTCGGACAGGCGCTTCGATAGCGCCGATGGCGCGATATGTTCGCGCGCGGCGGCCGCGGCGATGCTGCCTTCTTCCAGCACGGCCAGGAACACCTGCAGGGTATACAGATCCAGACGAGGGGTCATGGGAAGTCGCGGATAGATACGTCCGCGAGGATAGCGGCAGTCGCGGGCCGCGGGCCTAGGGGATTACGCTTAGCCGATTTCCACCTATTCCTGCGCCGCGCCGCGCGCCAGCAGTTCGTCGACCGCGATGATGGAGATCCGGCCATCCGCCGTTCCCAGAGCCAGTTTTTCCTCATGGGCATCCAGCGCGAAGACCAATGCAGGCAGGCCTTCCAGCCGCATCCTGGCGCGCAACCGGATCTCGCCCGACGCGGCATCCAGCAACAGCAGCCCGCCGTCCAGGAACGCAGCGGCGATCAGCCCGGGGCAGGGCATGAAGACGACCGCGCTGGCGGAGGCAGTGGTGGAATGTCGCCAGAGTTCGCGGTCACGGTCCAGCGGTTTGCGGTAAATGAAGCCGGCGCAGGCGACGTTGACGGCGGGAGCGTAGTGCCGCCCGCTGATGACCAGGCCAGCGCCTTGCGCGTCGTCGACGTAGCAGCCGGCAAGTTCCATGGCGTGGCTGTCGGGCTTGCCGTTGGCCTTGAGCACCGGCCACAGCGGCTTGGTCCGGCCGTCGGGCATGACCATGCACAGGCGTTTGGCCTCGTGGGAGCTTGCAGGCGTGCCTTGGACGCAGAACGGCGACGGCGCGCCGCTGATGCGGATGTAGTGATTGAAGCAGTCGTAATGGCCCAGGTCCACGCGCCGTTCGGCGCCCGAGCCCAGGTCGCGCAGCAGGTCGCACGCGTTGCGGGTTGCGGGGTTGCGGTTCCTGCGGCCCAGCAATACGCCTTGCGAGGAGGCAGAGAACGTGTATTCGCCGTCGTACTCGCCGACGAGGTCCAGCCCGTCGTCCGTCAGCGTATACAGCCGGGAATCCTGGTGCCACTTCATGTCGGGCCGCTTCGAGGCTTCCACGACGTGTACATGGATGCCCGCCGCCCGGATGATCTCGGCGCCATGGCCGGCGCCGGCGTATGCGGCGACCAGGCCGTCTTCGACGTCTTGGATTTCCAGCAGGCAGCCGCCATGCGCTACCGCGATGCGCTTGGCGTCCAACCACGCAAGATCATGGATGGCCTTGCGGCTTCCCAGTTGCGGCAGCCCTAGCCATTGCGCGAGGCGGGACTCTGGCGCCGGCGCGGGGGGATCTGCTGCCGGCGCGATGTCGTCGCCTGACAGTTCCAGTTCGCCGGGACCGGCATCGGACCAGGTCGCGGCGTCGTAGGGCGTGCGCACGACGAACAAGGTGTTGAATGCGGCGTCGGGCGGATCGTCGGGCAGCCCTTCCCATTCTTCGTCCCAGGGCCGCACCCACGCCTCGATCCCGTCGCCCGAGGGGGTGAAGGCGCAATGCGCAACTTCAGGGATGTTGCGGAAGAACCGGCGCGAGAGCCCGCTGCGCCAATCCCAGACCAGCAGGTCGCCTTCGAACAGATAGCCGCCGTCATAACTGCCTGCGCCGATCGCGACCACGGATTGGGCGGGATGGAAAGCGATGTGGTTGACGGGATGGCGCAGTTGGTCGAAAGCCGCGAACGGGATGGGACTGCCGCGGCGGTACAGCGCCACGCGATAGCGCAACGTCTGGCCGCCATACGCCGCGCGGGCGCGAGGGTTCGCGAGCAGGGGAAACTCGGAGGCCACGGCCGCGATTTCCCCCGCAGGGTCGAAGAACACTCCGGTAATCTTGCCGCTGCCTCGCAGCGGCGGATCGGCGATCATGGCCATGCTGGTTTCCGCGAGACACGCGCCATTGATCGCGAATGCGGGCGCTGGGCCATGGGCAGGCGGGATAAGCTTATTCGAGGAGCAGGCCGGGGCGCCCGGCCGGGCTCATGTGCGAGCCCGGCTGGCGGCCGGCGTCTCCTTCTTCGCGCGTGGCTTGGGCGCGGGTTTCGGGTCTTGGGCAGGAGCGTCGAACTCCTGTTTGTTGCGTTCGCCCCGCGGGGTATTTTCCGGATGCGGCTTGGGAAAAGCCCAGGGCTTGGTTTTCTGATCCATTGCATGTACTCCTTGCACAGGCGGAACAGTAGCATTAGCCGTGGCACTGGGTAAGTGAGGGTTGACGTCAATATTCATCACATCGTGATTTTCGGTTGAAAAACGCGATGAATTCGACCCGCTTTGGCCCGTTCTGTTCCGCCTTTATGGATCAAGACCTGTCAACTCTGACAGGAAGTTCCCGTCGGTGCGAGCGCAGCCTCTAACCGGCTTCCGGCTGGTCTTCCTGCCAGATGCGGTCGAACTGTTCGCGCGCGTTGCGCGCCCAGTCATCGATGGCGCTGCGCACGTCGTCCGCGGTGGGCTTGCGGTCAGCGGGGAGGTTGCCGCCCGTGACCGTGCCCAGCGAAGTGATCAGCAGCTCGTTGGTATTGGCGTCGCGCAGGGCGGCCTCGAGCAGCAGGCGCGCCGACTGGTCGCGGTAGCCGGCCGCCTTGACGGTCTGGCCGATCACGAAGCCGATGGGGATGTATTCCATCATCCTGGGGTCGCGCTCGTTGCGGAAGGTGCCGGTGATGGCGGCGCTCAGGCGCATTGCGTGTGGCGCGGGCCGTGTCAGCAGTTGGTAGCCGGCTTGTTCGAACTCGCGCCGGATCGCTTCGTTCAGGTAGGCCAGCGCGCGCTCGCGCATGGCGCTATCGGCTTTCATGTCCAGCTCGTCCGGTCGGTCGCCCTGGATGTATTGCACCGGTTCCAGAATGAGTTTTTTCTGGTACTGGCTGCCGATGGGCGGACCGGGGCGCACCCAGACCATGCCAGCGCTCCAGTCGGGATCCTGCTTGAGCCGGCTCTGGTTTTCACCCAGGGACGTGGAATAGTTCTGCGGCTTGGGCAGGTTGGTGCAGCCGGCAAGGCCGATCACTGCACAGCAGGCGGCCAGAGCGAGACGGATCTTCATATTCTTCTCTTCCTGAAAATGGCGCCCGGCGCGGCAGATGGAAAGGCCGTGCGCGTGTCGCGGGCGGCCCAATTATTGCCCCGTTTCGCGCCGCATTTTCCGCTTTGGCAGGGGTGGAAGCCCCGTTTCGCTGCAAAGCAGAATTCCATTTTGGGAAAACTGAAACGAAAGATCGGCGGGGCGTGGAAGACTCCATTGCGGGTAAGCCGTAATAGCTGCCGCGGAAAGCCGCCGCGGGACTACGATGGACGAGTGAACATAGGGAGACAACTATGGACACCGCCAAGCAATGGTATGCCGCCGTCAAGGACTGGCAGCGGGCCCGCGACGAGCTCACCGCCGCGATCGCCGCGATCAAGTGGCCGAATCCCACCCAGGATTGCCTGGACAACTATGACCGCGCCTACGCCAACGAAACCGGGGCGCGGGATCGCATGAACCAGGCATACGAACGCGTGCGACGATAAGCGCGCGCATCTCCTTGGGAGCGGCGTTGCTACACTGCCGCGCATGACGGACCAACAACAGAAATTCATGATCAGGCCGAGCCGGCCTGAGGACGCAGTCTTGCTCGAAGACCTGCTGATGCGCACCTACGAAAGCACGTGGATGCCGGAAATGACGGCGGAAAGGGACGCCCAGTTTCGCGCAAGCGGCAAGACGGGCCAGTATGTGAGCGCCAGGGGCAGCCTTTTCATGGTGTGCGAAATCGACGGCGTGCTGGCGGGCATGGCGGATTGGGAAAACGACTTCATCTGGGCCTTGCATGTGCATCCCGCAAGGCAAGGGCAGGGTGTCGGCGGCGCATTGCTGGCCTGGATGGAAACGGCCATCCGCGCTGCGGGATTTGCTCAGGCGCGGCTGGAGACGGATTCCTTCAATATGCGCAGCCGCCAGTTCTACGGCAAGCACGGCTATGCCGAGATCGATACCTATCCTGACGAGGAATGGGACAGCGGCTTCACCACCATCCTGCTGGAAAAGCGCTTGCCAGCCTGATGCCGCTGGCTCCATGAAAAGAACCTGAGCTGGTCCTGGAAATGGAGCCACGATGGCGGTATGTTGTGGTTTTCAGCCGCTACCGCCGAACCCGCCATGTACCTGCCGTCCGCCTTTCGCGAAGACTCGCCCGAAGTCCAGCACGATTTCATCCGCGCCCATCCGCTGGGCGTGCTCACGACCAGCGGGGAGGGCGGGCTGATGGCGAACCACATTCCCTGTCTGCTGTATCCGGAAGGACCGTATGGCGTATTGCGCCTGCATGTGGCCCGCGCCAACCCGCAGCTTGCCGACCTTGCTTCGGGCCGCGAATGCCTGGTCGTATTCCACGGACCGCAGGCTTACGTCACGCCGTCGTGGTACCCGACCAAGGCCGAGACGCACAAGGTCGTGCCCACCTGGAACTTCGTTGCCGTGCACGTCTGGGGCGCGCCGGTGATTCAGGATGATCCGGCCTGGCTGCGCGCCCAGTTGGATGCGCTGACCGACAGCCAGGAGAAAGCGCGCGCGCAGCCCTGGCGCGTGGCCGACGCGCCGGCGGATTTCATCGCGGTCCAGATGCGCGCCATCGTCGGCGTGGAGATTCCCATTGCGCGCATCGAAGGCAAATGGAAGGTCAGCCAGAACCGAACGGTTGCCGATAGGCGCGGCGTGGCCGAAGGCCTGGCCGGCGAAAACGGCGATGCCGTCATGGCTGGGCTGGTTGCCCGCCGCGGCGGGCTGGAGTAACGCGCCCCAACGCGAAACAGGCGATGGCGGCGGCCTGCAGGCTGGCCGCCGCCGCCAGGAACCAGAGCAGTGGCTGCCCGGCCTGTTCGGACCATGCCCGCAGCATGCCGAACGACGCGGGCGCGAAGGCGTAGGCGCCTTGCGACATGGCGACAATCAGCGGGACCACGCGTTGCGTATCTTCGCGGGCGAACTCAGTCTGCGCGATCAATGGCGGCAGCGAGGTCGCGTTCCCTATGCCTGATCCGAACAGCAGTACGCCCAGCCAGATGGCCCAGGCGTGCTCTGCGGCCAGCATCAGAACCAATGAACCGGCGATCTGGATGGCGTAGGCCAGGCAGGCCACTTTGCGCCGGTCGGTGCCGGCAGGCATCAGCCAACCGACGAGCGTGCGCCCGCCGATGGCCGCGGCCGTAGCCAGGCCCATTGCCAGGCCTGCGGTCTGTGCGCCCAGCAGCGGCGCCAGCAGGGACAGCAGATGCGCGATCAGGCCGATCTGGGCGAACAGGCCCAGCGCCATGCCGGCGGCCAGGGTGAGAAAGGCGCGGTTGCGCCACAGGCCCGCCAGCGGCGCGGGCGAGGCGATGCCTGCCGTGGCCGCCGGCGCCTGCGCTGCAGCGCAAGCGCCATCTGGCTCCTGGCCCAGCTGTTGCGGCGTCAGGGCAAACACCTTGCGCGACAGCACGGCGATCACGGCCACCATCGCCGCGCCTACCCACAAGGCCGCCTGGGCAAATCCTGCCTGGCCGATCAGGTAAACCCATAAGGGCGAAAAGACGATGCCGCCGACGCTGGCGCCGTTGTAGGCCATGCCCAGCGCGGCGGGGCGGCGGCGGACGAACCAGGGTGAGATCAGCGCATTGACGGCGGCGGCACCCAGCGTCACCCAGCCCATGCCCGAGAGCAGCGCCGCCGCATAGAGCTGCCAGGGCTGTGCGGCCGCGGCCCAGCCGCTCACGCCGAACGCGAGCAGCACGGCGCCGCCCAGCGTGACCGCCGGCACCCCGCAACGCCGGTACAGCCGCGGCAGGTTGGCGACCACCAGGGTGCCGCAAAGAAAGTGCAGCGTGACGGCGCCGGATACCAGGGCCACGCCCCACCCGGTACGCTGCGTCACGGCATGCAGGAACACGGGCGGGCCGTAGAAGCCGACGCCCCAGCCGAAGATCGCCAGCACGAAGGTGGCGTAAAGCACTGTCCAGCCAAAGAATTTCCGGGATGCGCGCATGGGTGTCCGGGCAGGCCGGCCGCTGTCTTGTTGCGTTGAGTCGCAGTATGCTTGACTCTGCACACAACACTTTGGTCTGTGACGAATCATGGAATCCGAGTTCGCCGACATCAATCTTTCCGCCGTGGCTGGCGCCATCGCCGATCCGGCCCGGGCGCGCATGCTGTGCGTGCTGCTGGACGGCCGCGCCCGCACCGCGACCGAACTGGCGGCCGCCGCCGACATCGGCGCCTCCACCGCCAGCAGCCATTTCCTGCGACTGCGGGAACAAGGGCTGGTGGAAATGGCCGTGCAGGGCAAGCACCGCTACTACCGCCTGGCCAATGGCGAGGTTGGACATGCGCTGGAGGCCTTGCTGGTGGTGGCCGGCGCGGAGCGCGTGCCGTTCAAACCCAGCACGCCCTCGGCGCTGCGCGAGGCGCGTACCTGTTATGACCACATGGCGGGCACCCTGGCCGTACGCATCCATGACGCGATGCTGTCGCGCCAATGGCTGACGGCGGACGGGCGCGATTACCTGCTGACGCCTTTGGGCGAGGCGGCCCTGGCGCAGATAGGCGTGGACGTGATGCAGGCGCGCCAACGCCGGCGGCGTTTCGCCTGTTCCTGCCTGGACTGGAGCGAGCGTCGCTCGCATCTGGGCGGCGCCTTGGGCGCGGCGCTGCTGGAGGCGCTGACGCGCCGCGACTGGATCAGCAAGGACTTGGATTCGCGCGCGTTGAGCGTGACGAAGAAGGGCGAAAAGCAGTTTCCCGCCTTCTTCGGGCCAGCGGATGAGCAGTCCGCCGCGAGCGCTGCGCGCCGGGACCGGAATGTCGCCGCATGAGCCTGCAATAAGGTGTGCATATGCAACAGATCTAGGGAAATCCCCGTGAACCCGGGTGGGGACGGGTTGCGGCAGCGCCCCGCGTTGCGCCGCAAGCCGCGTCAACCCTGGACATGCGGCGCGCGGATGGGCCGCGCGTAGCGTTCCTGGGAAACGGGGACGCACCTATCGCGATGCAACAGTGTTTCTATTTTCTGCCATCGTTACAAAACATATCCGAACTGTCATAGTCAAGCGGGGTATGCTGGATCGCACAAAGAGGGCATCCGAAGTGCATCAGAACAACTTGATCTACAAGGGATACCGGCTGACGGCCAAAGTGTCCCGGGGCGCAGACGCCGAGGTTCAGGCGCAATCCAGCGGCCCCGTATTCATAGCGTCGGTGATGGTGGTCCAGGCAGGCGCCGTGCTCGAAGGCGGCGACGAATATCCGGTTCCGCGTTTTGCCGAGGGCGGTTTTGTCTACAGTCCGCGTGAAGCGGTGCATGCAGCGATCCTGCACGGCCGCGAAATCGTCGACGGCCTGACCAACCTGCCAGCCTGACGCCGTCCTAGCCGGAAAAGACTTCCCGCCAATCGCGCGTCTTGGCCAGCGTCTGCACGGTCGCGGACTGTTCCAGGATGGTCACGGCCTTCTTGAATTCCTCGGCCGAGGCGCCGTCCTCCAGGATGACCATGCGCGAGTTGCGCGCGTCCGCCATCTTCACGTCCGACATCTTGCCGTGGGTCTGGTAGACCTGCGTCCAGTCCATTTTCTTGCCGGCCTTCAGGGCGATCGGTTCGATGTACGTCAACGCGGTGCTGCTGGCGGCGCGTACGGCGAAGGCGAAATCGGCCGTGTGGCCGCTGCTGCCCTTGGCGCGCGCGCCCTTGACCATGCGGTTCACGCCCACGCCCGCCGCCAGCGCCCGCCCGACCTGGGCGCGAAAGCGCAACTGGCTGAACTTCGGCATCCATTTGGCGCACTGGAACGACAGTGCCATCGCCAGCTTGACCGCGTCCCACAGCGCTTCCTGCAGCTGCTCGTTGGGACCGCTGGCGACGATGGCGCCGTCGCGGTCGAAGTGCGCCAGGCTGACGCCCGGGGTTTCATTCAGGATGTCGATGCGCTTGGCCGCCAGGTCGATGCCGTAGCTGGACGCGTGCATCGCGGTCTCACAGGCGTCGGTCAGGTAGAACGTGGACTCGTCGGGATGCGCGATGAAGAAGGCCGCGTGCTGCCCGTCCAGGCCCAGTGTCATGGGCGATATGGCGCGGATGGCGTGCTCGCCCGCCGGCAGGACGGTCCAGCCGGAGGCTTCCAGGAAAGTGCTCATAGGATCAGTTCGATTTGGCGGCCTTTGAGGGGATGCGCGAATCCGCCGGTGAGCGTCAGGTTCGCCCGCGGCAGGAAGTACTGCATCAGCGCGCCGATATTCTGCAGGGCGGGCACGATGGGCTCGGCATAACCTTCGCCATCGTCCACCCAGATGTGTTCATGGCTGCGGTCCGCAAGCGGCTTGCGGTACTGAGGCCGGCCTTCGCCCACCAGGCTGGTGTGGAAGGAGTCGTCGGTGTCCACGCCGAACACGCGGTGCGGGCCTACGAAGAGGCTGGCGCAGAACGCTTCGGCCAGGAAAATCGTGGCCTGGCCGTGCACGGCCGTGCGCGCGCCGCGATAGGTGGCGCGGAAGATCACGTCTTCACGCACTTCGCCCTTGACCCGGCAGGCACAGGCGAATTCCATCCATTGGAGATTGCTGGCGGCGGGCTTGGGCACCCAGGCGATCGGTTTTACGGTTTCCTTGGGTTCGGCAAGAATCTCTTGCACCTCATCAACGGTGATTAGCGGTTCGAACTTGTTGGCCATGGAACTGATCTAGGGTCTTGGAAATGCGCGCGCCGGGCAGCGCGCCTGGCAAGCGCCGCGCGGCGGCGGGCGCACGCGCAACACTGCGAGGGGGCGTAATCTTACAAGATGAAGACTGCGCCGCCCTTTTTGCTGTATGGATGTACAGCCTAAGGGCGGCGCGTCGCGGCTATAGCGAGCTGGCGCCGAACGTGTCGCACTGCTTGATGCTGCCGCTCTCCAGGCCGCGCTTGAACCAGCGCACGCGCTGGGCCGAGGAGCCGTGGGTGAAGGAATCGGGCACCACATAGCCCTGGCTCTGCTTCTGCAGGCGGTCGTCGCCGATCGCGGTGGCGGCGGTCAGGGCCTCTTCCACGTCGCCGCTTTCCAGGATGTTGCGGGCCGCGTTGGCGCGCTGCGCCCACAAGCCGGCGAAGCAGTCGGCCTGCAGTTCCATGCGCACCGACAATGCATTGGCCTGCGCAGGATTGCGGCGGCGCAGGTTGTCCACCTGGTCGGAGATGCCCAGCAGATGCTGGACGTGGTGGCCGACTTCATGCGCGATGACATAGGCTTGGGCGAAATCGCCCGGCGCCTTGAAGCGGTTCTGCAATTCGTCGAAGAAGGCCAGGTCGATGTACACCTTGCTGTCGCCCGGGCAGTAGAACGGCCCCATGGCCGACTGTCCGGTGCCGCAGGCCGTGGGCGTGGCGCCGCGGAACAGCACCAGCTTGGGCGCCACGTATTGGCGGTTCAGGTCCTTCTGGAAAATGGCGCTCCAGGTGTCTTCGGTTTCGCCCAGGACCTTGGAGACGAACACTGCCTGTTTGTCGTTGGCGGGCGGACGCGTGGCGGGCCCCTGCTGTTGCTGCACGGGCGGGCCTTCGGCCATCTGCAGGACCACGCTGGGGTCCACGCCGAAATACATGGCGACCAGGGCCAGCACGATCGTGCCTATGCCGATGGTGCCGCGGCCGCCGATGCGTGGGCCGCTGGAACGGCGGTCTTCCACATTGTCGCTTTCGCGCGAGTCATCAAGGCGCATACTGTTTCTCCGGGCGGGTCGGCGTTCCCGCCATTTTGCATCGCCGCTCTGTACTGAGCGGCCTTCAAGAGTGTTAGGATAAACCCATGGCCTTGTATTTCGATATTCATCCCGCGAATCCGCAACCGCGCCTGCTGAAGCAGGCGGCCCAATGGCTGGCCGATGGCGGGCTGGTCGCAGTGCCTACCGATTCGAGCTATGCCGTGGTCGCGCGGCTGGACGACAAGAACGCCGCTGACGGACTGCGCCGCCTGCGTGGCCTGGATGAACGCCATCATCTCACGCTGCTGTGCCGCGACCTGGCTGAAATCGGCCACTTCGCGCGCGTCGACAACCGCCAGTACCGGTTGCTGAAGGCCGCGACGCCGGGACCCTGGACCTTCATCCTCGAAGCGACCAAGGAAGTGCCGCGGCGCGTGTCGCATCCGTCGCGCAAGACCATCGGCATCCGTGTGCCGGACCATCCCGTCATGCTGGGCCTGCTGGAGCAGGTGGGGGCGCCCTTGCTGTCCACCACGCTCATCCCCAAGGACGAGACCGAAGCGTTGAACGACGCGGAAGAAATCCGCGAACGCTACGAACACTCCCTGGCGGCCATCATCGACGCGGGCGCTTGCCCGCAATCGCCCACCACCGTGATAGACCTCACCGGCGACGAGCCTGTGGTCGTGCGTGTCGGACGCGGCGATCCTGCCACCCTCGGTCTTGCCTAGCGCGCCCGCCGCGCCGACCTGCACGCCGGCATGCGCCGGCGCGTGGCTCATCTACAATCCGGTTCGCCATGAATGACATCATCCAAACCATTGCGGTCTACGCGATACCGGTCATCTTCGCCATCACCTTGCACGAAGCCGCGCACGGCTACGTCGCGCGGATGTTCGGCGATCCCACGGCCTATCAGGCCGGACGCATCAGCCTGAACCCTGCGCGGCATATCGATCCCGTCGGCACGCTGCTGGTGCCGGTGGCGATCCTGCTGGCCTCCAAGCTTTTGGGTAGTCCGGGCATGCTGTTCGGCTGGGCCAAGCCTGTGCCGGTGGATTTCGGCCGCTTGCGCCGGCCCAAGCAGGACATGCTGTGGGTGGCGCTGGCGGGGCCTGCCGCCAACCTGTTCATGGCGGTCCTGTGGGCGTTTTCGCTGCGCATCTTCCTGGAGTCCGGCCTGCAGGAATCGTTCTGGTTCGAGATGGCCGTGGCCGGCGTGAACGTCAACCTCGTGCTCATGGCCCTGAATCTGCTGCCCATCCTGCCGCTGGACGGGGGACGCATCCTTTTCAGCCTGCTGCCCAATCGCCTGGCCTGGCAATACTCGAAAATCGAGCCTTATGGCCTGGTGATCGTCGTCATCCTGCTGGTGACGGATGTGCTCTGGCTATTGATGCGGCCGGTACTCTCTCTGGGGACGACCATCGTCCAGTGGTTTCTGTAGGATTTCAGCCAATATCCGTTAAACTCATCGGTTTCATTGATTCTGGCCCCGGGGCATCCCGCCGCGGGGTTTTGGAGCCCTACATTTATGGCATCCCCTGCAACCGCCGCAGGCGTTAATTTCCAAGGCAGCATGGTGGCTCTGGTCACTCCCATGCAGCCCGACGGCAGTCTGGACTACGCGGCCTACCGGTCGCTGATCGACTGGCATATCCAGGAAGGAACCGACGCACTGGTGGTGGTCGGCACCACCGGGGAGTCGCCCACGGTCTCCATGGAAGAACATGCGGAGCTGATCCGCGTCGCGGTCGAACACGCTGCGGGCCGCATTCCGGTCATCGCCGGCGTGGGCGCCAACTCCACCGACGAAGCCATCCACCTGACGCGCCACGCCAAGGCCGTGGGCGCGCAGGCCGGCCTGTCGGTCGTTCCCTATTACAACAAGCCCTCGCAAGAGGGTTTGTACCGTCACTTCCGCACCATCGCGGAAGCCGTCGATCTGCCCACCATCCTGTACAACGTGCCGGGCCGTACTGTTGCCGACATGAGCAACGAAACGGTCCTGCGCCTGGCGCAGGTGCCGGGCATCATCGGCATCAAGGACGCCACGGGCGACATCGCCCGCGGCGGCCTGCTGCTGCGCGAAGCGCCGGCCAGCTTCCAGGTCTTCAGCGGCGATGACCCCACCGCCGCCGCCCTGATCCTGCTGGGTGCGCGCGGCAATATTTCCGTTACGGCCAACGTGGCGCCCAAGCTCATGCGCGAGCTCTGTGCCGCCGCCCTGGCCGGCAATGTGCCCAAGGTGCGTGAACTTAACGCGCACCTGGCGCGTCTGAACAAGGCTTTGTTCGTTGAAGCCAACCCCATCCCCGTGAAGTGGGCGTTGGCCGAAATGGGCCGCAGCGCACTGGGTTACCGGCTGCCGCTGGTTGAACTGGGATCGCAGCACCACGCAACCGTGCGTGCCGCGCTCCAGGAAACGGGCCTGCTCTAAATATCGTGAGGATACGTATGAACAAACGTCATGCCGGTTTGTCGGCATTGATGTCTCTGGTGTTGTTGGCCGGCTGCAGCGAGGTCAATCAATTCCTGGGCAATGAAGAGTCCGTCAATTACAAGAGCGCAGTCACCCAGCGTGGAGAGCCCCTCAGCATCCCGCCCGACCTGACCCAGGCCAACAGCGATCCGCGCTATCGCGCGCCGGCTTCGGGCTCGACCACCTATTCGCAGTTCCAGCAGCAGGGCCAGGCGCAAGCCACCCAGCCCAAGACGAGCAACGTGTTGCCCGGCCGCCAGGACATGCGCGTCGAGCGCGACGGCGACCTGCGTTGGCTGGTGGTGGACCGTCCGCCGGAAGACGTGTTCCCGCGACTGGTGGACTTCTGGACCGAAAACGGCTTTACCGTCGCCAGCAACAATCCTGGCGCTGGCTTGATCGAAACCGACTGGGCTGAAAACCGGGCCAAGATTCCGGAAAGCTGGCTGCGTCAGGCGCTGGGCATGATTCTCGAATCGGCCTGGGACAGCGGCGAACGCGAGAAATTCCGTACCCGTGTCGAACGCGTCAATGGCCATACCGAGGTCTATGTCAGCCACCGCCAGATGCTTGAAAAGCGCGTGGGCAGCGACGGCATGCAGGTGCAGTGGCAGAACGGCAAGGAAGATCCGGGCCTGAACGCCGCCATGCTGGCCCGCATGATGGTCTACCTGGGTTCCGACGTCGACAACGCCCGCAAGCTGGTGCAGCAGGCCGAGGCCGCGCCGCAGAAGCCTGCCGTGCAGCAGGACGTCCGCGCACAGGGCGCCTCGCTGCTCGTCAGCGAATCGTTCGACCGCGCATGGCGCCGTGTTGGCGTGGCGCTGGACGGCGGCGGCTTCGCCGTGGACGACCGCGATCGCTCCGCTGGCGACTACTTCGTCCGCTATGTCGATACCGACACGGGCGAGAAGATCGACCAGCCGGGCTTCTTCAGCCGCATGTTCTCGGGCGACAAGAAGGCCGAGGCGCCGCAGTACCGTATCCACCTGGCTGCCAACGGCGACCAGACCGTGGTGACCGTGCTGGATGCCAATGGCGCGCGCGACAACAGCGCCACCGCCCAGCGCCTGCTGAGCGTGCTGAAGGACAAGATGTAAGACCAGACGGTTCTGCGCTCACGCGCAGCACCGCGCAAGAGAGGCCCCTGCGGGGGCCTCTTTTTTTGTTGGGCGCTTTGAAGATCTTGCGAGCCGGCAGGGAGGGCGAGCTTCCGGCCGCGAAGGCTTGTGGTTGCTGCGCCTTGCGCATATGCCCTCTGGACGCAAAAAAGCCCCGGCTGTAGCAGCCAGGGCTTTTTCTTGCGTCCTCAGAGCGGGGGTTCGTCGCTGAGTTTTTATTAGGACGCGGGCGTGGTCGAGCCGCCCGGGGTGGTCGAACCGCCACCCGGCGTGGTGTTGGGCGTGGGCGCCGGAGCCGGCGAAGTGGCCGGGGGCGTCGTGGTGGGGGCAGGCGTGCTTGCGCCCGGAGCGGGGTTGGTCGCGGGCGCCGGGGCATCTTCCTTCTTGTTGCAGGCGCTCAGCGCGACGGCCAGCACCGAGGCAATAATCAAGGTTTTGCTCATCATTTTTAGACTCCTGTAGATGACGACTCTTGAAACCCCATTAGGGGAAACCAGAGGTCAGGCTACAGGAACACGCGGGCGCAACGCGTATGAAAGTTAAAAAGGTCGCATCCTAACGGCAACAAACCTTTCAGCTTCGTGTTATCTCTTTCTTGATGTGTCCCGCGTATCAGACCTGATTTCCTTCTGTACAGGACTGATACGGGGCCGTGTCGGGATGCTACGCCGCGACGTAGCGGATCCAGCCGGAATCCAGCCAATCCGCCAGGCAGGAGCGGGCTTCGTCGCTCAACCGAGCGCAGGATGGGTCTGAGCAATCCAGGCTGCGCGCATCCGCCAGCGTGCGCAGGGCGGCGTCGGCGGGCACCATGGCGGTTTCGCCATTGATGAAGAGCTGCTTGCCGCGATAGAGCATGCGGCTGCGGCGGTCCAGCACCAGCCGGCCTGCGGTGGGCCAGTCTTCTTCCAGATCCACGTCCATGCCTTCGGGCGCGTCGAACACGCTGAGATTGCTGGGCTCGGTCAGCCAGCAGCCCAGGAAGCGCGAGGCCAGCGCATCGTCGAAGCGCAGCTTTTCCACGGTTTCCAGCGTGGCGGCCACCAGCGCGTCCGGCAGCGCGGCGGGGGTGTCGACCGCGGGCTGGCCGGGATCGCGATAGACGGCCGACAGCTTCGGGCCGGGCAGGGCGGGCTCGCCATAGGGGCCGCCCAAGAGGCCGACGCGCGCCATGACCTGATCCGCGGCCGCTTCGAGCAGCCCGCGCGCCAGCGTCGCCTGCGTGGGTGCGCGAAAACCGATGGAAATCGTCATGCAGCCGTCGCCCACGGCGACGCCGTCGTGGGCCGCCTGTGGGGGCAGGTAGAGCATGTCGCCGGGCGTCAGCACGGCCGTCTCTTCGGGCTCGAAACGGCTCAGGATCTTCAGCGGCAGGCCCGGTTCCAGCGACAGGTCCTTCTGGCGGCCATAGCGCCATTCACGCTCGCCCGCCGCTTGCAGCAGGAACACGTCGTAGCTGTCGAAATGCGGACCCACGCCGCCGCCATGGCTGGCGATGCTGATCATCACGTCGTCCAGGCGCGCATCGGGGATGAAGCGGAACAGCTGCATCAGTTCGGACGCGGCATCGCTGTGCAGGTCCACGCTTTGCACCAGCAAGGTCCAGTCGCCTTCATTGTCCTTGGGCAGGCGCGCGAAGGGGCCGTTCTCCATCTGCCATTCGCCGTTCTCGCGCCAGATCAGGCGCGATTCCACATCGTCGCGGCGCGCCAGCTTCTTGATGGCGGCGATCGTGACCGGCGGCTTGAAGCCGGGAATGGCCTGGCGGATCAAGAGAGGCTTGCGCTGCCAGTAGCGGCGCATGAAGTCGTTGGGGCTCTGGTTGCCCAGCAGGGCCAAGGAATGGTCGAGGTTCATTGCAGGTGCTTCTTCAGGCGGTAGAGGGCGTCCAGCGCTTCGCGCGGGGTCAGGCTGTCGGGGTCGATGGCGGCGAGTTCCTCGCGCAGGGCGTCCAGGGCCTCGAGGTCGTCGGAACGGTCGGCTTCCGCATAGGCCTGGGCGTCGGCGTCAGCGGCGGCCGCGAACAGGCCGAGCTGCGGCGTGGGGGCGCCTTGCGCCTCCAGGCGTTCCAGTTCGCGCGAGGCCTGGCGGATCACGGCGGCGGGTACGCCCGCGCGCTGCGCCACCTGGATCCCGTAGCTGCGGCTGGCGGGGCCTTCGCGCACTTCGTGCAGGAACACGATGCCGCCGGCCGATTCCGCCGCGGCCAGGTGCACGTTGGCCGAGGCCGGCTGTTCCGCGGGGAGGCGGGTCAGCTCGAAATAGTGGGTGGCGAACAGCGTCAGCGCGCGATTGTGGGCAAGCAGGCGGCAGGCGATGGCCCAGGCCAGCGCCAGGCCGTCATAGGTGGACGTACCGCGGCCGATTTCGTCCATCAGCACCAGGCTGTTGGGCGTGCTGGCCGACAGGATGGCGGCCGCCTCGGTCATTTCCATCATGAAGGTCGAGCGGCCGCCCGCCAGATCGTCGGCCGCTCCGATACGGGTGAAGATGCGGTCGATCTTGCCGATGCGGGCGCGCGAAGCGGGCACGAAACTGCCGATGCGCGCCAGCAGCACGATCAGCGCCACCTGCCGCATATAGGTCGATTTACCGCCCATGTTTGGACCGGTGATCAGCAGCATCCGACGCGCCGGCTCCAACCGGCAGCCGTTGGGCGTGAAGCGCTCGATGGCGTGTTCCACCACCGGGTGGCGGCCGGCATCGATGTCGATGTCGGCCTGCTCAGACAGTTCGGGCGCGATCCAGTCGTGGCGGCGCGCGTGATCGGCCAGCGCGGCCAGCGCGTCCAGTTCGGCCAACGCGGCGGCGCAGTCCGACAGCGGCCGCACGTGTTCGGCCAGCACATCGAGCAATTGCTCGAACAACCATTTTTCCCGAGCCAGCGAACGGTCCTGGGCGGACAGCACCTTGTCTTCCCAGGTCTTGAGTTCAGGCGTGATGTAGCGTTCGGCGTTCTTCAGCGTCTGGCGGCGGCGGTAATCCTCCGGCACCTTGGCGGTCTGGCCCTTGGTGACTTCGATGTAGAAGCCATGCACGCGGTTGAACTCCACGCGCAGGTTGCTGATGCCGGTGCGTTCGCGCTCGCGGGCTTCCAGCTGCACCAGGAAGTCGCCGCCGTCGGCCGCGAGGCCGCGCAGTTCGTCCAGTTCAGCGTCGAAGCCCGCCGCCAGCACGCCGCCGTCGCGGATGGCGACAGCGGGTTCGGCGGCAATGGCGCGCACCAGCAGGGCGGCCAGGGCCGGGTCCACCGACAGGTGCGAGACCAGTTCGCCCAGCCGCGGCGAATCCGCCATCGGCTCGACCTGGTCGCGCAGCGCCGGCAGGGCCTGCAGCGCGTCCCGCAGGCTGGCCAGTTCGCGCGGGCGCACCGAACGCAATGCCAGGCGGGCGGCGATGCGTTCGATGTCCGGGAAGGCGTTCAATGCGCTGCGCAAGGACTCCAGCAGCCCGGCCGAACCGAAGCCGGCCGCGCCGAAGGTCTGTTCCATGTCCATGCGGCCCGCCAGCAGCGCCGAGATGGCTTGCTGGCGCGCCAGCGCCTGTTCGTTCTCGCGTAGCGGATGGTGCAGCCAGCGGCGCAGCAGTCGGCTGCCCATGGGTGTGCGGCAGCCGTCCAGCAGCGAGAACAGCGTCGGCGAATCTTCGCCGGACAGCGTCTGCGTCAGCTCCAGGTTGCGGCGCGTGACCGGATCGAGCAGCACGTACTGCCCGGGGCGTTCCGCCGACAGGCTCTGCACGTGGGCCAGGGCCTGCGACTGGGTGCGTGCCGCGTAGCGCAGCAGCGCGCCCGCGGCGCAAATGCCGGCCGGCATGTCTTCGATGTCGAAGCCCGCCAGCGTATCGGTCTTGAAGTGCGCCAGCAGGTGGGCGCGGGCGCTGTCGGCTTCGAAGTGCCAGTCGGGCACGCGGGCCCGCGCGCCTTCGAAGGGGAAGTCGAACTCTGCGCTGTCGGCGCAGACGATCTCGGCCGGCGCAATGCGGTGCAGCTCGGATTCCAGCTGCGCCGGCGCGCATTCGGTCACGCGAAATTCGCCGCTGGCCAGGTTCAGCCAGGCCAGCCCGGCGCGCGGCGCGCGCGCGGTGCCGCCCACGAACACGGCGGCCAGCGCGCGGTCCGCCTTGGCCGGCAGCAGCGCGTCGTCGGTCAGCGTGCCGGGCGTGACGATGCGCACGATGCGGCGCTCGACCGGACCCTTGGAGGTCGCCGGATCGCCGATCTGCTCGCAGATGGCGATGGACTCGCCCATGGCGACCAGCCGCGCCAGGTACTGCTCCATGGCATGCACCGGCAGCCCGGCCATCGGGATCGGCGTGCCGTTGGAAGAGCCGCGCTTGGTCAGCGTCAGGTTCAGCAGACGCGCGCCGCGCTCCGCGTCTTCGTAGAACATTTCATAGAAGTCCCCCATGCGGTAGAAGAGCAGCAAGGGACCGGCCTCCGCTTTCAGGCGGAGGTACTGCTGCATCATGGGGGTATGGCCCGGGTGGGCGTCGGCGGCGGTGTTTTGCGTTGCGGAATTCATGCCCGTGATTGTATCGGGCCGGAACGGGCGAGGCGCGAGGGGGGCGCAATTTGTCTTGCGCCCGGCCTCGTCACATCTGCCCCTGGTTGTTGCAAAGCCCCCCTGCCAAGCGGCCGGCTGTGGTTGCTAACCATTGCTGGAGCGGCAGACCGGCGTGGCGAATAAATGACCTTTGCAGCTCGATCTGAGCGTAGAGCGTATGGCGCTGGTTCATGGCGAATGGCATGTCCGCGTCTCATGTACGAAATCGGCGTGGTTGCCGAGAGTTGAGGCCGTCTGCTCATCTACGGCCTCGATGAGTATTTCTCAATGGATGAGTGTTTTAACGATTCAACTAGAGAGGCTAAAGTTATGTCTGGCGTGATGATGAAAAAGAACGATCCGTTTCCGGGTGGGTATGCCGTGACGTTGAAAGGGGTGCTGCCGAGTGGCGTACATTTCACGCGTCTTTGCATGTACAGCTTTCAACCCGGGGGCACGATGCGCTCCGATTTCTGGTACTGGCAAGGCGACGCTCCGGTGTGGAGCCCAAACTCTCCTGGGGACTATGGCTCTGTTGGCCGAAAAGTTGGCTATGCCAATCAGCCATCCTATCCGTACAACTTTGATCAAGACCAATATCTGCAAGGTTCGAGGAAGTTTAGTGATGCAGGCGCTATCGCAACGACCATTTTCGGTACCTGGCAGCTCCAGGGAAGCGATGAGGTGCGTATTGATTTCGGCAGCAGCGTGGAAGTATGGAGAGTGACCTGGGCAGATGCGACATTGGTGAAGATAGAACTCCAGCAGGCTAACTATGTGGCAGGCTCGATTTACTCACTTCCAAGTGGAGCGTATGACGTTTCGGCAGTAAACGCTGGTTGGGGTTTTGGGGGGATAAATGTCGGCTTTACCTCTGGTGCTGACATCAACGGCATGAAAAAGGATCTGCCTTACGGGCGCGTCATTCGGCATAACTCGTGGCTGGGAGTGGACGAACCTGTGGGTATCGACTCGATGAGCCTGGGTAGCGTGTTTTTGGTGACGACGACCGGAGTATTGCGCTATGTGCTTTGGGACGATACCCCTGGAGCACAACACCAGGTGTTCAGCTATTTGGGGCAGCCTCTGGGAAATGCGGGGCTCACAACAGGACGCGTCTGCTACCAAATCAGCCACGACTACAACAATAATGGGCATATAGCAGACGACGTCGGACATACATATTCCGGGTTGCAGGTGATTGACCAGGTGGGAACCTTTCGCGGGTTTGTATTTGCCGATTCGTCCGTTAACGGGGCGCCTGTAGTCGCGGGCGATAACAATACGATTTCTTCGCTCTACTATCTGGATACGCAGACAACCTAGCGGCCGCCGTACGAACCGCTCCCGATACTTCGGCCACATGTCGTATTTGCCCATGGCCTTCGGCTTTTCGGGAAGGCTGAACTTCTTCAGTAAGTATTCGGCCTCCTTCAGGGGCGGATAGGGGCTGCACAGTCCCTCCTATCGGAAGGACCTGTATAGGATCAGTCCAGGCTGGTGGCTTCGTCCGGGAGCACCACAGGTAAATGACGAGCGCACGAACGAGCAGGACGCTCTGCCGCTACGCAGCAACCGGCAGAGCGTCGAATTCCGCCACGGTGAACTGTTCGTTGTAAGGCTGGATCTCCATGGTCCGACTGTACCAAGGCCCGTACAGGGGGCGGCCGCACCCCAGCTATTCCGCCAGGTCGGAAAAATCTGGGGCCAGGCCGCATCACCATGTGTATTTGACCCCGATCCTGGCCGCATATTGGCGGTAATCCTGAGCGCCCCAGGAGGCCGCAACGTTTGTCCACCCGGTCCACCCCTTGGTGAAATCCGCGTGCACACCGAGCTTCAACTCATACCGGTCACGGGGATACAGGCTGCCGACGGGCAATTGATTGAATGACACCGAGCTGTCCGTGTCCGTATGCCACCAGTTCAGCGTGACGAAAGGCTGGATCTTCGGGCCATTCTTCATTTCGTAGGTGCGGTGGGCGCGCACACCCAGACGGCCGATCGTACCGTTGGAGTCGGCCCTGCCCACGCTGGTGCCGTTGGATTCGGCAACGCTGTCCTGGTCGTAGCGTACGTAGATCAACTGCGCTTGCGGTTCCAGAACCCAATCGTTGCGCAGTTTGAAGGCGTAGCCGACCTCTCCCGACACCGCCCATCCTCGGGCGTCGTACTTTACGTCCGGCAAACTATCCCCTTCGACCTTGTTCTTGAACCAGCCGTACTGGAACCAGGTGTCGACGTAGGTTCCCAATTTGGTCTCGTTGTTTTCAAACCAGGTTCCATAAAGCCCGACGCTATAGCCTTCGACGCTGCCTCGGGCCTTGTAGGGGTTGCCGTCAGCCCGCGCGGTGCTGCGGCTGTTGCCGAAGCCGGCCATCGCGCCCAGGTGCAGGCGGTCCGTTTCCGAACCGAGCTTCCATTGGGCGAGATCGCCGCCGCCTTGCAGGAGAAACATGTCGCTGCTGACATCGAATTCTCCGTTCTTGCTATGCGTCCGGTCCCACTTTCCGGTCATGCGGAGCCACAGTGCTCGCCGCTTGTCGTCGTCGTCGGCGAACTGCTGGGTTTCGATGTACTGCGGTTCGCCCAGCCGGTCGTGCATGCTGTGCACGAACATCTGCGCGGCCAGCCGTTGGTTGGCGAGATATGCCGCCACTTCCGGACGATACAAAGGCTTTGGAGGGGCTGGCGGTTCGGGGGGAGGCCCCGGGGGTACAGGACCCGGAGGACCTGGATCCGGAGGAACCGGGTCGGGAGGAACCGGGGGTGGAGGCTCGGGATCTTTTTCAGAGCGCAGATACCAGTTATTGGCCTCTCCCGCCGTCGCGCCGCCGCGGAAGAGCCGGTACTCGTAAGGACCTGCAACGGCCCGGCCGGCAAGCGTGAATGCGGAAGGCGCCGTAGTCCCGCCACCCACCGCGTCGACCACCTTGATGCCGCTGGCCTGGGTAAGAGCCCCCGGGCCTCCCGTATTGCTGATGCGCAGGGCGCTCTGTCCGGTTGCCGCGCCTGAAATGACGATCAGGTCGGATGGCGCGCCGTCGCCTGCAAGAAAGGTATTCAGCGCGACGACGCTGCCCGCGCCGCCAACGTAGTTCGAGACTGTCAGAGTCTTGTAGACGTTGGCGGTGGGAGGCGAGTAGACGATCTGGCTTGCTGTGTTGGTCAAGTTGGTAATGTTGGAGTTGCCAGTCATCGTCCATAGCGTGTTCGACTGAAGCGCGACGTTCGATACGCTGCCCGGCGCGGTGGTTGCGGCTCCGGTCAGGGTTGAACCGACGACAGTGATGTTTGCTTGACCCGGGATTGAGGCGGCCGGAATTGGCGGCGGCGCAGCAACCGGATTGTTTAGCAGCGTGTCTGGATCGGGTATTCCGCCCAATGGCGCGTCGGGGCCCGCCAGCAAGGGAAAGTCGTCGATGGTGGCGACGCGCAGCCAGTTGCCGTTGCCGGAGACAACCGTATCGGTAAGCGTGACGTTGGCCAGACCGGCAACGCCTATTGCCGGTCCAGCTGCGCTGGTGACACTGGATCGCGCCAGTTCGATTTCCGCTGCCGGTCCAGGATCTCCCAACGCGAACAAGCCCATGCCAGCGGCGCCGCTCACGCGAATCACGGCGCCGTCGCCGACGATCCGGCCGCCATTCTGCGCAACGGCACCATGAGCCTCCGGCCCCGTCACCGTCACGGGGGTTTGCCCAATCGTGATAAGACTGCCGGCGTCACGGGCAAGGGCGCCGTGCGCCGAGGCTCCCGATGTGGCGACGCTGCTGGCGCTGGATGTGATGACACCGCCGCTGATCGCGCGCAGGCCCACGGCGCCCGCGCCCTCGGTGGCGACTGTGGTGTTGAGAAGGCTGATCGTTGCCGGCGCTTCCAGGAAGCTGCGCTGAGCCATCGCGCCGTAGGCGCGCGAGCCCAAGGTCCTGATAGCGGAGCCTTGCGCCGAAATGGCGGCGGGAAATTGGGGCCCGGCCTGCTCAACGACAGCGTAGGCGCCGAGCGCCAGTGTGCCGGCGGTGGTGACTGACGCATTTTCCAGGTTGACCGAACCGCCGTCGTCGGCGACAACCCCCATGGCTTCGTCGCCCACGGTCTGAGCCGAACTGCCTCGCACTGTGAGCTGTGCGCCCGGATTGCGCGCTGCTAGCGCGTGCGGACGCCGGTCGCCGGCAGAAACGGTTCCTTGAGTAGCGACGGATGAGTTCGTTACGGTTATGGCGCTGCCCAGGTCGGCCAGGACGCCCATTGCATTGCCGTCGCCTGTAGTAAGCACCCCGACGTTATCTACGGCTACCGTCGAGTTTGCGCCGAAGATTCCGTTGGCATTTATCCCGCGGCTGGTGACCGTCCCTTGCGACAAATTGACCGTGGCGCCAGCGCTGGCTCGTAGGGCGTGCGCCGTTGCGTTCGATGCGGATATCGTTGTGTTCGTCGCATTCAACGTGGAGCCGGTCCCGTCGATCTGCGCGCCAATCGAAGCGCCGCTACCCGCCGCGATGCTGGCTGTATCCACCGTAACCGCGCCGCCAGCCGAGACATCCAGCGCAATGGAGCGTGTGCCATTCACCTGGAACGAGCCGCCGTTGACGATCGCAGTGGAGCCCGCTCCTTGTACCGACAGGCCATGCCCGAATTGTCCCGCCGCGGTGATGACGTTGTTTCCCTGCATGCGCACGCTGCTGCCAGACATGACAAGAACACCGGCAGCCGGATTGATCGTGGTGCCGGAGCCGCGTGTGCTGATCGATACGTCGGTCAATGACACGGCCGCTCCATTTTCGATGCGGACCCCCGCGGCGCTGGTGCCGCTGGCCGTGCTGACGGCGGGATCTCCGGTGACGATGGAGACGCCGGTCGCGTCTATGCGGCTCGGCACGACCGTAGCGCCGGCTACGGCCGTGCCGCTTGCCCACAGTCCATGGCTGCCGATGGCTGAACCGCCGGAGGTGATGGTGCCGGTGGTTGTGATCGATGTGCCCGGTCCGATGGTTGCGGTGGCGCCCGCGTCGACGCGGACTCCGAATGAGCCTCGGCCGGCTGTGCTGACGGTTCCGCCCGTAAATGCAATCGAGCTTCCCGGGCCGGAGGCATAGAGCGCATGATTACCCGCGCCGCCCGCACCTTGTGTCGCGACGCTGGACGCGATCATTTGCACGGTGCCTCCAGCAGTCGCAAGGACGGCAATGTTGTCATTGACCGTGGTGGTCAGACCCAGCGTGATGCTGGAACCCGTGGCCGTGGCGATGCTGCCGCCACCCGATGCGACCAGGCCTTGCTGTCCTGTCGCCGCTTGCACCGTGACGATGGTGCCGCTGTTGAAAGTGATGCGACCGCCATTGCCTGCGATGGCGCCGACATAGTTGCGTGGCGTGGTCGACCCTGGGCCTCCCAGGTTCAGGCGCACTCCGCTGGCCGTAATCGCGCCGCCGGTGTTCTCGGCGTCCAGCCCGGGCTGGGTTGCGCTAAGCACATTGATGGTGCTGCCTGGCGTGACCGTGCATGCGCTTCCCGAGCGGGTGACGGGTCCCGCCGGACATGTCGTTTGCGCCACGGCATCCGCCGCGCCCAATGACAGCGACCCCAGCAGCAGCCAGCGAGCCGTCATCCATGTCTCAGCCGGGAGTGGCGCCGCGCCGCTATTGCATCCTTCCATCTGCCTGTTACGCATTCACGCCTCCATCGGGGCACTCGCGAAACAACCTGGGTAGGAACTAGGCAACCGACAATCGGAGATTCAAATACGAATCACCCGTGTAATGGCTTGCGACTCAACGTAGCACGGGGGGTCTCATGGAATGTGCAACTATTTGAAATAGTGTTGCTTATCGTGGACACCCGTTGCAGGCTGGCGCGGCGTGAACCTCACTTGTTCATGATGTTCCCCAACTTCTTGATCACCTCGCGCTCCGTCTCCGCGCTGGCGTGGGCGGCCTTGGTGTAGGCAGCCGTATCCATGTACTGCGGCGACACACCAGACTGGCGCAACAGGGCCAGGAAGGCTTCATCCTTGAGCGTGTCGCGGAAGGCGCCGTCGAGCTTGGCGATTACCGCCGGGTCCATGTCCTTGGGACCGGCGATGCCGAAGGGCGAGGTGTGCACCACGGGATAGCCGGCTTCCTTCAGGGTGGGGACCTCCGGCAGGTCGGGGGAGCGCTTGTCGCCCAGCGACGCGAGGATGCGGACCTTGCCCGAGGCTACGTAAGGCAGGATGGTGCTGGCGCCGACCAGCACCTGGATGTGGCCGCCCAGCATGGCGGTCAGCGCGTCGGCGTCGCCCTTGTACGGCACGTGGGTCCATTTGGCCTGGGCGGCTTCGCCCAGTTGCACCATGGCGATGTGCTGGCTGCTGTAGGCGCCCGGCGTGCCGTAGGAGATCGTGTCGGGCTTGGACTTGGCGTAGGCGACCAGGTCGTCCAGCGTCTTCCAGGGCGAGTCCGCAGCGACCGCTACGTAGTAGTTGTAGCCGGCGATCATCGAGATGTAGGTCAGGTCCTTGACCGGGTCGTAGCGCGTGCCGGTGATGTGCGGCATGCGGAAGATGCCGATGGGCACCATGGTGACGGTATAGCCGTCGGGTGCGGTGTTGAGCATCTGGGTCGCACCCAGCGTGCCGTTGGCGCCGGTCTTGTTCTCGACCACCACGGTCTGGCCCAGGCGTTTGCCGGACTGCTCGGCCAGGGCGCGGCCGACCACGTCGGTGACGCCGCCGGCGGAGTACGGGATGATCAGGCGGATCGGATGGTTGGGAAAGTCCTGCGCCAGCGCGGGGGCGCTGCCTGCGCTTGCCAGGACCATCATGCCTGCTGCCAGGATCTTCTTCATGTCATTCCTCCTTTGTGTGCCGCCGGCTTGCCGGCCGTCTCCAGGTCTAGCGGGATGCCTGGTATTGAACGTCAATCGGTGATGCGCGCGCGGCTTGCGCCGAAGCCGATGCGCTGGAAACCCTCGCGGCTGCAATGGGCCGTCAGGGTGATTTCGTCTCCGGCCTCCAGGAACAGCCGGGTTTCGCCCGAGGGCAGGGCAATGGGTTGCGTGCCGCCGTGCGTCAGTTCGAGCAGGCTGCCGTGGCCGCTATCGTCGGGCGTGGAGATGGTGCCCGAGCCCAGCAGGTCGCCCGGGCGCAGGTTGCAGCCGCCCAGAGTGTGCTGCGCGACCATCTGCGCGGGCGTCCAGTACAGGTGGCGCGCGTCGGATGCGGACAACTGCCGCGGCGCCTGCGCGCGTTCGCGCATGAGCGGCGTGGACAGCCATGCTTGCAGTGCGATCTCCAGCCCGCCCGTGGCAGCGTCCTCGGCGTTGCGCAGGTAGGGCAGCAGTTCGGGATCGGCGTCGCCGCGCGCCATTGCGGCGCGGCGGAACGGGGCCAGCGCCTCGCTGGTCACGATCCAGGGCGAAACCGTCGACGCGAAATTCTTGCCCTGGAAGGGGCCCAGCGGCTGGTATTCCCAGGCCTGGATATCGCGCGCGGACCAGTCATTCAGCAAGCCGTAGCCGGCCACGTGGCCAGCGGCGAGTTCCAGCGGCACCGGTTCTCCGAGCGCGTTGCCGGGACCGATCCAGATCGCCAGCTCCAGTTCGAAGTCCAGTTGCGCCGAGGGCCGGAAGGCCGGGGTATCGACGCCGGCGGCGGTCCTGACCTGGCCGTGCGGCCGCCGCACGGGCGTGTCGGACGGGCAGATGGAGGATGCGCGGCCATGATAGGCGATGGGCACATGCCTGTAGTTCGGCATCAGCGGGTTGTTGGGGCGGAACAGTTTGCCCACATGGCTCGCGTGATGGATGCCGGCATAGAAATCGGTGTAGTCGCCCACGTCCGCGGGCAGCAGCAGTTCGCACTGCGCCTGGGGATGCAGCAGGCGCGCGCCCTGGGCCTCGTGCCGCGCGCGGCCGGGGTTTGCGGCGTCCAGCAGGGCGAACAGCGCGTGCCGCACGGCCTTGCGGGTGTCGGCGGGCAAAGCCATCCAATCGTTGAGCCTGCGCGCCGACAGCGCCTGGCGCGTGGCCGGGTCCAGCCTTTCCAGCAGGCCCAGCTCCACGGCGGCCCGGACATCCAGCACCTGCTCGCCGATGGCGACGCCGATTCGTGGCGCGCCGCCATCGCGGCGGAACACGCCCATCGGCAGGTTCTGCACCGGAAAATCCGGATGGCCGTCTGCGCTGTCGACCCAGCTCTGGGCGGTGGGCGCGTGGGTGTGGTCCAGCATCTTGTACTCCTCGCGGGCGTTATCGGTATCGCTGCGCGCTGTGGCCCGGCCTGCGCGCATATTCAACTAAGGCCGTCGTTGCGGCTTCAGGCCGCGGTGGTGCCGCCGTCCATGGCCCAGGCCACGCCACGGACTTCGTCGGCGTCGGGCGAGCAGAAGAATTCGCACAGCCCGGCGATCTGCTCCAGGGTGACGAACTTGCCCGAAGGCTGGCGCAGGCCCAGCAGCTTGTTGGTGGCTGCGGCATTGTCCAGGCCTTCGCGCTCAGCCAGCGCGTCGATCTGCTTCTGCACCAGCGGCGTATGCACCCAGCCGGGGCAGATGGCATTGCAGGTGATGGCGGTCTGCGCGGTTTCCAGCGCTACCGATTTGGTCAGGCCGATCAGGCCATGCTTGGTGGCGTTGTAGCCGGTCTTGCCGGCGCGGCCGCGCAAGCCGCTGATGGACGCCATGTTGACGATGCGGCCCCAGTTGCGTGCGCGCATGGCAGGCAACGCGGTGCGTATGGTGTGGAAGCTGGCGGACAGGTTGACCGCGATCATGTCGTCCCACTTGTCGACCGGAAAGGCTTCGATCTGGCTGACGTGCTGGATGCCGGCGTTGTTGACCAGGATGTCCAGCGCGCCGTAGGCCTGGTTCAGCTCGGCCATCATGGCCTCGATCTGGGCTGGCTTGCGCAGGTCGCAGGGCTGGAAACGGACCGGAACGCCATAGGTATCGCGGAATTCGGCGCAGAGGGCGTCGGCCGCCGAGGCGTCGGCCAGGCCGTTGAGCACCAAGGTCGCGCCGGAGCGCGCCAGGCGCCGCGCTACCGCCAGGCCGATGCCGCTGGTCGAACCGGTTACCAGGGCCACGCGCCCCGAAAGATCAGCCATGCTTGTCTCCACGCTGTGTCGTTATGGAATGCGTGGCAGGTTAGGACGTGGAGATTGAGTCGTCCAATTTATTATCGATGCATGATTTATATTTAGTGGATATAAATAGCCAGCAGCCTTGGAACCACTCATGGAATTGCGCCACCTGCAGAGCTTCGTGGTCCTTGCCACGGAACTGAATTTCACTCGGGCCGCCTTGCGCCTGCACATCGCCCAACCGCCCTTGAGCCAGCGCATCCGCGAACTTGAAGACGAGCTGGGCGTGAAGCTGTTCGACCGCAGTACGCGCAAGGTGACGCTGACGGTGGCGGGCCGCGTGTTCCTGGATAGCATCCAGCCCATGTTCCGGCAGCTCGGTGGCGCGGTGGAGGCCTGCCGCAAGGCTGGCCGGGGCGAGACCGGCAGCCTGCGGCTGGGCTATACCGGACGCGCCAGCCATGTGCGCCTGCCGGGGCTGGTGCGCGATTGCCGGCGCCATTACAGCGATATCGCGCTGGATATCCAGGGGCCGCTGCCCACGGGTGAACTGCGCCTGAAGCTGCTGGACGGCACGCTGGACGCGGCCTTGTGTTTTCTGCCGCTGGAGGGCAAGCACATCGTGTCGCACGAGTTCATGCTCAGCGAGTTTTCCATTGCGCTGGCCGACGCGCATCCATTGGCCGCCAAGGCCAAATTGCGTGTCGCGGATCTGGCGCAGGAGCCGTTCATTGCCTATCCCTCGGGCAAGGGCTTCCACTTGCGCGGCGCCATGGATGCGATCTGCCTGGAGGCGGGCTTCCTGCCGCGCGTGGTGCGGGAAACGGAGGCTTCCCAGACTTTGCTGTGCCTGGTCGCGGCCGGCACCGGCGTGGCCATCATTCCGCGCGACATCGAATCCTTCAACATGGAGGGCGTGGTGTTCCGGCCGTTGCCCGCGGACGCCCCTAAGCTGCAGCACGGCATTGCGTGGCTGCAGACCAACCAGAATCCGGCGTTGGGGCGGCTGCTGGCATTGTGCGGCGTTGCCGCTGCGGCAGGATGAGCAGGCCGGCCTGCTTGCCCGCGCCCGTCCGCAAACGGCACAATCGCAGCGCGCGGCCCTGTTTCCGCCGCCGGAGTTCTTATCCATGCAGGTTCTATCCGTCCCGGCCACGCTGGACGCCAGCGAGCGCATCACCATCTCCAGCGGTCCGCACCAGGCCGAATTCGCGCCGGGCGGCGGCGGCCGCCTGACGCGGTTGTCCACCGGCGGCCATGACTGGATCGTGCCCCTGACCGACACACAGTGGCCCGCGGGACGCTGGCCGCGGGCAGGCTCCTATCCGCTGGCGCCTTACTCCAACCGCATCCGCGATGGCGTGTTCACCTTCAACGGCGCCAGGCACGCGCTGCAGTCGGTAGCCGGCCGGCCCCATGCGATCCATGGCGCGGGCCTGTACCAGCCATGGAGCGTGCGCAGCCACGGCCCGGACAACGTCGACCTGGTGCTGGAGCAGCCCGCCGGCGTGCTGGGCTGGCCTTGGCCTTTCGAATGCGTGCAGCGCTATCAGCTGGACGCGCGCGGCCTGAGCGTGGCGCTTGCCATCGTCAATCTCGGCGACACGCCCATGCCTTGCGGCCTGGGCCTGCACCCCTACTTCACGGCCGAGCGCGTCACGCTGCATGCGCGCCGCGAGTGGACGGCGGACGCCGACGGCCTGCCCAATGGCAGCAAGTCCGTCCATGTGCGCGAGCTGCGGCGTTCGGCCAGCGGCTGCGATACCTATCTGTCGCAGTGGGAGGGGCGAGCCACCCTGCATTGGCCCGATGGACATCAGCTATCGCTGCACGCCGACCCGGCGTTTGCGCACCTGGTGGTCTATACGGCGGGCGGGTCGGAGTTCCTGTGCGTCGAGCCGGTCACCAACGTGGCGGACGCGTTCAACCTGGCGGCGGGCGGCGAGACCCGCACCGGCATGCGGACGCTCGAGCCCGGCGCGCGCTTTACCGCGACCGCGTTGTTTGGCCTGGAGCCGCCCCGGGCCGCGCGTTCCTGACGCCCGCAAGCGGCGCTTTGAAAGCGCCGCCGCCTGCGGCGATAATCCGGGCAAACCAAGTCCAGGAGTCCTTCGATGAAAAAGCTCAGCACCGAACAATTGCAGGCCGCGGCCGAAACGCTGCGCCGTGTGCAGGCAAGGCTGGCGCGCGCCGGCAATCTGCCGCTTGAGCCCACCCTCTATGCCTGCGCGCAAGGATTCCGCCGCAACGTGCCCGACTATCTGTGGTCGTGGCTGTCAGGCCTGCTGGCTCCGCACAAAAGCCTGGGGGCGTGGATGGACGCACACCAGCCAGGCTGGCGCACGGGCAAGACGCCCGCCGCGGTGGTCTACGCGCGCAGCGAAAATGGCTGGTTGGAATGGCTGATCGCCGAACTGGAAGCCGAGATCAATGATCCCCACGCCCGCGCCAAGCGGGAAGGGCGCGCCTAGACCGGTGCATTGCCCGCGCATCCAGCGTCCAGTCCGGACCGGATGCCGGCCGGGCGCTTCAGGCCCGCTCGGCTCGCGAGCGGCGCAACAGAAGGAATAGCGTCTCCAACACGGCGGCCGCCAGCAGGGCGGCCAGCACCGAACCCAGCACTTGCGAGTCCCATAGGCGCGGCGGCCCTACGCGGAACTGCACCGTGTCGAAGACCAGTCCGGCCGTGATGCCGGCGACGATGGCGGCCTTCCATCCTTGCAAGGGAGCCAGCCGCAGCATCAGCAGGGTGAAGGCCACCATCCCCCAGAGCACGGGTTCAAGCGCCTGATTGAGAATGTGGTCGAGCAGAAGAGACTCCCGATTGGGTCGCGCATGCGTTTGCGCGCAGTCGAGTTTGTACTGCTTTCTGCTTGCAATTGCGAGATGCCCCGCCGCCGCGAGCGGCGAGGCATGGCCCACGGGTTCTAGAACCCTTCCAGCACGATCTTGCCCTGCGCCTTGCCGCTTTCGATGAAGGCGTGCGCCCGGCGCAGGTTTTCGGCATTGATCTTGCCGTAGTGCGCGCCCAGGGTGGTGCGCAGCGTGCCTTCGTCGATCAGGCGGGCGGCCTGGTTCAGCAGTTCATGCTGCGCGATCATGTCGGGCGTGCCGTGCAGCGGACGCGCGAACATGAACTCCCAATGCAGCGAGGCCGACTTGGACTTGAGCAGGCGCACGTCGATGGCTGCGGGGTCGTCGATCAGGGCGATCTTGCCTTGCGGCGCAATCGCTTCGGCCATCTGCGCGAAATGCTGGTCGGTCTGGGTCAGGCCGGCGATATGACTGACGTGTTCGAAGCCGATGCGCTTGAGTTCAGCGGCCAGCGGCTGGCTGTGATCGATCACGTGATGCGCGCCCAGCTCGCGCACCCAAGCCTGGGTTTCCGGACGCGAGGCGGTGCCGATCACCGTGAGTCCGGTCAGCTGGCGAGCCAGTTGCACCAGGATGGATCCCACGCCGCCCGCGGCGCCGATGACCAGCAGGCTGCCCTGGCTGGGCGCGGCGTTGTCCAGCACGCGCAGCCGGTCGAACAGCAGCTCCCACGCGGTGATCGTGGTCAGCGGCAGCGCCGCGGCCTGGGCGTAGTCCAGGCTGTCGGGCATGCGGCCGACGATGCGTTCGTCTACCACGTGCAGCTCGCTGTTGGCGCCGGGGCGGTTCAGCGCGCCCGCATACCAGACGCGGTCGCCCGGCTTGAACAGGCTGGTCTTTGCGCCCACGGCGCGCACCACGCCGGCGGCGTCCCAGCCTATGACTTCGGGCTGGCCGTCCTTGGGCTTGCGGTTGGCGCGGATCTTCACGTCCACCGGATTCACCGAAATGGCGCGGACTTCGACCAGCAGGTCATGGTCGCCGGGCATCGGGTCGGCGACGGTGATGTCTTGCAGCGCCTCCGGGTGATCGGCGGGCAGGTTCTTGAAATAGGCGATGGCTTTCATGGCGGCTTGTCCGGATCAGATGATGGAACGCACTACGCCGCCGTCCACGCGCAGCGCCGCGCCGTTGGTGGCGGCGGCTTGCGTGGAGCAGGTGTAGACGACCATGTTGGCCACTTCTTCCACGGTGGCCAGGCGGCGCAGCAGCGAAGTGGGGCGGTGCTGGGCGATGAAGTCGCGCTCCATCTGGTCCTGCGTGACGCCTTGTTCCTTGGCCATTTCGGCAAAGAAGTCCGACACGCCTTCCGAGCGGGTGGGACCGGGCAGCACCGCGTTGACCGTGACGCCGGTGCCGGCGGTCAGTTCGGCCAGGCCGCGCGATACGCCCAGCAAGGCAGTCTTGCTGACGCCGTAGTGGATCATTTCCGCGGGGATCTGCACCGCGGACTCGCTGGAGATGAACACGATGCGGCCCCAGCCGGCGGCCAGCATGCGCGGCAGGTAGTAGCGCGACAGGCGCACGCCGCTCATGACGTTGGTGTCCAGCATGTACTGCCAGTCGTCATCCGTGATTTCAGTGAAGGACTTGGGTGCGAAGTAGCCGGCGTTGTTGATCAGGATGTCGACGTCGGGATGGGCGGCCGAGATCGAGGCCGCGCCGTCGGCAGTGGCGAGATCAGCCTGTACGGTACTCACGCGCGCGGCGGGAAACTGCTTGGCAAGTGATGCGGCGGCCTGGGCCAGCTTGTCGGCGTTGCGGCCGTGCAGCACGACTTCGGCGCCGGCCTCGGCCAGGCCCGCCGCGATGGCCAGGCCAATGCCGCCGGACGACCCAGTAACCAGGGCTTTCTTGCCGTTCAATTCGATTTTCATGAAGGGGACTCCTTGCGTGTCGGGGAATGGAGCCATGATTACCCAGCCCAAACCAGCGAAAAAGCGGCTAACATCGCAGTCAGTTTCAATAATTTTTTGAAAATGAGGCCGGCATGGTGCGGTTCGAAGATCTGAAGATATTCATGGCGGCGGCGGACCAAGGCAGTTTTTCCGCCGCCGCGCGCGAACTGGACCTGACGCCCGCAGTCGCAAGTGCCGCGCTCAAGCGGCTGGAGCAGGCCCTGGATGCGCGCCTGTTCGTGCGTACGACGCGCAGCCTCAGGCTGACCAGCGACGGCGCACGCTATCTGGAGCATGCCCGCGCGGCGCTGTCGGCGCTGGACGCGGGCAGGAACGCCGTAGCGCGCAACAAGACGGAGATCTCCGGCACGCTGTCCTTGTCGATCCCGTCCGACCTGGGCCGCCACGTGCTGCTGCCGTGGCTGGACGAATTCCAGGAACAGCATCCGCGCGTCAATTTCCAGGTGCGCATCAGCGACCGCCTGGCCGACCTGTACCGCCAGCCGGTGGATCTGGCGGTGCGCTATGGCACGCCGAACGACTCGGGACTGGTGGCCCTGCCGCTGTCCGAGCACAACCGCCGCGTGGTGTGCGCCTCGCCCGCATACCTTGCGCGCCATGGCGTGCCGCAGGTGCCCGATGACCTGCGCCGTCACAATTGCCTGTCCTTCGTGCTGGGCGAAACCCTGCACGACCGCTGGGCCTTCCGGCGCGAGGGCGCCGCGCTCACCATACCGGTCAAGGGCGACCGCGTCGGCGACGACGGCGAACTGGTGCGCCGCTGGGCCCTGGCTGGCCATGGCCTGGCCTACAAGTCGCGCTTTGACGTGCTGGCCGACCTGCGGGCGGGCAGGCTCATCGAAGTCCTGGCCGACTACACCAGCGAGCCCTCGCCGCTATACCTGCTGTGCGTGCACCGCATGCTGCTCTCGCCGGCGGTAAAGCGGCTGCGCGAATTCCTGCACGAACGCTTCAAGGCCTTCGAGGCGGGCTAGCCGGTCTTCTGGGGCTTCAATGCGCGTGGCTGGCCCGTTGGTTTGCCGCGCGCGTGCGGGCGGCTTTCTTCGCGGCAGCGGACCGGCCTGCAGCGCCCTTGGTGGCGGCAGCCTTCTTGGCGGCGGCCGAGCGGGCAGCGGCGCTGCGCTTGGAGGCCGACGCGCTGGCCTGCCGCGACAATGCGGTGCGCGAAGCGGGCTTGGCGCTTTCCTTCTTCAGGGCGGTGGTGGTGGCCTTGGCGCGTTTGGTGGACTTGGCATGCCCATCATGAGACGCGTCGCTGTCCTGCTTCGCCTTGCGCTTGGTCGCCGCGCTGGCCTTCTTCGGCGTAGGCAGGGCCACGCCGGCGCGGCGCGCCTTGGACAGCCCGATCGCGATGGCCTGCTTGGTGGACCGCACGCCATGTTTGCCTTCGCGCACGTGGTCGATTTCCTCGCGTACGAATTCTCCGGCCTGCGTGGAAGCGGATTTTCCTTGCCGTTTGTCGCGCGCCGCTCGTTCCAGGGTTTTTCGTTCAGGCATGACGACACCTCCTTGCTTGCGTTGCGGGAACGGGCTCCGCCGCGCCGAGGCCGGTGCGACGGAACTCGTAACACCACTCTAACGCCGTGGGCGTATGCTGTGTGTTCGAATGGATTGCCGGTCGTAAGCGCCGGAACACCGCCGCCAGACCGACGATGCACGACTCACCCCCCCTAAGCGGAGACGAGCTATGTCGAATCATGTCTACAAGCAAATCGAACTGGTGGGCTCTTCCACCAAGTCCACCGACGACGCCATCACGCAGGCCATCGCGCGCGCTTCCGAGACGCTGCGCAACCTGGATTGGTTCGAAGTCACCGAAGTGCGCGGCCATATCAAGGATGGCAAGGTGGCGTACTGGCAGGTCGGCTTGAAGATAGGCATGCGGCTGGAAGGGAACGAGTGAGTCCGCTTGCTGCTTCTTTCTTGAGCACGCCTTCCAAGTGATTGTCGGATAAGGAGTTTTTCAGCTTGTTATCCGACTGTTCAGAGGCTTGTCCACATTCGGTGGGGACAAGCCTGTCTCGCTTGTGGCTGCGGCGCTCAAGGTCCGACGTGGCATCGTGAACCCGCCGGCTGTGGGCGTTTCTTGAGCGGCCCCTCCAAGTGCTTGGCCCACAAGGCTTTTTGCGTCCTGCCCTCATACTGTCCTCAGGCTTATCCACATTTGGCGGGGACAACCTTGGCGCCTTGATACAGCATTTGGGCCATTTTTGACCACCCCTTGCAGGCGCTTGATATGCAAGGGAATTTCCGACCTGCCCTCATACTGTCCTCATGCTTCTCCACAGAACGCGGGGACAAATCCACATTCAGGCGAGACCGCCGCGGAAGTCTGCCCGGGCATCCTGATTTCAGTGGATAAGTGCGTCAGAAATCATCCAAAAGGATGATTGCGCAATTTTTGACCGGCCCTTGCAAGTGCTTGGCGGGGCACGGATTTTTCATTCTGCCCCAAGGCTGTCCTCAACCTTCTCCACAGTTGGCGGGGATAAGTGTGAGCCCCCACGCCGCACTCGCTGCGCTCGCTTGCTGCCCCCCCGAGGGGGGCTGGCCCGCCTTGGGGCGGCCCGGCGGCGGGCCGGTGCGCTGGCGGCATTGGATGCGCCAGCGGCGACCGTCGTCGCTGCAAAAAAAAGCCCCCCGACGTATCGGGGGGCTGGATCGCCCGGAGGTAGACGGGCGATCTCTGCCGGCCGGGAGGAGCCCGCGCCGGCAGCGGCGGCGATCAGGGGTTGAACTTCTTGATCCAGTCCACGTAGCGGTCCACCCAGCCTTGCAGAAATTTGCGGGTGCCTTCGTTGGTGATGTTGTACTGGTCATCGACCAGGCCTTCCGTGTATTGCAGGAAGACCTCGGGCGTGGTCAGGGCGTTGGCGCCCTCGGCGGCCAGGATGTTGCGCAGGTGTTGCTGCATCAACGCGGTGCCGGCAGCGCTGGGCGAAGTGCCGACGATGCCGACGGCCTTGCCGGTCCAGGAGTTCTGGCCCCAGGGACGCGAACCCCAGTCGATGGCGTTCTTGATGGCGGCGGGCACGGAGCGGTTGTGCTCGGGCGACACGAACAGGATGCCCTGGGCGTCGGCGATCTGCTGCTTGAGCTTGGCGGCGGGGCCGGGCAGGTTGTTTTCGTTGTCCTGGTTGTAGAGCGGCACGTCGCCCAGGCTCACGTATTCGAACTTGAAGTCCGCGGGCACCAGCTTTTCCAGCGCGCGGGCCAGCCGCAGGTTGAACGAGGCAGCGCGCAGGCTTCCGACGAAAACGGCAATCTTGTAGGTGCTCATGGGGCGCAGGCTCCAAGGGGTGGACGGGAATGTCAGTGTAGACCTGTAAGCAAGCCCGCTCAATCTCGATCGCGGATATGTTTATTCATGATCATGACGCGCTGATGTCGGCTGCGCGCGGGCTGGCGCATCAGCTCATCAGGCTGACATGGGCAGCGACCACGCGCCATCCTTCAGGCGTGCGCATCCAGGTCTGGCTTTGCCGGCCGATGCGGTCGCTGCCGTCGCGCTGGAACTCCAGATTGGCCGTCGCGAAATCCTGGCCGTAGGTGGTGACGACCGTGCGCAACACGCGGCGGGCCAGGCCTTGCGGCGAACGCGCCGCGCGAAAGGCGCGGATGGCATCGTAGCCGTAGAGGTTTTCGCCCGCGCCATAGCGCAGCGTGTGAGGGCTGTTCCAGAAGAGCGCATCCAGCACTTCCACCTGGTTGTTCACCAGGGCGGTTTCGTAGCGGTCCAGGGCGGCTGTGACCTCCGCCACGACGTCGGGCAGATTGATATCCATGCTTGCTGCTCCAGTTGGCACCGTTCTGGTGCGAAATATAGGGGTAATCACCAATGTGGTGTGTCTTGCGGTGCGGCGCACCCATCTCCGCGGCCGCGGTCTTTCGGCCTCGTCGGGGGAGCGCGGCGCGACGATCCTGGCATGCCGCTTGCTAGGGTTAATACTGCATAACAAGCTACGCGCCGATCCAGGAGTTCCGCCATGTCCCGTTCCACCGTTCCCGCCCCGGTCACCATGCTGGTCACCCGGCACATCGCACCCGAACGCTATGGCGATTTCCTGTCCTGGATGCGCCAGGGGGAGATCCTCGCGGCAGGTTTCCCGGGCTTTCTCGGGTCCGGTGTGCTGCAGCCCGCCGAAGGCGGCGACCAGTACCAGATAGTCCTGCGTTTTGCCGACGCGGCCAGCCTCGCCCGCTGGGAAAACTCCTTGCCGCGCCGCATGTGGCTCGAACGCGGCGCGTCGCTGGTGCGCGCCAGCCACGAGCGCCGCGTCAGCGGCACGGATGACTGGTTCGCGCCCAGGACCAGCGCGCCGCCGCGCTGGAAGCAGGCCGTCAGCATCTGGCTGGCTTACTTTCCGGTGTTGCTGGCGTTTTCCGTGCTGGCCAGCGAACCGTTGAGCCTCTTGCCGGTGTTCTGGCGGGTGCTGATCACCAGCGTAGCGTTGACGCCCGTCATGGTGTTCATCTGCATGCCCCTGGTGGCGCGCATGCTGCAGCGCTGGCTGCGGGCGAGCTGAAGCAGGCATGCGCGGCCGGTTCAGGCCGCGCGCGCGCTGCGGGAGGAATACAACCGGTGCAGCGTGATCTTGCGCACCGCCGCCTGGCTGCCCTGGATATGCGCGTTCAGCAGCGCAACCGAGCGTGCGGCGTCGCCGGCCAGCGCCGCGTCGAGTATGGCCGCGTGCTCTTCGTAGGTCTTGCCGATGCGTTCGGGTAGCGTGAAGTCCAGGCGCCGCACGATGCGGATGCGCTCGGTGGCTGCGCGGTGCACGCGCGCGATCTCGGGGTTGCCTGCGGCGGCCACCAGATCGATGTGAAAGCGCTCGTCCAGGTCCGCCAGCCGCTCGCTGTCGGCGGATCGTTCGCTTGGGTCCACCAGCCAGATGTCGGCCAGCGGGCGCAGCGCGCGCTGGCGTTCGGCGGCGTTGGCCGTCGCGCACAGCGACTGCACCGCGGCCGCCTCCAGCACGCTGCGCAGCTCGTAGAAATGGTCCAGCGTGTTGAAGTCCAATGGCTTTACCAGCCAGCCATTGCGCTGGCGCACCTCCAGATAGCCTTCCCGCTCCAGCCGGAACAGGGCCTCGCGCACCGGCGTGCGGCTGACCTGCAGGCGGTCGGCGATCTCGGTTTCAGTGAAGCGGTCGCCCGGCGCCAGCCGGAAGTCCAGGATGTCCCGCTTCAGCGTGCCGTAGGCGGTGTCGGCCAGCGTGCGCGGTATGTCGATGACGGCGAAGGCGGTTCCCATGTGGTGGCCTCGGAGCGGTGGTTAAAGAGAGCGGAGGCGGGCAATGCCGGCCTGCTGCAGCGCATGTGCGGCGCGCAGGCAATCGGCTTCGCGCCACGGCGCGCCGATCAGTTGCACGCCCAACGGCAGGTGATCGTCCTGTCCGGCTTCGGGCCAGACCGGCGCGGCGCAGACCGGCAGCCCGATGCACGACACCGGCTGCGTCAGGATGCCCATGCTGGCGCGCGCCGGCAGCCGCTGGCCGGCCAGTGTCAGCCAGTCTGCGCCGATGGGCGTGGCCGGCACCGGCGTGGCGGGGGCGATCAGTACGTCGTAGTGCTCGAACAGCGTCAGCGCTTCGCGATAGACGCGATGGCGGATGCGCTGCGCCTGCTGCGCCCAGGTTGCGGGCACAAGGCTGCCTGCGACCAGCCGGTCGCGCGACAGCGGTTCGTAGTAGTCATAGTGCGTAACGAGCTTGCGGCGGTGCAAGGCGCCGCCTTCCGCCGCGCTGATGACGAAGGCCGCGGCGCGGGCTTGGGCCGCGCCCTGGAGTTCGACGACAGACGTGGCGTCCAGCGCGTGCGCCGCGATCTCGACGGCACGGCGGGCCTGCGGTCCGGCCCATTCGGCGAAGTAGCCGCCCAGCACCGCCACCCGCAGTCCGCGCATGCCGCCGGCCAGCGCCGCCAGCGTGGGTTCGGCCGGGCGTTGGGCGCAGGCCACGTCGTCGGCGTCCATGCCCTGCAGCGCGTCGTAGGCGGCGGCAAGGTCGCTGGCGCTGGCCGCGAACGGCCCCAGGTGGTCGAGGCTGCCGACGAACGGAAACGAGCCTGCGCGCGACAAGCGGCCGAAGGTGGGCTTCAGGCCGAACACGCCGCACAGCGAGGCGGGCACGCGGATCGAGCCGTTGGTGTCCGAGCCCAGCGTCAGCGGCACCAGGCCGCCCGCGACCGCGGCGGCGCTGCCGCCGGACGAGCCGCCGGCGATGCGGGTGGTGTCGTGAGGGTTGCGGCAGGGGCCGTAGTGGCTGTTTTCCGTGGTGAAGCCATAAGCGTGCTCGTCCATGTTCAGCGCGCCGACCAGCACCGCGCCGGCCTCGCGCATGCGTTCGACCAGTCTGGCGTCGCGCCGCGCGGGCGGGTTGGAGGCGTTGACCCGCGCGCCGGCCAGGGTGACCTGGTCGGCGATGTCGAACAGGTTCTTGACCGCATAGGGCACGCCGGCCAGCGGCGGCAGCGGCTCGCCGCGGGCGCGGCGCGCGTCGATGGCCGCCGCTTCCTGCCGCGCCCGGCTTTCGGTGATGGCGGTGAAGCAGTTGTAGCGCGGATCGCGCTCGCGCACGCGCGCCAGCGTGGCGTCCAGCACCGCCATTGCGCTGCGTTCGCCGGCGCGGACCTGGCGCGCGATATCCTGCGCGGGGCCGCTCACGGGCGGAACACCGCGGCAGATTCCAGCTCCACGGCCAGCGGCTCATCGACGAAGCCGGCCGCGATGTCCTGGATGCGCGCGAACTGCTGCGCCACGTCGGCCACGGCCTGCTCGCGCAAGGCATAGCCGGCCAGCGCCAGGGCGCTGCGCACGTATTGGTCGATGGTTTCCTGGGTCATGGCGGACTCTCCGGTACGGGTGATTTACTTGCGCACTTCGCGCTGGAAGATTTCCAGGCTGAGTTTCTTCATTTCGATGAAGCTGGGTTCTGACAGCGTCGCCACCGTGCGGGGGCGCGCGTCGCGGTAATCCAGGATCTCCGCGACCCGGGTGGGCCGCTTGGTCAGCAGCAGCACCTGGTCGGCCAGGTACACGGCTTCCTCCAGGTCGTGCGACACCAGCAGCATGGTGGTGCCGGTCTGCATGAAGACCTCCTGCAGCTTTTCGCGGATGAACAGCGTCATCTCGAAGTCCAGCGCGGAGAAGGGCTCGTCCAGGAACAGCACCTCCGGTCCGGGCGCCAGCGCGCGCATGATCGAGGCGGTCTGCTGCTGTCCGCCGGACAGTTCATAGGGATAGCGGTTCAGGTCGAACTTGACGTCGAACGAGGCCACCAGCTCGGCGACCCGCGCATCCACCTCGGCCTTGCTGCGGCCTTCCAGGCGCAGCGGATAGGCGATGTTGTCGATGGTGCGCAGCCACGGGAACATGGCCTCGCGGTAGTTCTGGAAGACGTAGCCGATCTTGGTCTGAGCCAGCGACTTGCCGTCGAACAGGATCTCGCCCGAGTCGATCGGAATCAGGCCGGCGATCATGTTGATCAACGTCGACTTGCCGCAGCCGTTGGGGCCGAACACCGAGACGATCTTGCCCTTGGGGATGTCGAGGTTGAAGTCCTCGTACAGCGGCCAGCCGGCGAAGTACTTGGTCAGCCCGCGTATGGTGATGTGGGTGCCCAGCGGGCCGGGCTCGAACGGCGCGGCGGCAGGGCCGGGGGCGATGACGGGATTGAGGACGGTGGACATCAGCGGCCGCTCCAGTGGACCACGCGCTTTTCCAGCACGAGAAAAAGAATGTTCAGCACATAGCCGAGCGCGCCGGCGGCGAGGATGGCCGCATACATGTCGCGCACGTTCAGCACCTGCTGCGCATTGATGATGCGATTGCCCAGGCCGCTGTCGGAGCCGATGAACATTTCGGCCACGATCACGATGACCAGCGCCATCGACACGCCGCTGCGCAGGCCCACGAACGTGGGCTGCAGGCTTTCCCAGATCAGCACGTCCTTGAAGATGCGCCAGCGCGACGCGCCCATCACGCGCGCCGCCATGACACGCTGCTTGCGGGCGTTGATGACGCCGTAAGCGCTGTTGAACAGGATCACCAGCACCGCCGCGAAGGCCGCGATGGCAATCTTGTTCATGTCGGTGACGCCGAAGATCATCAGGAACAGCGGAATCAGCGCGGAAGAGGGCGTGGAGCGGAAGAAATCAATCAGAAACTCCACGCTGCGATAAGCCTTTTCGTTGCTGCCCAGCAGCACGCCCAGCGGCACGCCGATCACGCCCGCGATGAGGAAGGCCTGCAGTGTGCGGTTCAGCGACGCCAGGAAGTCCGCCAGCAGCGGGCCGCCCGCCATGCCCTTGACCAGCGCCGCAAGCGCCGCGCTGGGCGTGGGCAGCAGCACAGGGCTGACCAGTTGCAGGCGCACCACCAGGTCCCACACCACGAAGAGCGCCAGCGGGCCGATCAGCGGCAGCAGGCGGCTCGTGTCGAATTTGCGCAGGGGCCGCGCTGTCGCGGCCGGGCCGGCCGCGGTTGTTGCAGTGGTTGCGGTCATGGCTTAGCCCTTGTAGAGCATGGTCGAGACGTCGACCTTCTGGGCGAAGACGCCCTTGTCGGCGAACAGGTCGAAGAATTTCTGGAAGTGCTGGATGTCGCCGGGCGTGAACTCGTTGTAGAGGGTGTAGGCGGCCAGCGGCACTTCCTCGGTCATCGGACCTTCGATGGCGGTGTAGCCCTTCAGGTAGGGGCGGGCCTCTTCCGGCTTGCTGCGGATCAGTTCGATGCCGCGTGCATAGGCGGCGATGAATTTCCTGCTTTCCTCGGGATGCTTCTTCAGGAAGGCGGTGGTCAGCGATGCCGACCCGCCGAACCACGGCGCCATCGGATCGCCCAGCACGTACTTGGCGATGACGCCCGATTCCAGCACGCGGGTAGTGCCGTTCAGCCTGCCCACCGTGCCCGTGGGCTCCAGCGTGTAGCAGGCGTCCAACTGGCCGGCGGCGACCGCGGCGACGTGCTGGCTTATCGCCAGCTCGACCACGGTCGCCCCGGTTGCGCCGGCGCGCTCCAGCACTGCTTTGGCCAGCGTGGCGTTCTGGATGCCGGGTCCAGATCCGACCTTTTTCCCCTTGAGGTCTGCGATGGATTTGATGGGACTGTCTTTCGCGACGATGAACTCGTCCAGCACGTGCTTGGCGTTGCTGGGATTGGACGCAAAGATCTTGAACAGGCCGGGCGAGGCGATCTCGCCGATGGCCAGGTTGGCCGAGCCGGTGCCGTTGGCGCTGCCGTCCGCGCGGCCGGCCAGCATCGCTTCCATGACCTGCTGCGCGCCCGCGAATTTCAGCGGCTCGACGTTCAACCCGGCCTCCTTGAAATAGCCCTTTTCCAGCGCCGCGTAGAACGGCAGGCCGGCCGCCACGGGCCAGAAGCCGATGCGGATGACGGGTCCCGACTGCGCGCGCGTCAGCGCCGGCGCGGCCAACGTCGCGGCGCCCAGCGCGGCGCCCTGGATCAGCCGGCGGCGGGTGGCGTTGAAGGCATGGGGCGCGTTGCGGTAGATCATGAGGGAGCTCCTGGTGTGCAAGGAAAGTGGCGCTTGTAGACAAGCTGGCATACCAGGCATCAAGCAAGAGCCGTGCCAACTTCGTCCGGGGCGGCAGGCGCCCAGGGAGCGTGGCGGGCCGGCCTCGCGCTGGTGCCTCGCCTGAACCACATTGGTGCACGGCGCACCATTGAAGGGGACATAACCGGCCCTGTGTCGCGCTGCGCGCGATGGCGTAGCATGTGGGCGGATCGGAGCGTGCTGCTCCGGGTTCGTGAACCCTTGCGCGACGCCCTGGCTGCGTCATACCGAGATGAATACGCGTTTTGTCGAAGCCTTTCTGTGGTCGGCGCGCCTGGGCAGTTTCCGGGCGGCGAGCGACCGTCTGCACATTACCCAGGCCGCCGTGGCCAATCGCATCGCGTCGCTCGAAGAGGACATAGGCGCGCGCCTGTTCGAGCGCGACGCCAAGGAGCTCAGGCTGACGGCCACCGGCACCCGGCTGCTGGACTATGGCGAACGACTGCTGGAGATCCGCCAGCAGATCCTGTCGCTGGGCAAGGGCGGCGACGAGGTCTTCGGCCTGGTGCGTATCGGCGCCATCGAGACCGTGGTGCACACCTGGCTGATCGGCTTCCTGACCAATCTGCGCTCCACCTACCCGGGCATCGAGGTCCAGCTCACCTCCGAAACCACGCGCGCGCTGCACCGGGGCTTGCGCGAGGGCACGCTCGATATCGCGCTGCAGACGGACCTGCTGAACGACAGCGGCATCATCAGCACCGCCTGCCTGCCAATGGAGATGGGCTGGGTCGGACCGGCCGGCGACGAGGACGCTCTGAGCGCGCAGCAGCTGCTGAGCGAGCCGGTGCTGACCATGAGCCCGGGATCGCAGCCGCACGAGGCGCTCAAGGCCCTGTACCGCGAAGTCGGCATGCCGCAGGGCAAAGTGCACTGCGTCAGCTCGATCTCCGCGCTGGCGCGGCTGGTGCGCAGCGGCTTCGGCCGGGCGCTGGTGCCGCTGCCGCCCATCTATGAATATGTGGCGCGAGGCGAGGTGCAGATCATCCGCTGCGACATCCCGGTGCCGCCCCAGCTGCTGGTGGTGAGTTATCTGGAAAGCGCCGGGTCGGACGCGATCCGCCTGGTGGCTGAACTCGCCAGCCGCGCTTCGGACCAGTTCACGTCGTCGGTCACTGCGCCGCGATTGGGTTCGGCGCAATAGTGTTATCCCTAGGGCGTCTTTCAGTAATTTTGTTGCCGCGCAGAAGAATTACTCGTTTGTCCCGGGGCAGCCGGCCGGCTGAAGATGGAGCCTTCCGTAATCGAAGGAATTTCCTGTCTTCCGCCCATGAGCACGCGCACCGAATCCACTCTCCCGCCGCACGGCCTGCTGTTCGTCGCCACTGACGCCGACCCCGCCCACGAAGCCGATTTCAACCGCTGGTACGACCGCGAACACGTGGAAGAACGTGTGCGCATCCCCGGCTTTCTGTCGGGCGCGCGCTACCTGTCGCGCGCAGGCGGCCGCAAGTATCTGGGCCTGTATCGCACCGAATCGCTGGCCGCCTTCACCACGGCGGACTATCGCAAGGCGTTCGAGCGCCAGACCGAGTGGTCGGTGACCAACCTGGACCGCATGCGCGACCCGATGCGCCGCGTGTGCGCCGTGCGGGCCGTGACGGGCTTTGGCTCCGGCAGCGAGATCGCGGTCCTGCCTCTGCCGGCGACGAATGACAGCGAAGCGCTGGTGGCGCGGGCGCAGGCGCTGGGCGCCGAACTGGCGCAGGCGGACGGCTTCGTGCAGTCCTACCTGCTGGTGCCGGACGTGGCGCTCAGCACGCCGCTGCCGCGCGAGTCCGCCGAAAACCGCGTGCTGGCGCCGCTGTTCGTGGCGGAAGCGAGTTCCGCCGCTGCCGCGCGCGCGCTGCGCGACGATGCTTGCCGCGCCTTCGATGCCGATCCGGCCAGCGCCTGGCTGCTGCAACTGGGCTGGAAGCTGACGGCCGCCGACCTGCGCTGAGCCCATTGCGGCCAGTCACCAAACATCCGATTCAAGGGGAATCCCATGGCTGAACAAACGCTATACGGCGCCGCGGCGGTCAAGACCGCGGCAGCGCCCAACAAGATGCGCAGGCTGGCCCTGGCCAGCTCGGTCGGCACCACGCTGGAGTGGTACGACTTCACCATCTACAACCTGATGGCTGCGCTGGTATTCAACGCCATCTTCTTTCCGTCCTTCGACCCGCTGACGGGCACGATCCTGGCGTTTTCCACCTATGCCGTGGGCTACGTGTCGCGGCCCCTGGGCGGCTTCGTCTTTGGCCACCTGGGTGATCGGCTGGGACGCAAGTTCGTCCTGGTCGCCACCCTGGTCATCATGGGCGTGTCCACCGGCCTGATGGGGTTGTTGCCGACCTACGCGTCCTGGGGCGTGTGGGCGCCGGTGGCGCTGGTGGCCTTGCGCTTTGTACAGGGCGTGGCGCTGGGCGGCGAATGGGCTGGCGCGGTGCTGCTGTCGATGGAGCATGGCAAGCCGGACCAGCGCGGGCGCAACGCCTCGTTCACGCAGATCGGTCCGTCCTGCGGCACGCTGATAGGCACGGGCTTCATCGCCGCGGTCTCGGCCTTCCTGAGTCCCGAGGACTTCCAGGCCTGGGGTTGGCGCGTGCCCTTCGTCTCCAGCGTGGCGCTGGTGCTGTTCGGCCTGTGGCTGCGCCGCGGGGTGGAGGAAACGCCCGTGTTCCTGGAAATGGAGCAGAAGCGCGAAACCGCCGCCACGCCCATCAAGGAAGTGCTGGGCCAGTACTGGCGGCAGCTGCTGATCGCGGGTGGCTCGCGCATCGGCTCCGACGTGCTTTATGCGTTGGTGGTGGTGTTCACGCTGACCTACGTCACCACGGTGCTGCACCTGTCGCGGCCCATGGCGCTCACCGCGACCATGCTGGGCGCCGCGCTCAACGCGATTGCGGTGCCGCTGTGCGGGCATCTGTCAGACAAGATCGGCCGCCGTCCGGTGTATCTGGCGGGCGCGGTACTGGGCATGATCTGGGCCTTCGTCTTCTTCGTGCTGATGGACACCGCGCATCCCATCGCCATCTGCGCTGCCGTCGTGGTGGGCCTGCTGATCCACGCGCTGATGTACGGCCCGCAGGCCGCCTTCATCACCGAGCAGTTTCCGGGCCGTGTGCGCTATGCGGGTTCGTCCCTGGCCTACACCCTGGCCGGCATCGTCGGCGGCGGGTTCGCGCCGCTGATCATCGCCAGCCTGTTCAAGTCCTGGAACTCGACCTTTGCCATATCGCTGTACGTGGCGGCGGCGCTGATCGTGACGGCGGTGGCGGTGCTGGCTGCCAGGGAAACGGCGAAATCTCCGTTGCAACGCTGAGGCGCATCTAGGCCGGCCAGGCGCCGCCCGGACTGGAGTCCGGGCGGCGCCTGGTGGTTCAAAGAAATGTCAGGTATCTGACTTTATTCTGAACACCAAACGAAAATTGTTTACACTCTCATCCTCAAAATTCGAGGTTGAGCGGGCCGCCGTGGGGGCGGGATCCGTTCCTGTTACGGGAGAGAGTCGATGCGCAAGTTGTTGTTGGGAGCGGTGTTGGCCGCTGCGGTGTTCGGGGGGACGGCCCAGGCTGCGGCCGAGCCCAAGGCCGTGGTCGCCACGTATTCGGATCTGGCGCTGGCCGGCTACGAAGACTCGCTGACTTCCGCCAAAGCCCTGCGCACCGCCATCGACGCCCTGATCGCCAAGCCCAGCGCCGAAACGCTGAAGGCCGCGCGCGAGGCCTGGCTTGCGGCGCGCGTGCCGTACCAGCAGACCGAGGCGTACCGCTTCGGCAACCCCATCGTCGACGATTGGGAAGGCCGTGTGAACGCATGGCCGCTGGACGAAGGCCTGATCGACTACGTCGACGCCTCCTACGGCACGGAAAACGACGAGAACGCCTACTACGCCGTCAACGTCATCGCCAATTCCAAGATCTCGGTGGGCGGCAAGACCGTCGACGTCAGCAAGATCACGCCCCAGCTGCTGTCCGAGGTGCTGCATGAAGCCGACGGCAACGAAGCCAACGTGGCCACGGGCTACCACGCCATCGAATTCCTGCTGTGGGGCCAGGACCTGAACGGCACCGGCCCCGCGCCGGCAGACCGCAAGGGCACGCCGCAGGAACGCCATGCCGGCAACCGTCCGCACACCGATTTCGATCCGAAGCAGTGCACGGGCGGCCACTGCGAACGCCGCGTGCAGTTCCTGAAGGCCGTGACCGATCTGTTGGTGACGGACCTGGAAGAGATGGTCGGCAACTGGAAGAAGGACGGCGCCGCGCGCAAGGCCGTCGAAGAAGATCCGAAGGCCGGCCTGATCGCCATGCTGACCGGGCTGGGCAGCCTGTCCTACGGCGAGCTGGCCGGCGAACGCATGAAGCTGGGCCTGATGCTGCATGACCCCGAAGAAGAGCATGACTGCTTCTCGGACAATACGCACAACTCGCACTATTACGACCAGATCGGCATCCGCAACGTCTACCTGGGCAGCTACACCCGCATCGACGGCAAGACCGTCTCGGGCGCCAGCCTGTCGGAACTGGTGAAGGCCCGCGATCCCAAGCTGGACGCCGAGGTTCGCGCCAAGCTGGACGCCACCGTGGCCGCCATGCAGGCGATGAAGACGCGCGCCGAAACGGTCGAAACCTACGACCAGATGATTTCGGACGGCAACAAGGAAGGCAATGCCGTGGTCCAGGCCGCCATCGACCGCCTGGTCGACCAGACCCGCAGCCTGGAGCGCGTGATCGCCCTGCTGGACCTGGGCAAGGTGGCCATCGAAGGTTCCGACAGCCTGGACAAACCTGACGCCGTATTCAAGTGAAACTCGTTTTAGCCGCCGTACTGGCGGCGTCGGCCCATGCCGGCGCCGCCGCCGCTCCAACCGGGCGTGACGACCTCACGCCCGAAGATCTGAAACGCGTGACCGCCATCACGGCGCCCACGCGCGATTTCTCCAAGGTCGAGACCTTCGAGACCATGCAGGCTGGGGCTGCCACCACCAACAAACTCATCAACGCCGACATCTTTTCGCAGCCGTCGGCCAACATGAGCTTCGAAGGGCGCCAGGAATTCCAGGTCGGCAACGGCCTGTTCCGCAAGGACTGGGTCTCGGCGCCGGCTTCCACGCAGGCGTCCGATGGCCTGGGCCCGCTCTTCAATGCGCGTTCCTGCCAGGCCTGTCACACCAAGGACGGACGCGGCACGGTGCCGGGCTTCGATCCTTTGGAACGTACCGATGCGGTAGCGCTGTTGCTGCGCCTGGCGGTGCCGCAGGGCGCCGACCGCGGCCACCCCAAGCTCGCGCCGGGCGAGATCGCGGCCTTGCCCGAACCCGTTTACGGCGTGCAACTGCAGAACTTCGCGGTCGCGGGCCTGCCCGCCGAAGGCCGCATGGAGATCGAATACCAGCCGGTCCCGGTCGCGCTCAACGGCGGTGAAACCGTCACGCTGATGAAGCCGGCCTACCGCATCGAGAACCTGGGCTATGGCCCGATGCGCGCGGACACGCAGATCTCGCCGCGCCTGGCGCCGCCCATGATAGGCCTGGGCCTGCTGGAATCCATCCACGAAGCCGACATCCTGGCCAACGTGGGCGCGGACAAGCGCGACGGCATTGTCGGCAAGGCCAACTGGGTCACCGACGCGCGCACTGGCGCGCGCGTGCTGGGCCGCTTCAACCTGAAGGCCGGCCAACCCACGGTCGAGCAGCAGAGCGCAGCCGCCTTCTCCAACGACATGGGGCTGTCCACGCCTCTGTTCCCTCAGCATTCCGGCGACTGCACGCCTTCGCAGAAGCAGTGCCTGGACATGCCGCACGGCGCGCAGCCACGCTTCGGCCCCGAGGAAGTGCCGGCCAAGCTGATGGACTTCGTCACCATCTATTCCACCAACCTTGCCGTGCCGCAGCGCCGTGACGCCGACGATGCGCGGGTGCTGGCCGGCAAGAAGCTGTTTTACGAAGCCAACTGCGTCGCCTGCCACGTGCCCAAGTACGTCACCAGCCGCAACGCCAAGCAGCCCGAGCATCGCTTCCAGCTGATCTGGCCCTACACCGACATGCTGGTGCACGACATGGGCGACGATCTGGCCGACGGCGTATCGGACGGGCTGGCCAATGGCCGCGAATGGCGCACGCCGCCGCTGTGGGGCATCGGCCTGACCAAGACCGTGAACCCCAATGCCACCTGGCTGCATGACGGACGCGCGCGCACCTTGCTGGAAGCCGTGCTGTGGCATGGCGGCGAGGCCAAGCCGGCGCGCGATCGCGTGGTGGCGATGACGCCGGAAGAACGCGCCGATCTCATTCGTTTCCTGGAGTCGCTGTGATGGCCGGATTTGCAACGCTGATGTTCAAGCGCGCCGCGGCCGCGACGCTGGTCCTGGCCGCACCCGCGGCCGCGCTGGCCGCGCCGCCCTCCGACCTGGGCGAGCGCCTGGCGCGCGATTACGCCCGTCCCGCCGTGGCCAGGATGGTTGACGCGGCGTCGGCGCTGGACGGCGCGCTGGGCGGCTGGTGCGCGCAGCCCGGCGCAGCCGACGCGAAGCGCGTCAAAGAGGCTTTCGAAAATCTGGCCCTGGCGTGGTCCGGCATCGAGTTCCTGCGCTTCGGCCCGCTGGTGCAGGCCAACCGCTACGAGCGCCTGGCGTTCTGGCCCGATACGCGCGGCGTCATGCCCAAGCAGGTGCAGGCGCTGATCGCCGCCCAGGACGGCGCCTTGCTCGTGCCCGGTGCACTAGCGGGACGCAGCGTGGCCGTGCAGGGCCTGCCCGCGTTGGAATATGTGTTGTACGGCGAGCCGGCCTTGCTGCGGCAGGATGGCGGGCAGGTCGGCACCTACGCCTGCGATTACGCCCGGGCGGTGGTCGCCAACGTCAGGCAGATCTCGCGCGATGTAGCCCAGGCCTGGAGCGCCGAAGGCGATTTCGGCCGGCAGTTTGCGCAACCCAAGGCCGGCAACGACCTGTACCGCGACCAGCAGGAAATCGCGGCCGAGGCCATGAAGTCGCTTTCCACGGGATTGCAGTTCGCACGCGACGTGAAGATCCTGCCGGTGCTGGGCGACACGCCGGAAGCGGCGCGGCCCAAGCGCGCCGCATTCTGGCGCAGCCAGCTGTCCACGCGCCTGCTGGCGGCCAACCTGGAAGGGCTGCAGGCCTTCTACCAGGCGGGCGCCTATGCGCTGCCCAAGGGCGATGCCTGGATGGCCGAGTCCGTGCGCGGTGAACTGGCCAGCGCGGCGCGCACGCTGTTGGATGTGCCAACGCCGTTGGAGCAGGCCCTGGCTCAGGAGGACGGGCGCAGGCAACTGACGCTGGCGGCGCTGACCCTGAAGAACGCCAAGGCCATCGTCGACGAGAATCTGGCGCCGGCCCTGGGCGTCACGATCGGATTCAATGCGCTCGATGGCGATTGACCGGCGCCGCTTCCTGTCGCTTGCGGCCGCGCTGGGCCTGGGTCCGGCGGCGGCGTTGGCGGCTGCGCCCAAAGACGGCGAAGTCCTGTACCTGAGCGCGCGCAAACGCGGCGGGCGCGACGAAACCGCGCTGCTGGACGCGGCCGGGCATGACCGGCTGGTGGTGCCGATGCCCGCGCGCGGACACAGCTTCGCCATCGATGCCGCGGGGGAACGCGCGGTCGTCTTCGGCCGCCAGCCGGGCTTCTTCGCGCTGGCCTTCTCGCTGCGCGGCGGCGAGCCCCAGGCCTTGCCCATGCACGAGGAACGCCACTTCTTCGGCCATGGCGCCTACGTGGACGGCGGCCGGCTGCTGGCCGCCACCGAAAACGATTTTGAAGCGGGCCGGGGCGTGCTGGGGCTGTACGACGCCTCGCCCGGGGGCGCATACCGCCGTATCGGCGAATTCGACAGCGGCGGCATCGGTCCGCATGAAGTCGTGCTGATGCCCGACGGCAAGACGCTGTGCGTCGCCAACGGCGGCATCCTGACGCATCCAGACTATGGCAAGCTGGAACTCAACCTGGACACGATGCGGCCCTCGCTGGCCTACATCGATGCGGCCAGCGGCGAGCTGCTGGAAAAAGTGGAGCTTGAGCCCGCCTTGCACCGCCTGTCCATCCGCCACCTGGCGCTGGCCGCCGACGGCTGCGTCTGGTTTGGCTGCCAGTACATGGGTCCGGCCTCCGACCGGCCGGCGCTGGTGGGACGGCACAGGCGCGGCGCGCAGCTGGAACTGTTCGAAGGACCCACGCAGGCACTGCGCCAGATGCGCAATTATGTCGGTTCGGTGGCGGTGGATGCCGCGGGCGCCGTGGTCGCGACGTCCAGCCCGGTGGGCGGGCAGGTGATCTACTGGGACGCGGCCAGCGGCGGTTGCCTGGGCACGACCGAACTGGCCGATGGCTGCGGCGTGGCGCCGGCCGCCGGAGACGGCTTCCTGCTGAGCAGCGGCCTGGGAGCGATGCTGCGCACCGACGCGTCCGGCAAGGAGCAGCCCGTGCTGGCGCCGTCGCGCGAGGTGTCCTGGGACAACCATTTCCGCAAAGTTCCGGCGCGGGCCTGAACCCGCGTGCTTACAAAGCTTGACACAACGGGGCCGCGATGCGGCCCTTATCGCAAGCGCCATCTGATAAAGTTTTCGGCTGCTTTTTTTCAGGCCGCCAGGCGTCCGTTGCCGGGACGCTGCGCGGCCTCAACTTTTCCGCAGGAGTATCCATGGAAGAAGCCTTGAAAGAATTTAACGCCTGGGCTCCCAAGCTGGTCGACCTGGGCCTCAATCTGGCGGTTGCGCTGCTGATCCTCATCATCGGCTGGTGGGTGTCGTCGCTGCTGGGCAGTTGGGTCCGCCGCGCCGCGACGCGCTCCAAGAAGATCGATCCGACCATCGTGCCCATGTTCTACAGCACGGTGGTCTGGACGGTGCGCATCTTCACCGTGATTGCGGTGCTGGCGCGTTTCGGGGTGCAGACGGCCAGCCTGATCGCCGTGCTGGGCGCAGCCGGCCTGGCCGTGGGCCTGGCCTTGCAAGGCACGCTGCAGAACATCGCCGCCGGCATCATGCTGTTGATCCTGCGCCCGATACGCGCGGGCGAATACGTGGCGCTCAGCACCGGCGTGGACGGCACGGTGGAAGAGGTCGGCCTCTTCCTGACGCGCCTGATCCAGGTCGACGGCATCCATCTGACCTTGCCCAACAGCACGGTGTGGAACGCCACGATCACCAACTACAGCCGCAACAAGACGCGCCGCCTGGATATCCCGGTGCCGGTGCGCTATGGCGACAACCTGGAAGTGGTGGTGGCCAAGCTGCGCGCCATCGTCGACGCACGCCCGGAAACGCTGAAGGATCCCGAGCCGCTGGTGAAGGTGGTCGACTACAAGGAGAACGGCGTGGTCGTGAACGTGCGGGTATGGACCGAGTCGGCCAAGTACTGGGACCTGCGCTGGGGCTTGTACCAGGACATCCGCAAGTCGCTGGAAGACGCGGGCTTCCAGCCGCCGATCCCCATGCGCGAGATCCAGAACGCCAAGCCGGGAGCCGCGGCCTGAAGCAGGTGGCCTTCCCTGGAATGACAATGGGCGCCCCGCTGGGCGCCCCTTTTTTTTGCCGGCGGCAAGCAGGTCTCAGGCCTGCATGGACAGGCGCGCCAGTTCGTTCTTGATCCAACCGGCGATTTCGCGCTGGCGCTGGGCCGGCATGCGGTCGATGATGGCCGTGACGCTGACCGCCAGGATAGGCGCGCCCTGCGCGTCCAGCAGCGCGCAGCCCACGCCCAGCGCGCCGCGCACCGCGTGGTTGCCCACCACGGAATAGCCGCGGGCGCGGGTGTTTTCGATCAGGCGGAACATTTCCTGCGGCGTCATGCCGCCGTATTCGTCCAGTCGGCCCGAGTTGCGCTCGACGATGCCGCGCGCAACGTCGTCGGGCAGGGCGGCCAGCAAGGCCATGCCGCCCGATCCCACCCCCAGCGGCTGGCGCTTGCCGGCGTAGGTGGCCAGGATCTGCACCGGATAGCTGCCGATCTCGCGATGCAGGCTGATGGAGTCGTCCTCTTCGCGCACTACCAGGAATACCGCGTCGCCGGTGCGATCGGCCAGGCGCCGCAGCACGGGCAGCAGCTGGCGCACGCGCGGGTCGCGCGAGCGCGTGTCCGGGTCCACCGCCAACTGGGCGCGGTACTTCTTGGTGCCGGTCACGGCCAGCACCAGCCCGGCATCCAGCAGGGCGGCCAGCAGGCGGTAGATGGTGGGACGCTGTATGCCCGTGAGGCGGGCGATATCGGTCACGCTCAGGCCGTCAGGGCCCTGGTCCCGCAGGGCGGCCAGGACGGCCAATCCGCGCCGCAATGTGCGTGGGCCCGCGGCCGCGGCGTCGCTATCTTGCATGAAAATCTCTGAAAACTCGGGTTATTACGGAATATTCAAGGGAAAACCACTGTCCGTGCTGTGGACTCTACCTTGATGCAGTGCATGTGTATAGCTCAGAATGCTGCATCGAACAATTCAAATCGTCCATTCAATGGACAGTACCTGCACGGAGACTCTATGACTACAGGTCAAAAGCCTGGACTGCGGCGCATTGCCGCCACCCTTCTGGCTACCGCCGCAAGCGCATTCGCAATGGGTTCGGCCCATGCCGCCTATCCCGACAAGCCCGTCCGCATCGTGGTCGGTTTTTCCGCCGGCGGCACCACTGACGTGATCGCCCGCATCATGGCCAAGGAGCTGACCGAAAGCCTCGGCCAGTCCTTCGTGGTCGAGAACAAGCCGGGCGCCGGCAGCAATATCGCCACCGACCAGGTAAAGCGCGCAGACCCCGACGGCTACACGCTGCTGTTCGTGGCCGTGACCAGCGCCATCAACCAGACGCTGTACAAGAACGTCAATTTCGACCTGACCAAGGATTTCACGCCGGTGGCGCTGGGCGCCAAGGTGCCGAACATCCTGGTGGTGAACCCGACAGTGCCCGTGAAATCGGTGCAGGAACTGGTGGACTACGCCAAGAAGAATCCCGGCAAGCTGGCGTTCGCCTCGTCCGGCAGCGGCACGTCCATCCACATGGCGGGCGAGCTCTTCAAGATGCAGACCGGCATCGACGTGCTGCACGTGCCCTACAAGGGCAGCGCGCCGGCCGTGACCGACCTGATCGGCGGCCAGGTGCAGTTCATGTTCGACAACATGCCGTCGGCCTGGCCCCACGTGCAGTCGGGCAAGCTGCGCGCCCTGGCCGTGACCACGACCGAACGCTCCAAGAGCGCGCCTGACGTGCCGACCATGAAGGAATCCGGTTTCGCCAACTTCGACGTGTCTTCGTGGTTCGGCCTGATCGCGCCCGCCGGCACGCCGCCGGAAGTCGTGAACAAGCTCAACGCCGCCATGGTCAAGGCCCTGGACAAGCCCGAAGTGCAGCTCAGCTTCGAGAAGCTGGGCGCCGTGGGCGTGAAGACGACGCCGGCCGAATTCGGCCAGTTCATCAAGTCGGAAGTGGAAGGCTGGGCCCCCGTGGTCAAGGCCTCGGGCGCCAAGGTGGACTGATGTTCGATTTCCGGGCGGCAAGCCGCCCGGCAAACCTTGCTGGGGGACAGGCGTAAGCCTGCGCCCCTATTTTTTTGCCCCGCCGTTGCGGCGCGCCGTGGCCAGCATGGCGGTGCAGACACCGCGCATCATGTCCACCTCGTCGCGGCTCAGCGCAAGGCGGGAGTACAGGTGCCGCATGCGCGGCATCAGCTTCTTGGGGTGGGCAGGATCCAGGAACTGCACGCCGACCAGCGCTTCTTCCCAGTGCGCCAGGAAGGCCTGCACTGCCTCGCCCGAAGCCGGCGCCGCGCCGCGCGGCGCCTCTTGCGCGGTGGAGGCCGGCAGCAGCGCCGCGCCCTGGTCCACCAGCAGCGCGTAGCGCAGCTCCCAGGCGGCCAGCTGCAGGGCCTGGGCCACGTTCAACGAGCTGTACTCAGGATTGGCAGGGATATGGCAGATGCGGTGGCACAGCGCGATCTGGGCGTTGGTGAGCCCGGCGCGTTCGGTGCCCAGCACCACGGCGGCCACGCCTTCGGCCGTTTCGCCCAGGTGGGCGCGGGCCAGTTCGGCCGCCTGGCGGATGTCGCAGGGCGGGGGGCCCAGGTCGCGTACCCGCGCGGTCAGCGCGAATGCCATGGTGACCGGCGCCAGCGCTTCTTCCAGGGACCCGTAGATGCGGGCATTTTCCAGCACGTCCAGCGCGCCGCTGGCGAGCGCCACGGCCTCCGGCTGGCTTGTTACATCTGGGAATTTAGGCTCGACCAGGACCAGTTCGGAGAAGCCCATCGTCTTGATGGCGCGGGCCGCCGAACCCACGTTTCCGGGGTGGCTGGGGTTCACCATAACGAAGCGAACACGTGAAAATGCTTGAGTCATTTAAAATGGCACGTTTGGCTTAGTGCCTTCCTGGTTTTTTGGGTCGATTTCCCCCTGTCGGGGAACGGCGGACCGGGGGGCGGCAAGCGGCCTATCATCAAGCCAACTCATCGCATTCGTACGGAATTTTATGCACCCGATGCTCAACATCGCCATCAAGGCGGCCCGGCGTGCCGGCACCATTATCAACCGTGCCAGCATGGATTTGGAACGACTCAGCGTGGCTCGCAAGGGGCCGCGGGATTATGTCACGGAAGTCGATCGCGCCGCCGAGGAGTCGATCGTCGAGACGCTGCGCGCGGCTTACCCGGACCACGCCGTGCTGGGCGAGGAATTCGGCCTGCAAGGCCCCGACCAGGCGGAATTCCAGTGGATCATCGATCCCCTGGATGGCACCACCAACTTCATCCACGGCCTGCCCAACTACGCCGTGTCGATCGCGCTGACGCAGCGCGGCCAGGTCACGCAGGCGGTCATCTATGACCCGACCCGCAATGAACTATTCACGGCCAGCCGTGGCAGCGGCACCTTCCTGAACGACCGCCGCGTGCGCGTCTCGGGCCGTACCCGCTACCACGAGGCCCTGCTGGGTGCGCACTGGCCCAACTCCGGCGATCCGGAACAAGGCTCCGCGCGTTTCCGCCAGATGGCCGAAGGCAGCACCGGCGTGCGCCGCCTGGGCTCCACCGTGCTGGACCTGGCCTACGTGGCCTGCGGCCGCCTGGACGGCTTCTGCGGCGTGGGCCTGAAGGCCTGGGACCTGGCTGCAGGCAGCCTGATGGTGCTGGAAGCCGGCGGCCTGGTGGCCGACTTCGACGGCGAGCAAGGCTGGATGGACAGCGGCAACGTGCTGGCCGCCAGCCCCAAGATCTTCACGCAGATGCTGTCCTCGCTGAATCCGCCTTCGGCGGCTTGAAGCGGAACGCTTCCGCCAGAATGAAATAAACCGGCCCATGGCCGGTTTTTTCATGCGCGGGCGCAGGCTCAGCCGGCCTGACCCTGCAATACCAACTGCCCATCCTCCGCCACAAACCACGCGCGCAGCCCCAGCTCCCGCACCACCGCCTGCGTCGTTTCCAGCGGCATGTTCGAGAAAGCCGTCGATAGGGCATCGGCCATGGTCGCGGACGGCGCCATGACGGACACGCTCAGGTATCGCGGCCGCGCGCGGCCGGTGCGGGGATCGAACAGATGCGTGTACCGGCCCCCGGGGTCGATGGCGGTGCCATAGCCCCCGGAAGTCGCCAGGGCCTGGTTCGTCATGCTGGCGCTTGCGAGCAGGCGCGCCGGGTCGCGCGGGTCGGCGATGCCGACCTTCCAGGGCTGCGGCGTAGCGCTGCCGTCCAGCCCCTGTATTTCACCCATGTCTACCAGCGCCCGTTCCAGCCCGCCGCGCCTGAGCAGATCGGTGACGCGGTCGGTGATGTAGCCCTGGGCAATGCCGTTGAGCGTGATGCCCATGCCGGGCCGCAGCAGTTCGATGCGGCTGTCGTCCAGCATCACGTCGGCATGCGACACGCGCGATAGCGCCTGCGCGATGGCCTGGGCCGGCGGACCGTCGGCGGCGGCGCCGGGCTGCGAGAAGTGTTCGGCATACAGCTGCCACAGCGGCTGCACGGTGGGATCGAACATGCCTGAGGTCAATTCGCTGTAGCGCCGGCTTTCGCTCAAGAGCCGCAGCAAGTCGGCCGGCGGATTGTCCAGGAAGCCCTGGCGGTTCAAACGCGAAAGCGCGCTGTCGTCGCGATAGAGGCTGAAGATGGCTTCCAGCCGCCGCAGTTCCTGCAAGGACTGCGCGATCAGGCGCTGGGCCGCTGCGGCGTCGGGATGGTAGAGACGCAGCTCGGCATCGGCCCCCAGCGCCGTGCCTTGCCAGGTGACGGGTGCAATCGAGGCGGCGGCGCGGCGCGCGGCGACGGGGGCCAGTGCCAGCGCGCTGGCTGCGGCGGCGATGCCGATGAAACGGCGGCGGGTAGGGTTCATGGCGATAGGCCTGTAGAGGCGCGGGCTATTGGGCGAAGACATAGCTTTCCGGCACGTCGGCAAAGGTGACGACGCGGCCGCCGTGGGTATCGGCGAAAGCCTGCGCATGGTCGCGGCGGGAGAAGGGGATGGCATCTTCGGCGCCCATGCCGCCGATGTAGCGGCCTTCGATGACGTAGTACGCCTGCCGCGCGTCGATCCAGGCCGCCGGGTCCGGCGCGCCGCCCGCGCCCGCGGTGGACATGTCGTTGACGTAGATGGCGCTGATGCCCTTGGGTTCTTCGGGCAGCAGGGTGTAGGCGAAGACCTGCTTGATCGAGGAGAACCACACGGGCGCGGCCTGCCCCTTGACGAATATCTGTCCCTTGGGACCGTTGTGTTCGCTCAGCGCCATGCCGCAGTAATGGCCGACGGACTCCGTCGTCACGGCCTGCGGCGGAGGCGCGGTTTCGGGCGCGGCGCCGCTGCCGCAGCCCGCGGCCAGCAGCACGATGGAGGTGGCCAGCATGAGTCGCAGGGATTTCATAGCGGTTTGTTCCTGAAAGCGGCGGTCGCCAGCAGGAACGGCACGGCGATCCACAGCAGCAGCGCCGCGACCAGCGCGGCGAGCGGCAGGCTGGCCTGGTCGCTCACGCCCGCCATGCCGGCATACAGCGAAATGTTCTCGAAGCCCGTCAGGTTGAGCAGGCGGTATACGTCGGACGGGTTGAGCAGCAGCAGCGCGTTGAGCAGGCCGGGGCTGACGTGGCGGCCCTGGTCGGCCGCCAGCACGCCCAGCAGCGCCATGTCGTAGATCACCACGAAGAACAGCCAGACGCCGACGGCGATGCCGGCGGCCGTGGCGCGCTCGCGCACCAGCGAACTGATCAGGTAGCCCATGGCGAGAAAGCTCGCGCCCAGCAGCACGCTGGCGCCGATCAATAGGGCGAACGGCTGCCAGGCGCTGGGGTCCAGGCCGCCGTAGGCCCATTGCAGCGCCAGCCCGGCGGAACCGTAGCCCGCGCCCGTGGCCAGCGCCAGGATGGCCAGGTGGCCGATGAATTTGCCGATCAATACCTGGCCGCGCGAAACCGGGTAGCTGAGCAGCAGCGCCATCGTGCCCCGGTCGACCTCGCCGACCACGGCGTCATAGGCCAGCAGCATGGCAATGAGCGGCACCAGGAAGATCGACAGGCTGGACAGGCTGACCACCGTGACGGTCAGCGGCTCGGCCTTGACGGTGCCCGTGGGCGAGCTGCCCAAAAGGCCCAGCGCCAGCGCCAGCGCGGCCAGCAGCAGGGCGGTCGCCAGCACCCAGCGATTGCGCAGGCCGTCGCGGATTTCCTTGCCGATGATGGTGCATACCGCGTTCATACGTCTTCCCGTTCAAGCAGATGTGCATAGATGTCGTCCAGGCCCGGGACCTGGATGTCGAGGTCGGCGATGGCCGACGACAGCGCGCCGATGCCGCGGATCGCTTCGACCTTGCCGCTCTCGGGGCAGGCCAGTTCAAAGCGCCCGGCATCGATGCGGCGCCAATCGCTGCCGGGCGGCGGCGCGCTGGCATCGGCAAAGGTCAGGCGGATGCGGATGGGCAGCCCGGTGGAGCGCCGCAGCGCCGACATCGCGCCGTCGGCGATCTTTTTTCCGGCCTTCATCACGACGATGCGGTCCGCATGGCCGGCCAGTTCGGACAGGGCGTGCGTGCTCAGCAGTATCGTGGCGCCGGCCGCGCGCAGTTCGTGGACGATGTCGTAGAACATCAGGCGCGAGGCGGGGTCCAGGCCGGTGGTGGGCTCGTCGAACAGCAGCACGCGGGGCTGGCCCAGCAGCGCCTGCGCCAGCGCCAGGCGCTGCCGCATGCCCTTGGAGTAGCCGCCCACGCGGCGGCGCGCGGCGCCGGCGATGCCGACCTTCTCCAGCAGCGCGGCGTTGCCCGACAGCGGCTGGCGCTTGAGCCTGGCGTAGAACGCCAGGGTTTCCTCGCCGGTCATCGAGGGATGCAGCGCCACGGTCTCGGGCAGGTAGCCGATCCGGCCGCGCAGGCGCGCCGCGGCGGGGCTGTGCGCGTCCTGGCCGAAGATCGCGACGCGGCCGCGGGTGGGACGTATCAGGCCCAGGATGAGCTTGATCATCGTGCTCTTGCCGGCGCCATTGTGTCCGGCGAGCGCAACGCATTCGCCTTCGCGCAGCTGCAGGTCCAGGCCGTCGATGGCCTGATGCGCGCCATAGTGCTTGCTGACGCCGGTAAGCGCCACCAGGTCGGTGCTCATGGGGATTCCTTGGTGCTTGCGGTGGGCGGAGGCTGCATCAGCGGGGCGCTGTCGATCACGCCGCCTGGCAGGATGGCGGGAAACTGCGACTGGGCCCAGCGCACGATGGAAATCGACGGGCTGTTCAGCAGGATGCGGGCCGCCGGCGCGCGCCACAGCAACTGGTCGACCACGTCGTTCGGCCGGTAGGCGGTGTCGGCGATGCCGTCGCCGTCCAGGTCGAACGCGGTGTTGTCGCTCCAGTAATTGCCGCGCCCGTCCACCGACCAGTCCAGTGTGCGCGTGCCCACGTACTTCACCTGGTTGCGGTTGTTGATGAAGGCGTTGCCCGAGATCCGGTTGCCTTCGGACCCGGCCGTGAAATGCACGCCGATGTCGCAGTTGGAGAAATGGTTGTCCAGGAAGGTGTTGCGGTTGGCGTTGTAGATGAACACGCATTTCCCGGCGCGGTCCACCGTGTTGTTGGCGATCGTGGAATGGTTGGCGTAGTTCAACATCAGGCCCTGCTCCTGGCTGTCCAGCGCGACGTTGTCGCGCACCACCAGCCGGTGCGAATACATGATGGCGTAGGCGATGTCGGTGCCAGTGGATACGTTGCCGCTGATCTCGCTATCGTTGGTGTACATGTAGTGCACCGCGTAGCGCAGGTCGTGGAAGCGGTTGCCGCTGAACGTGTTGAGCTTGCTGGTGTTGACGAAGATGCCATCGCGGCCGGCGGATATGTCGTTGTCCAGCACGCGCGTGCCTGGCGTGTTCCACAGCGTCACGCCGTTGCCTCTCTCGGCCACGCGCAGCTCCTTGTTGCCCACGATGCGGTTGCCGCGGACGGTAGCGTCGGCTGGCCCCCAGACGTGCACGCCGACCAGGTTGTCCAGGACGTCGTTGCGCTCCACCAGCGCGCGGTGCGCCTCGCGGTCCAGGAAGATGCCGGCGTCCATGTCGGACAGGCTCAGGCCGGAACGCGTGACGGTCAGGTTGCGCAGCGACACGTCCGCGGCCGTGACCCAGACGGTGCGCCCCTGGCGCGTGCCGGCGATGACGGCCGAACGGTCCTGGGGGCCTTCCAGCGTCAGGGGCTTGTCGATGACGATGCCGCCGGCGTAGGAGCCGGGCGCCAGCCGCAGCACGTCGCCGGCCGCGGCAGAGGCGATCGCCGCCGTCAGGTCGGCGCCCGCGGCGATCTCCACGGTCGCCGCGGCCGCCGCGCCCGACAGCGCCAGCCCGGCGGCCGCCAGCAGCGCGGCGCCGGCGGTCCTGCTTGCGCTCATCCCAAGGATTGCGGCGAGCTTCATTTGCGCTACGCGGTCTTCTTGGGATGGACGACCATCTGGCCGGACATCTCCATGTGCAGGGCGTGGCAAAACCACTGGCAGTAGTACCAATACACGCCCGGCCGGTCCGCCGTGAAGGTGACCGAGGATGTGGCCTGCGGCCCGATCTCCATGGCGATGCCATGGCCTTCGAGCGTGAAGCCGTGCGTCAGGTCCTCGATCACTTCCATGTTCGTGACCACCACGGTGACCTCGTCGCCCTGGTTGACCTCGAACTTCTTGATGCTGAACATGGGCGCGACCGCCATCATGTACACGCGCACCTTGTTGCCGTCGCGCACGACCTTGGCCGCATCGTCCAGCGAAACGCCGTCCTTCTTGGCCATCTGGCGGGCGTCTTCCCACATCGGGTCGTCGCGCTTCCAGACGCTTACCGGATGGACCTTGGAGCGGTGCACCAAGCACATGTCATGCGGCTCGGCGAAGCTGGGGCCGTCATGCACCAGTTTCATCTCGTCGCCGGAAATGTCGATGAGCTGGTCGTTCTCGGGCTTGAGCGGGCCGACGTTAAGGAAACGGTCCTTCGAGAACTTGTTCAGCGACACCAGCCATTTGCCGTCGGCCTCGCGGGTCTCGCCCATGGTCGAATGGTTGTGACCGGGCTGATAGTGCACGTCCAGCTTCTGGATGATCGGGTCGACCTTTTCGCCTTTGTAGGCGCGCTTTGCCTTGTCGATGTTCCACTTGACCATCTGGCTGTCGATGAACAGCGTGGTGTAGGCGTTGCCGCGGCCGTCGAACGCCGTGTGCAGCGGCCCCAGGCCCAACTGCGGCTCCGCCACCACGCAGTCGCGCGGCTTGATCTTGTCGTCGAACAGATCGTCCAGCGTGCGCACGTCCAGCACCGTGACGGTGGGCGAGAGCTTGCCGTTGAGCACCAGGTGGATGCCGTCGGGCGCGGCGTTGCAGCCGTGCGGCGAGTTCGGCACGGGGATGTAGCGGGTGTACTTGGAACCGTGGCGTCCGTCGACGACCGGCACGCCGCCCATCATCTTGAAGTCGCCATTCTTGACGGCTTCCTCGATGCGCTTGATGTTGAACACCACGACCCAGTCCTGCTCGTTGGCCGAGGCTTCTTCCACCGTGACGCCCTTCTCCGAGTTGTAGCAGGTGGAGAACGAGTACTTGCCCTGGTAGTCGGCGTCGCCGTTGTCCAGGTTGCCGTCGACCAGCACCTGCCAGGCGACCTTCATGGTGTCGCCGTCCAGGGCGGTGTAGATGGCGAAGAAGTTCTTCTTGGGATCGTCCGTCACCTTGCCGTCGTTGGGCAGCGGGATGATGTGCTCGCCGTTGGCGAAAACGTAGCCCGTGCGCGGGTAGCGCTGCGGCCGCAGGCCATGCACGCCGGAGACGTTGGGTAGCTCGGTGATCTTGTCCGTCTTCATTACATCCAGGCGGATGCGCGCGACGCGGTTGTTGGCCTTGTCGTTGATGAACAGATAGCGGCCGTCGTAGGTGCGGTCGGTGAAGGACAGGTGCGGGTGGTGCGCGTCGCCGTTGATGAAGACGCCGCCCTTGTCCTTCAGGTACTCGCGGGTTTCGGGCGTGAGGCCTTCGGTCAGGATCTTGCGGCTTTCATTGGTGCGGCCCCAGCCGGTGGCGCTGCAATGGTTGAAGACCGGGATGCGCACCAGTTCGCGCATGGAGGGCAGCCCCAGCACGCGCACCTCGCCCGACTGGCCGCTGGAATTGAAGGCATAGTATTCGTCCAGCTCGCCGGGCGCGACGTGGCCCAGCACGCCGTTCGCGCCGCCCTTTGCATCCTTGCCGTGGGCGGTGGAGATCTGCGCCCCGGCCACCAGGCCGGCGGCGCCCGTGATGGCTGCGGTGCCGAGGAAGCTGCGGCGGGTGAGGCCGGCCTTGTCGGGATTCTTGTCTGACATGGATAACTCCTTGGTAGGGACGGCGCCCCGGGCGCCGCGGTGCGGAAAGCGGGATCAGGCGCCAGGTTCGCTATTCGGATTCGGCGCGCGGTGCATGACGATGACCTGCTCGGCGGGTTCGGCGGCGGGCGCGCGGCGGCGCTCCCGCTTGGCCTTCTTCTGGATCAGGTGTGGGCACTTCTGTTCGTGGTGGTAGAGCATCTGGCAGTGCAGGCATTGGATGCACTCGTTCGGATTGATCTCGCCGGTGGGGTCGATCGCCTGTACCGGACATTCGAGATTGCAGCGTTGACAGGGATTGCCGCAGTCGCGGTAGCGGCGCAGCCAGTTGAAGATGCGCAGCCGCGCAGGGATTGCCAGCGCGGCCCCCAGCGGACAGAGATAGCGGCAGAAGAAGCGCTCCACGAACAGGCCGGCGGCCAGCAGCGCCACGGCGAATGCGACGAACGGCCAGTAGCGCATGAAGCGCAGGATGATCGCGGTCTTGAAGGGTTCGACCTCGGACAACTGTTCGGCCAGCGCCAGGTCGTACAAGGAGAAGCCGAACAGCAGCAGGAAGATCACGTACTTCAAGGTCGACAGGCGCTGGTTCACGCCGTGGCTGATCTTGGGCTGGCGCACACCCAGGCGGCGGGCGATGCGGTTGCTGAGTTCCTGCAGCGCGCCGAAGGGGCATAACCAGCCGCAGAAGGCGCCGCGGTTCCAGAAGACCATGGAGATGGCCGTGGCGCACCACAGGATGAACACCAGCGGGTCCATCAGGAAGTATTCCCAGCGGAAGTCGCTGCGCATGGCCGAAAAGAAAGTCAGCACGTTGACCACGGAAAGCTGGGCCTGGCCGTACCAGCCGATCCAGAACAAAGCGAACGCCAGGAACGCCAGCCGCAGGCGGTCGTGCAGCAGCGGACGGCTGGCGAGCTGGTCCTGGAAGAAGAAGACGCCCACCAGCACCAGCAGCGCCACCGTCAGCACGGCGACCTGGCCGGCCTTGCCGCGCCAGATCTGTTTCCATAGCGCGGGCGCGGCGTCTTCTTCCTGCGCAGTCTGGGCAGGGGCGGCTTGATCGGCAGTCGGCGGGGGCGCGGTGGATGCCTGCGCGCCCGCCACCGGCCGGGTATAGGCCGCCGGCAGTTCATAGCTCAGGTCGAAGGTGACGAAGGCCTTGTCGCTGACGCTGAGCACGCGTTGCACCATCAGCTGCAGGCGCCAGGGCGCGACCGGATCCAGCGCGGCGTCCTCGGGCACGACGAACAGGGCTACTTCGCGGAACGCGGGCGCGCCCTGCGCGGCCACGTCGGCCAGGCGCTGGTGATTGCGGTCGCGGAAGCGGAAGCTGCTTTCGTCCTGGATGATCTCGATGCGGTCGAAGATGCCGCCGCGCACGTAGCCCGAGCCCTTGAACGAGTAGGCGCCGTTGCCGGCCACCAGCACGGCCTGCTGGCCGGGCTTGAGCCTTTCCTTCAGGCGCTGCCATTCCGTGTCGCCCAGCAGGCTGCGGCCGATCGCGGGTACGCTGACCAGCGCGGCGTACAGGTCGATGAAGCCGTCCGCGTCCGTGCTGCCTTCTGTATTGGCTGCGGCGTCGTTCCTGCCCGACGCGCGGAAGGCCTGGTTCACGTCCTCGGGGTTCAGCCGCAGATTGCGCACCGCTCCGGCATCCAGCAGGTCCTGCCAGGACTGGACGGCATCGCGCGCATCGTCCACGACGCGGGCGGCAACGGGCGCGGCCGACGGCGCCACCGTGGCGGTCTTGTCGATGCCATGGGCGCGCGCCACGGCGATGGCCGAGCGCGTGATGCTGTCGCCGATCACCATCAGCGTGACGGTCGCGCCGCTGATGATGTCCACGGGCGGCGGGGCGCCATGGCGGGGAGGGGAGTCCACGAAGTTCAGCCCGACGTAGCCGCTGATGAAATGATCGACCTTGGACTGCGGAATGCCGATGAGCACGATGGGCTCGTGGTGCTCCACGAGGCGCGCGCCGACGATGCGTCCGTCATTGGCCAGGCCGACCAGCACGTCGATGGGCTTGCTGGAGTAGCCGCGGGTGTTGACGACGTCGGACGTCAGATAGACCACGCCCAATTGGCGCGTGCCCGCATACACCTTGGCAACCATGGGCTTGCCGGCGGGCGGGTCGGCGCGGTCCGCGCCGGGGAAGATCTGTCCGATGGGGATGCTGCCCAGGAAATCCGGCAGGCGTTGGGCCTGAGCGGCGCTGAAGACCTGCGAGGACAGCAGCAGCAAGAAAAGAAAGACTGCATGCACGAACCACTTGTACCGACTGAACCCGCGCCCCGCCGCTGTGCTGCCTTGCATTTTCGTACTCTGCTGATTGTGTTTGTTTGCAGGCATCCTAAGAATGCTTGGCATCGGTCGTATTGCGGTTTGTCAATCGGCGTACGCGCGCGGACCGTGCGGAGGCAATGCCCCTGCGTTTTGTAGGGGATATCCCCGTTTTGGAGAGGTTGAACGAGGCGCTATTGATGCCGGTCAATAGCGCGCTTTGCGCTGCGCCATAGACTTGTGCGTGGCGGCAGCGACGCTAGGCATGTGCCTCGCGCGTGTCGGAAGAGCCGCCAACGTTTACGGAGAATCTCCATGCTGGCAAAAGCCACCCTCGCCATCGCCCTGTCCGCAGCCAGCCTGCCCGCGTTGGCCGCTCAGTGCGAAGCAACCATAGAAAGCAACGACGCCATGCAGTACAACCTGAAGGAAATGGTTGTCGACAAAAGCTGCAAGCAATTCACCGTGCATCTCAAGCACGTCGGCAAAATGGCCAAGGTCGCCATGGGCCACAACTGGGTGCTGACCAAGGAAGCCGACAAGACGGCCGTGGCCACCGACGGCATGAACGCCGGCCTGCCGCAGGATTACGTCAAGGCGGGAGACACCCGCGTCATTGCCCACACCAAGGTCATCGGCGGCGGCGAGTCGGATTCGGTTACGTTCGACGTTTCCAAGCTCACCCCGGCCGAGGCCTATGCCTACTTCTGCTCGTTCCCGGGCCACTGGGCCATGATGAAGGGCACGCTCAAGCTCAGCGACTGATTGGCTGTCCTGGACCTGAAAGCCGGCTGCAAGCCGGTTTTTTTTGTCCGCTCCGGCAATGGCGCCAGACCCCGGATGTTCTGGTTCTACAGGCCTAAACCGCGTGCGCCTCAGGCATAAGGACGGGGTTCGTCACCGGCGTGTCACGGATTTTCCATGTACGATTACCGGTCGTGTAACTTCTGGAGCTCCTGATGGAGTGGCTGCTGGACCCTACTGCGTGGGTCGGCTTGCTTACCCTGGTCGTCCTTGAGATCGTCCTGGGGATCGATAACCTGATTTTCATCGCCATCCTGGCGGACAAGCTGCCCCCTGCGCAACGCGACCGCGCGCGCATCATGGGCCTGAGCCTGGCGCTCATCATGCGTCTAGGCCTCTTGTCGGTCATGTCATGGCTGGTCACGCTGACCACCCCCCTGTTTTCCATCGGCCCGCTGTCGTTCTCGGGCCGCGACCTGATCCTGATGATCGGCGGCCTGTTCCTGCTGTTCAAGGGCACGATGGAACTGCATGAGCGCCTGGAGGGCTCCCAGCACGGCGGCTCATCGGGGCCGCGCGTGTACGCGAGCTTCTGGGTGATCGTCACGCAGATCGTGGTGCTGGACGCGGTGTTCTCGCTGGACTCGGTCATCACCGCGGTCGGCATGGTGGACCACCTGGCCATCATGATGATTGCCGTGATCATCGCCATCGGCATCATGCTGCTGGCGTCCAAGCCGCTGACGCGCTTCGTCAACGCCCACCCCACGGTGGTGGTGCTGTGCCTGGGCTTCCTGCTCATGATCGGCTTTTCGCTGCTGGCTGAAGCCTTCGGCTTCAAGGTGCCCAAGGGCTACCTGTACGCGGCTATCGGCTTCTCGGTCGCCATCGAGGCGCTCAACCAGGTGGCGCGCCGCAACCTGCTCAAGCTGGATGCGCGCCGGCCGATGCGCGAACGTACCGCTTCCGCCGTGCTGCGCATGCTGGGCAAGCGTCCGCCTGCCGACGAACCCGACCTGCCCAGCGCGAACGGCCCGGCCATCCCGGCTTTCGGGGTCGAGGAGCGCAATATGGTCAGCGGCGTGTTGACCCTGGCCGAGCGGTCGATCCGTTCGATCATGACGCCGCGCACGGACGTGTCGTGGATCAACATCGACGACGACCCGGAAACCATCCGCCGCCAGTTGACCGAGGCGCCGCACAGCTTTTTCCCCGTTTGCCGGGGTTCCCTGGACGAGGTGCTGGGCATCGGCCGCGCCAAGGATCTGGTGGCCGACCTGATCACCGAGGGCAGGGTGCGCCGCAACCGTCTGCGCGACCCCATCATCGTGCACGAGTCCATCGGCATCCTGCGCCTGATGGACACGCTCAAGCGTTCGCGCGGCCAGCTGGTGCTGGTGGCCGACGAGTTCGGCGCCATCGAGGGCCTGGTGACGCCGATCGACGTGTTCGAGGCGATCGCCGGCGAGTTCCCCGACGAAGATGAACTTCCCGACATCGTCGCCGACGGCGAGAACACCTGGAAAATCGACGGCGCGGCTGATTTGCACCATGTCGAGCAGGTGCTGGAAACCGAGGGCCTGGTCGATGACGCCCAGGATTTTTCAACCCTGGCGGGGTATCTGCTGTCGCGCTTCGGGCACCTGCCCAAGCCGGGCGACGTCTGCGAGTACGAGATCCACCATGAGCATTTCCGCTTTGAAGTCCTGGAAATGGACGGCCGCCGCATCGCGCTGGTGCGCGTCGAGAAGCGGCCGCAGGAAATGCTTGCGGACGACGAATCCCTAGCCAACGACTAACTGGACCGACCTGCCATCGTGACCGAAAACACCCTATATCTGATCAAAGCTTTCGTCCTGGGCATCATCGAGGGCCTGACGGAATTCATTCCCGTGTCCAGCACCGGCCACCTTATCCTGGTGGGCGACTGGATCAATTTCGAATCCAGCCAGGGCAAGGTATTCGAGGTGGTGATCCAGCTGGGCTCCATCCTGGCGGTGATGTGGGTGTTCCGCGCGCGCCTGCTGACGCTGATCCGCGGCACGCTGACCGGGGTGCCCACCGAGGTCGCTTTCACCCGCAACCTGATCATCGCCTTCCTGCCGGCCGCCGTCGTCGGCGCCATCTTCATCAAGTCCATCAAGAGCATCTTCTATCACCCGGCCGTGGTGGTCGTGACCCTGGTGCTCGGCGGCCTGATCATGCTGTACGTGGAGCGCAAGACGCACCATACGCCGGGCGACATGCCGGGCGCGGCCGACGATACCGCCTCGGATGAGCGCGCCACGGCCCGCACGCTGGAGCAGATCACCTGGAAGCAGGCCCTCGGCGTGGGCGTGGCGCAATGCCTGGCCATGATCCCGGGCACCTCGCGCTCGGGCGCCACCATCATCGGTGGCATGATCGCCGGCATCCAGCGCAAGACGGCCACCGAGTTCTCGTTCTTCCTGGCCATGCCCACGATGCTGGGGGCGGCCGTGTACGACATGTACAAGAACTTCGGCGTGCTCACCCAGCACGACCTGTCGGGCATCGCGGTGGGCTTCATCGCCGCGTTCCTGAGCGCGATGGTGGTGGTGCGCGCGGTGCTGCGCTTTGTGGCCAACCATACCTACCGCGTATTCGCCTGGTACCGGATCATCTTCGGCGGCGTCGTCGCGGCCTGGATCTTCACGCGCTGATGGCGTGGCCGGCGGTTCGCCGGCAGCAGCAATGACAAGGGCCGCTTGCGCGGCCCTTGCTGTTTTCCGTCACGGTGCGCCCGAGGGCTACGCTTCCGTTTCCAGGTCGTAGAACTGCAGGCCGTCCTGGTCGATGACCAGCCAGCCGCCGCGGGCGGGCGACACGTGGTCGCAGTCCCAGTCGGGCAGGACCCAGCGCTCGCGCTTCTTGCCGTCCACTTCCAGCACGTGGCGGGCGGGGCGATGGGTATGGCCATGCACCAGCACGCGCACGCCCGTCTCGCGGAAGACGGATTCAATGGCGGCGGCGTTGACGTCCATGATCTCCATGGACTTCATCTGGTTGGCGGCCTGGCTTTCGCCGCGGGCCTGCTGCGCCATCGCCAGGCGTTCGGGGATCGTCTTGGCCAGGAATTCGGCCTGCCAGCGCGGATCGCGGACCATCTTGCGGAACTGCTGGTAGGCGGCATCGTCCGTACAGAACTCGTCGCCATGGGTCAGCAGGATTTGCCCGTAATCCGTTTCCAGCAGCGCCGGTTCGGGCAGCAGCTGGGCGCCCAGGGCCTGGGCCAGTTCTTTCCCGATGAGGAAGTCGCGGTTGCCGCGGCCCAGCCAGACCGGAATCCGGCTGGCGGTGTCGCGCAGCGCCGTCAGCGCCGTGGCGAGCCACGGCGGCGCGGCGCGGATCACGTCGTCGCCGATCCAGGCGTCGAAGATGTCGCCCGGCAGCAGCAGGGCGCCGGCTTCCTCCCGCGCGGCCTCCAGGAAGGCCAGAAAGGCCTCCGAGGTGGCCGGCGTGGCCGGTCCCAGATGCAGGTCGGATGCCAGCCAGATGGGGCCGGACAGCGCGATCTTATTCAAGAACTTCGGCCTTCTCGATGATCACGTCTTCGTTCGGGACGTTCTGGTGGAAGCCCTTGTTGCCGGTCTTCACGCCCTTGATCTTGTCGACCACGTCCGTGCCTTCGGTCACGGTGCCGAACACGGCATAGCCCCAGCCGTTGGGCGTGGGCGCGGTGAAGTTCAGGAAGTCGTTGTTGGACACGTTGATGAAGAACTGCGCCGTGGCCGAGTGCGGATCGCTGGTGCGGGCCATGGCCAGGGTGTACTTGTCGTTCTTCAGGCCGTTGTTGGCCTCGTTTTCGATGGGGGCATGGGTCTGCTTCTGCTTCATGCCGGGCTCAAAGCCGCCGCCCTGGATCATGAAGCCATCGATCACGCGATGGAACACCGTGCCGTTGTAGAAACCTTCCTTGACGTAGGTCAGGAAGTTTTCGACGGTCTTGGGCGCCTTGGCGGCATCCAGGGTGATGACCATGTCGCCTTGGTTCGTTTGGAGCTTGACGCGGGGGTTGGTGCTCATGGCTTTTGTGCCTTCAGAGGTGGAGGTGGAGGTGGAGGAATTGGCCGCGGGGGCGGCGCTGACGAGCGCTGGGGCGAATGCAGCCAGCGCGAACGAGCACGCCGTCAGGCGCAGCAGGTGTAGGGGGGAGTAGCGGGACATCATTTGCCGTGTTTATCCTTCAGCATGGTTTCGACTTCGCGGACCTTTTCCTGCATGCCGGGCACGCCATCGCGGGCGGCCTTCTTGTAGGTGTTCAAGGCCTGCAGAAGCTGCAGATCGCCCATATTGGCGCGGGCGGCGGCATAGTTGGGATCGGCGCGCAGGGCCATCGACAGGGCGTCCTGCGCGCGGTCGAGTTCGCCGCGCCCTGCATATAGAGCCCCCAGGTTGTTCCAAGGTTCCGGCAGCTCCGGAAAGCGGTTGGTCATCTCGGTGTAGACGTCGATGGCTTCGTTGGTGCGGTTCAGGGCCGCCAGCGCGCGGGCGTGCTGGAACATCAGTTGCACGTCGGTGCCGCGCTGGTCCTTGATCTGTTCCTGGCGCTTTTCGATCATGGCAAGCGCTTCTTCGTTGTCGCCGTGGTTCAGCAGGCGCTCGATGTAAGTCGTGATCTGCGAGGCCGAGGGAGTCAGGCGGGTGTCGACGCTGGGCTTGGCGGCTTCCAGCAGCTTGGCCAGACTGTCCCAGCCACCCTCGGGCGGGATGGGATCCAGGGTAGTGCGGCTGGCGTTGGGGTTGGTTCCCCCGCCGCCGGCCATCGACTGGGCCAGAGAGGCTCCAACCGGCGCGCCCGCAAGGGCCAGGGCGAGCAGGGCGACGCGAAAGCGCGGCTTGATAGTCACTTGGGCATCCGTTAAAAGTCTTGGCAGGCCGACGCTTACGCGCGCGACCGGGCCGCTTGCTATACTTGACGACCGCCATTTTAGCCCCGGTTGAGTTTTGGCTCGACATCGGGGACGAAGCCCCGGGATATCGTTGATGGAATGCGGGCTCGGAATGCGGGTTCGGGGCGGTCGGCGCCAGTGGGATTATGGCCCGAGGCCGAGATCGGGATCGAAACCGCGGGACCGAAATCGCAGTACCGAAATCGGCGGGATTGGAATCCGACCCGGCGGCACGCGCCGAAGGTATTTTCCTTCGGCAGCAACTTTCCGCAACCGCCACGGAAAACTTAGATAAAGCCTATAAGCGCCATGCTGCAAATCTACAACACGTTGTCGCGTACCAAAGAACCGTTCAAGCCGGCCCAGGCTGGTCAGGTGCGCATGTACGTGTGTGGCATGACCGTCTATGACTTCTGCCATCTGGGCCACGCCCGCATGCTGGTGTCGTTCGACGTCGTGCAGCGCTGGCTGCGCGCCAGCGGACTGGCGGTCGACTATGTGCGCAATATCACGGACATCGACGACAAGATCATCCGCCGCGCCGTCGAGACCGGCCGCCGCATCGGCGAAGTCACCGACTTCTACATCGACGCCATGCACGCCGACGAGCGTGCGCTGGGCGTCCAGACGCCGGACCGCGAACCGCGCGCGACCGAGTACGTCGGCGAGATGCTGGACATCATCGGCAAGCTCGAGCAGAACGGCCTGGCCTACCAGGCCGACGACGGCGACGTGAACTACGCCGTGCGCGGCTTTCCCGGCTACGGCAAGCTGTCCGGCAAGACGCTGGATGACCTGCGCGCCGGCGAGCGCGTGGCCGTGGGTTCGGCCAAGCGCGATCCGCTGGATTTCGTGCTGTGGAAGTCCGCCAAGGCCGACGAGCCTGCCGACACCAAGTGGGAATCGCCGTATGGCATGGGCCGTCCGGGCTGGCACATCGAGTGCTCGGCCATGAGCAAGTCGCTGCTGGGCCTGCCGCTGGACATTCACGGCGGCGGTCCGGACCTGAAATTTCCGCACCATGAAAACGAGATCGCCCAGACCGAGGGCGCTTTCGGCGGCGCGCTGGCCAACATCTGGATGCACTGCGGCCCGCTCATGGTCGATTCGGACAAGATGTCCAAGTCCCTGGGCAATTTCCGCACCATCCGCCAGACCATCGCACAGGAAGAACCGGCGGCCGATCAGGCCGTCTACCGCGTCAACCCGCGCGAAGCGGAGATGGTGCGTTTCTTCATCGTGCGCAACCATTACCGCAGCTCGCAGAACTACACGCCGGACAACCTGATCGACGCGCAGAACGCGCTCGACCGCCTGTACCAGGCGCTGCAGAATGTGCCCGCCGACACGCAGGGCATCGACTGGAACGAGCCGCAGGCCCAGGCCTTCAAGGCGGCCATGGACGACGACTTCAACAGCTCGGGCGCGGTCGCAGCCTTGTTCGAACTGGCCTCCGACGCCAACCGCAACAAGAGCGCGCGCAGCGCCGGCCAGTTGAAGGCGCTGGCGTCCCTGCTGGGCCTGCTGCAGCAGGATCCCGCGGCCTATTTCCAGTCGCCCACGCGCTATTCGGCGGCCGCCATGGAGCAGGGCGAGCGCCGTGCGCTGGACGCCGAGGCCATCCAGTCCCTGATCGACGCGCGCGCGGCCGCCAAGGCCTCCCGCAACTTCGCCGAAGCCGACCGCATCCGTGCGGAACTGCGCGAAGCCGGTATTGAACTCGACGACAAGCCGGGCGGCGTGACGCAATGGCGTCGCGCTTGAACCCGCAGGACCCGCCCGCCATGTCCACCGTCGACCTCGAGATTCCCAAGCCCGAGTACTGGGAAGCCGCCGTAGCCCACCTGATGCGGCGCGACCGCATCCTGAAAAAGATCATTCCCCAGCATCCCGAAGTCTGGCTGACTTCGCGCGGCACGCCTTTCGTGACGCTGGCGCGGGCGATCATCGGGCAGCAGGTGTCCAGCAAGGCGGCCGACACCGTCTGGACCCAGTTCATCGAGGCCGTGGGCAAGCGCCCGACGCCCGTCGCCGTGCTGCGCGTCGGCCTGGAGGGCCTGCGCGCGGCGGGGCTGTCGCAGCGCAAGGCCGAGTACGTGCTGGACCTGGCCGTGCATTTCGGCGAACGCCGGGTCCATCCCGAGAAATGGGCGGCAATGGACGACGAAGCCGTCATTTCCGAATTGACCGCCATCCGCGGCATAGGCCGCTGGACGGCGGAGATGTTTTTGATTTTCAATCTGCAGCGGCCTGATGTCCTGCCGCTGGATGATCCTGGGTTGCTCAAGGCAATCTCGCTACACTATTTCAGCGGCGAGCCTGTCTCTCGCTTCGAGGCTCGCGAAGTCTCGTTGGCGTGGCAACCCTGGCGTACCGTGGCGACCTGGTATCTGTGGCGCAGTCTGGATCCGACTCCGGTCCAATACTGACGCAAGCCAGGCAGCCCATCTACGGAACCACACTACATGCGCAATACATTTCTGGAATTCGAACAACCGCTCGCCGAGCTTGAAAACAAGATCGAGCAGCTGCGCTACGTGCAGGCCGATTCGGCCGTAGACATCTCCGACGAGATCGGACGTCTGCAGCAGAAGAGCCAGACCTTGGCCAAGGAAATCTACGCCAAGCTCACGCCCTGGCAGACGGCCCTGGTCGCCCGCCATCCCCAGCGTCCCTACACGCTGGACTACGTGCGCGAAATGTTCACCGACTTCCATGAGCTGCACGGCGACCGCATGTACGCCGACGACCAGTCCATCGTGGGCGGCCTGGCGCGCTTCAACGGCACGCCCTGCATGATCATCGGCCACCAGAAGGGACGCGACACCAAGGAACGCGCCGCGCGCAATTTCGGCATGCCGCGTCCGGAAGGCTATCGCAAGGCCCTGCGGCTGATGCGCCTGGCCGAGAAATTCGGCATCCCCGTGTTCACGTTCGTGGACACCCCGGGCGCCTATCCCGGCATCGGCGCCGAAGAGCGCGGCCAGTCCGAAGCCATCGGCCACAACCTCTATGCCATGGCCGAGCTCAAGGTCCCCGTGATCTGCACCATCATCGGCGAAGGCGGCTCGGGCGGCGCCCTGGCCATCGCCGTGGGCAATGCCGTGCTGATGCTGCAGTACGCGACCTACGCCGTGATTTCTCCGGAAGGCTGCGCCTCGATCCTGTGGCGCAGCGCCGACAAGGCGCCCGAAGCCGCCGAGGCCCTGGCCATCATCGCGCCGCGCCTGAAGGACCTGGGCCTGGTGGACCGCGTGGTCAACGAACCGGTGGGCGGCGCCCATCGCGACCCGCGCGTCATGGCCCGCCTGTTGCGCCGCGCGCTGGGCGATGCCCTGCGCCAGCTCCAGGGCATGACGCCCGAGCAGCTCGTGGAGCAGCGCGTCCAGCGCCTGCTGTCCTACGGCGCCTACCAGGAAGTGCGCGCCTGAAGCAGGCAGCGCGCCGGCATCCCCGCCGGCGCCGCGGCCTAGCGCCACGCGCCATCCCGCCATGAACGCCCGCCCAGCGTCCGATCCTCCGCATCGGGCCTCGGCGGGCGTAGTTCATTCCCTTCCCGTGTCGGCCGAGCTTGCCGCGGCCTTGCGCCGCGCCTTGCTGGCCTTGCCCGAGCGTCCGGCGCGCATCGCCGTGGCGTTGAGCGGCGGCGCCGATTCGGCCATGCTGGCCGTGCACGCGGCCCCTGTGGCGCGAGAAGTCGGCATGGATCTGGCGTTGTTCCATGTGCACCACGGCTTGCAGGACGCCGCCGACGCATGGACGCAGCATGCGCGCACGCTGGCGGACATGCTCGCGCTGCCGCTGTCGGTGGCGCGCGTGGAGGTGGCGCAGGCCGCGGGCAAGGGCATCGAGGCGGCCGCGCGCGACGCCCGCTACGCCGCACTGGCGCAATTGGCGCGAGAGCAGGGCGTGACGCATATCCTGTTGGCCCATCATCGCAACGACCAGGCCGAAACCGTCCTGCTGCGTCTGCTGCGCGGCACCGGGCTGGTCGGCATGGCAGCCATGGCGCCGCGGTCCCGGCGCGATGGGCTGGTCTACCTGCGACCCTGGCTGGAAATCGGCCGCGAGGCGATCCTGCATGCGGCGGACGAGGTGGCGCAAGCCAGCGGCTGGAGTCCGGTGCAGGACCCCACCAATACCGATCCGCACTACACCCGGGCTGCCCTGCGCGAGCTGCTGGCGCCGGCGCTCGATGCCCGCTGGCCCGGATGGCGCGCCATCGTCGCGCGCCACGCGCGCCACATGGGCGAGGCGGCGGAGATCTTGGACGAGGTGGCGCGGGAGGATTTCGCCGCGCTCGATCCTTCTGATGACGGCGCCAGCTTTTCGCTGCAGGCGTGGCGCGGGCTGTCCGAGGCGCGGCAGGCGCACGTGTTGCGCCATTGGCTGGAACGCAATGGCGCCCGCATGCCGACCGACGCCAGGATGCGCGATCTGCTGCGTCAGCTGCGCGGGTTGCACAGCCTGGGCCATGACCGCCAGTTGCGGGTGGAACAGGCCGGCCACGTCATCCGCTGCCACCGGGGCAGGGTCTGGGTCGAACCCCGGGAATAAGCGGATCAGCGCCGCCAATGTCCCCAAATAATCGCGCTGTGGACAGAATTTTGCACAAGCTGCGCAAATTTTTACCGCCGCGCTAGAATATACGGCTTTGCCCGTCAACCTTTTGCGGCGGGTTCCCAGCCAGAGTACGAGATGTCCCTGATCGTTCACAAATATGGCGGTACTTCGATGGGCTCGGTCGAGCGCATCAAGAACGTGGCGCGTCGCGTCGCGAAGTGGCACGCTGCCGGCCACCAGGTTGTCGTTGTTCCGTCGGCGATGGCGGGCGAGACCAATCGCCTGCTCGGCTTGGCGCGCGAGATTACGCCGCAGCCCGACAGCCGCGAGCTCGACATGATCGCCGCCACCGGCGAACAGGCCAGCAGCGGCCTGCTGGCCATCGCGCTGCAGGCCGAAGGCGTGCCGGCGCGCAGCTATGCCGGTTGGCAAGTGCCCGTGCGCACCGATTCGTCGTTCACCAAGGCGCGCATCTCGTCGATCGACGACGAGCGCATCCGCGCCGATCTGGACGCCGGCCGCGTGGTCATCGTCACGGGCTTCCAGGGCGTTGACCCGGAAGGCCACATCACCACGCTGGGCCGCGGCGGTTCCGACACCTCGGCCGTGGCCGTGGCGGCCGCCATCAAGGCCGACGAATGCCTGATCTACACCGACGTGGACGGCGTCTACACGACCGATCCGCGCGTGGTGCCCGAAGCGCGCCGCATGGCCGTCGTTTCCTTCGAGGAAATGCTGGAAATGGCATCGCTGGGCTCCAAGGTCCTGCAAATCCGTTCGGTTGAATTCGCCGGCAAATACCGTGTGCCGGTCCGGGTCCTGTCCTCGCTGACCGACCCGCTTATCCCGCTCGCAGAAGAAATGGTCTCGGGCACGCTGATTACTTTTGAGGAAGACGAAAAAATGGAAGCCGCCGTTGTCTCCGGCATCGCCTTCAGCCGCGACGAAGCCAAAATCACCTTGCTGGCCGTTCCGGACAAGCCCGGCATCGCCTTCTCGATCCTGGGCCCGGTCGCCGCCGCCAACATCGACGTCGACATGATCGTGCAGAACCAGTCCGTGGCTGGCACGACCGACTTCTCGTTCACGGTCAACCGCAACGAATTCGCCCGCGCCGTTGATCTGCTCAAGCGCGAAGTCATCCCCGCCGTGGGCGCGCGTGAACTGTCCACCGACGAGAAGGTCGCCAAGGTCTCCATCGTCGGCATCGGCATGCGCTCGCACGTGGGCGTGGCCAGCCTGATGTTCCAGACGCTTTCGCAAGAAGGCATCAACATCCAGATGATCAGCACCAGCGAGATCAAGACCTCGGTGATCATCGACGACAAGTACATGGAATTGGGCGTGCGCGCGCTGCACAAGGCCTTCGGCCTGGACCAGGCGCCTGCCGAAAAGGCCTGATTCAAGACTCCGGCACGATTTTTTTTGCAATGAGTGCCCGATAGCGGGCAAGAGTGAAAAAAGTCGTGCTAGAATCTCGTTCTCTTCGGAGATGTGCCCGAGAGGCTGAAGGGGCTCCCCTGCTAAGGGAGTATGTGGCTAAAAACTGCATCGTGGGTTCGAATCCCACCATCTCCGCCAAAGACACTTGCACCAGTGACACAAGGTTGCCTTAAGACCCGCATAGCTAATTGCTCTGCGGGTTTTTTGTTTGTGCGTTTGGACCGTTGTTGTCCCGTGCTAACCGACCTACATTGCGGGTATTTCTGCGGGCACCCTGAAGCAAAACGGATATCCGGCTACGTAGTACCTGCTTCTCAGGGGGGGGGGGAATGGACACACGCGCGGAGCTTTCGAGCATACGAATCCGCTAGGCTGATCGGGCAGGGTGCGCGGAAGCCGTTAGGTTGAGGGGGATCGTTGGGCTCTCCACTCGGGCTCTTTTTTTGGTGGGGGGCAGGCGCCAGATGGCGGTTGCGCGAAGGTCCGCCGGCAGTCTTACACGTTATCGATCTTCGCCGGGACTGTGCGGCGAAACTCGCCGATTCGGGTGACTAAACGGAGATCGCGTCGGGAATGGCAGTCTGACACCTTAGTTATAGCATCTGCGCACCCCGCCGTCGTTCGGGTTGCACAGGCTCGCGCGGGTTCGGGAAGGTCAGGAAAAACCTAAACTAGCGACTCATTGTGGCCGTAAGTAATAATGTTGCCTCTTTGTAAATGTGTCAGCGACGGAAATATGAGCCTTCTTTCACCGGATCTGTTAAGCAAACATGCGCGCCTTACCGAAACTATTGAACCGCTCGTGAGGGCCTTGTTGCACGACGCAGGAATCCCCTTCCTGGCTGTCACCGGGCGCACCAAAACTTTGGAAAGTGCCGAGCAAAAAATTCAGGACAAGAAGTACAGTAATCCTGAGTTGCAGCTAATGGACCTGACCGGCATTCGCATCATTCTGTACGTTGAGTCGGACGTTACCAGAGCCGTGGAGTTGATGCGCACTGCCTTCCGAGTGGATGACGAAAACTCCGTTGACAAGGACAAATCGTTATCTGTTAAGGAGGCGGGCTACCGTTCCGTACACTTGATTTGCGATATCGGTAGGGCTCGTGCGAGGCTCAAAGAATACGCGAGCTTTGGTCAGTTGAAGTTTGAGATACAAGTGCGCACTGTGTTGCAGCATGCATGGGCGGAATTGGAACATGACAAAAATTACAAATTCCAAGGTGGTCTGCCTGAAGACATGCAGCGTCAACTGTATCTGTATGCTGGGTCGTTGGAACTTGCCGATCGTGGCTTAGATCGGTTGGCACGAGAGATCGATGAGTATGTGGATAGGCTTCGGAAGAAGTCGGAGGCGGGTGACCTGAGTTCCAGCATAGACGCGGTAAGTCTCCATGAGTTCATTGATAGATGGACGCAAGATAACGGAATTCAGTTGGAAGAAGCACGCCCTTCCAATAGAGCGATGCCCCATCTGCTCAAAGAATTGGAGGCTTTAGGAATTCGGACGCTCAACGATCTAAGTGATGCGATTCCCGTAGACTATGTGAAGAAGTTCAAAGCGGATTCGGATCATCGCGAGACCAACATTTACGGTTTGGTGCGAGACTGGCTCATAATCAAGGATCCTTACACCTTGAGCAGGATTGTAGATTGGAGTATCAGTGCCTCCGACGTGGCATGGCTTTCGCAATTCATGTCCGAGGACGATGAGATATTTGTATATCGAAATTTTGATGTCCAGCCCCCCTACGACCCTCGCGATCATGAGTGAGGCTCGCGGGGTGGTTCGCTAAAATTTTTCGTGTTTTGGGGGCGGAGGAAAGCCTGGCGCTTGGTTGCCACATCGCGTCCGCGGCCACTGATTCCCAGGCAACTCCAGCTCTCTGCGGCCCTGAAGATTGCGGGTATTTCAGCGGGTGCGAAATTTTTCGTACCAACCACGGGGAGCAGGTCAGTTGCTGGCGGCCCCCCCGGAAGGCGAGCAGGGCGCTTGTGGCGCTGTGGCGCGCTGCGCTATCGCCTGCGACAAGCGCGGCACACGGCCACGGAGAACCTGGGGCGCAGCCCTGTGGCGTCTGCGGTGCTGGCTGAGCGTCGGAGCCCACCGGGAGATGGTCTTACTCCTTGGCGTGCAATGCTGCCCCTCCGCGCTTGTGCGCTAAATCTGCGAGAAATGACTTAGCCGTGCGTCACCCACTGCCGCCCGCGTTGGCGCGCCTCTGCGGGCCATTGATCTCGGTTCGGGATGACGCGGAGCGACACAGACGAACCTGCGCGGTCAGGTAGTAGGCCGATCTGGACAACGTCCTTTCAGCCACGCACATGAATTGCCAGGCCGGGGTACATTTGGGGCATTTACATCTGGATGCAGAGGGGCTGATGGCGGATCTGGCAAATAGCATATTCGGGTATGTCATAACCGGAATTTTGGGCCTTGTAGGGGGGTCGGTCCTTATGCGTTTACGCGGGCGAATTAGGACGCTTCCTTACACTGTTTGGCACAACCAAATTGGCGCATCGACAGACGGCACCTTGGGGACTATTGAAGTGAGATGGGCTGGTGTGGTGCTGGATCGGCTGTTCACGTCAAAGGTTGAGCTGATCAATGAATCTCACCACGACTTCACAAATCTAAAGGTACGGATTAGTGCCGGGCCTAATACCCGACTACATACGCAGCATTGCGAACTTAGCAATTCATCGTTGGCGGTCACTTACTCTCCCGAACTGCTGGCTCTTCTACCGCACGATCCGGACACCAGATTAACCACTGAGCAATATCAACATCTTCTCGTTTCCCGCGAGTATGTGTTGCCTATTTTTAACCGAGGCCAAAGGGCTACCTTTCTCTTTCTGTCCACGGTGGTCAATGAAGCGCCGGGTCCAATAGTTCTCTTGGAGATAGTTGAGGCCGGAGTGGCAGCGATTTTTCGGCAAGGTGGGAAGCGCATCTTTGGGGTGGCCGAAAAGCCGGCCACGATTACGGGCTTGGTCGCCGCTGTCGCCATTTATGCCGGGGTGGTCTGGATAGCGCCACCAGTTTGGGCCGCGGCACTGTGTGCGTTGCTCGCTGGCCTCGCATGTCGGCCTGTGGGAGCCATCGTCTACCGGTTGCCGTTTGAGTTCATGCGACTGATCGGCCGTTGAATTGACCATTGTGCTTTGGTATCCCAGTTTCCGTGCGGGTTTGAGGAATGGGCACTGGACGGGTGCTAGAGTCGATGAAAAAGGACGCGGAACCTCCGCATTTATGGCCGGCTTTGCTTGTCCGGTGGGGTAGGCATATCAGTAGGAGGCTGCGTTCCCCGGGGCGCTGCTGCTGTTTCTCTCATTTCGTCAAGGATGGATTTCCCTGTCCCGGTTTCAATGACGGACATGGTGGCCTTCCATGATTCCCGCCCTCGTTTCAGCCGGAGGTCGATTGGATTCAATTCGGGCGGCTGCTTGAAGTAGCGGATCAAGGCGTCCAAGGTGCTGCGACGGCGAGCTATAAGCTCCTGCGCCTTCAGCTCTTCCTGCCGCATGCGGATTTCGCTTTCGTACTCGCTCTTTGAGACAACCCGGTCGCCTATCAGGTACTTCGCGTCAGGTTCCGGGCCGAACTGGGCCAGCGCACCTTCCGCGACTTGCTTTTCAAGTCTGACCACCATCAGAATCGCGTCGCGAAGAGGCTTGTCCATTACAAACTTGTCGATCGCTCGCCATAACAATTTGTCGCGGAGAATCAGCAGCGTTGGCGAGAGAAAGTAGACGCCCAGCCAGGCGAGCGCCGCTTTGAATATCAAGCTCCAGGAAATGTCGATGTCCATACGTAGTGGCAACCATTTGTAGCTGACGATGACGGCAATCTAGCATGCATGACTGGCGCTCAGTTCGCGGCGCCGCTAGTGCCAGAAGCGGGTACTTTTGCGGGTACTTTAATTTTCGTACTTTGTAGATCGCGATTTGATGCGGATTTTCAGGAGGGGTGGCGGTGTCATCATCTCCGCCAGATTCTCTCCGATCTGGCTTCGGTCAGCACCGGAGATAAAAAACCCGCAATCGCGCAAGTGATTGCGGGTTTTTTTCATGGGCTCGCGGCGAGTTTGCGCCGCATGAGAAAATCGCTGATTCCCTTCCAGGCGCAGATCCCTTGAAACACCTGCTTGCCACGCTAGACCGGCTGAACGATTTCGATGAAGTCATCGATGTACGCACGCCGCTCGAATACGCCGATGACCATATTCCCGGCGCGATCAACGCGCCGGTGCTGAGCAATGAAGAGCGCGTGGTGGTGGGCACGCTGTACAAGCAGGTCTCGCCCTTCGAGGCCTCGCGCGTCGGCGCGGCGCTGGTGGCGCGCAATATCGCCGCGCATCTGGACACGACCTTCGCCGACCGGCGCCAGGGTTGGCGGCCGTTGATCTATTGCTGGCGCGGCGGCACGCGCTCCGGCTCCATGACGACGATGTTCAACATGATAGGGTGGCGCGCGCGGCAGCTCGACGGTGGCTACAAGACCTATCGGCAGGCCACGCTGGACGCGCTGGATAGCCTGCCGGCGAACTTGAGCTACATCGTGCTGGCCGGGCCCACGGGCAGCGGCAAGACGCGCTTGTTGAACGCGTTGGGGGAGGCCGGCGCGCAGACGCTGGACCTGGAGCGGCTGGCCGCGCATCGCGGCTCGCTGCTGGGCGCATGGGCCGGTGTCGCGCAGCCCTCGCAAAAGGGCTTCGACACGCGGCTGGCGCAGAGCCTGCGCGCGTTCGATGCGTCGCGGCCGGTGTTCGTCGAAGCGGAGAGCCGCAAGATCGGCGCGGTCGCGCTGCCTGCCGCGCTATTGAAGGCGGTGCACGCGAGTCCCTGCATTGAGGTCCGCTCCAGCCGCGAGGATCGCGCGGCCTTTCTGCAGCAGGATTACGCCCATCTGTTCGACGACCCTGCAACCTTCAAGGCGCAGCTTCAGCGCATGGTCGGCTTGCACAGCCGCGAGCGCGTGAACGGCTGGCTGGCCTTGGTCGACAGCGGCGCGCGCGCCGAGCTGGCGCAGGAGCTCATAGACCGGCACTACGATCCGGCCTATGCGCGCAGCTGCCATGCGCACTTTACGCAATTGCCGCAGGCGCTGCGCTTGGAATTCAGGCCCAATGACGGCGATGTCGTGGAGCAGGCGAGGGCGCTGCTGGCAAGAATGGAAACAACTGGCGGCGCTTGCTGATCCGCATTCGGTCATCCGCGCCGGGCGGGCGCGGTGTATCGCTTTTTCCCTCGGATTACAGGAAAATTGGCCACGCAAGCGACCAAGCCGGACTGCGTGAATCTACCTGGAGGGGCGGGGGATGCATCACACTCTACGGATCAAACTCTCGTTCGTGCTGGCAGCCGGCGCGGCCATCGCTGCTCCGGTCCATGCCTTTGATGCCGAAAGACACCCCGAGTACACATTGCGCGCGGTGGAGCTGTACCGTCAATGTGAGGGAGTATCCCTTTCGGGTGAACTGGCCGAAGCGTTTGCCGAAGGGACCAGGAATGAGGACGCCAGCATCCTCACGCTAGGTCAGCGCATAGCCAATTGGCACTTCTACAACCGGGACGGAAAACTGCGCGACAGCTGGTTCGCCAACCGCAGTCTGGATGTTATTTTCGCCAAGCGCAATGCTGAGCTTGAAACCCTGCTTGCCGCCAAGACGCGAGACAGCGAACAAATCTACGAGCGGGCGGGGCGGGTGCTGCACTACATCCAGGACATGAGCGTGCCGGCTCATGTGGTTCCCGTCTACCATGCGAAGCTGCCGCTATTGGGTGGAGGCGACCCGTTCGACGCATACCAACCAAACGCGTTGACCAAACCGTCCTGGTCGCCTGCGGGCTGCCAGGAATTGCGCCTTATGGTTGCGGTGGATCCAGGCTTCCCGAAGGCGCTGCTGGATGCCACCGCTCAATCGACGCTGCAACGCATAGGCCAGCTTGGTGGCATCGAAGGCGGGGATGGCTGGGAAAGATATTGGATCTATCCATCATCGAACCGGTCCGAGGCGGACAAGGGGTGGGGCAGCTATCCCGAAAATGGCTGCGAGTTCGTGGCGGATGAGACCGCGCCTGGATGCAAGAGCCGGGAGCGGCTGGATGCCTTGTTCGCCTTGCAGTACCGGGATGTGCTGTGGAATTCCGTGCGCATGCTGATCTATCTGGAGCGCCGCCTGGCGCAAGAAAAATAGTCCTTCCGGCGGCAAGGCCGGGATGTGTGGTGGCGTTCGGGGAGAGCGACGTGCTGCATATACAGTCCAAGGATGGCGCCGCACGGCGGCATGAACGGTTGCTGCGTTGGAGGCCAATGGCTTTGCTGGCGGCAGCCTGCGCAGCGGTGGCTATTCTGCTGGCGGCCGGTTGCAGCGGGATCGTGGGCGGCGCCGCCAACACGATCTATCCCAGCCTGGCGCAACCAGAAGAGATTGAGGCCCCTCCAACGTTCGCGACTTATCTGCCGTCTGCGGCGACCCAGGCGATCCTGGGCGGACGAGGGCAGGGGCTCAATTGCTCCATTCCCCCATTGCTGGCGCGACTGGCCTTCGAGTCCGGGCGCGATGAATCGGACGTCAGTCTGCGCTTTCGCCAAGCCTGCGTCATGCATGACATGTGCTACCGGCACGGGTATGCAACCTACCGCTACACGCAGTCTGATTGCGACACGATGCTGCAGCAGTATGCGTTCAGGTTGTGCCGGCAGATCAATCGGCCGCCGTCCATTGGCGCAGCCGGCGGGGGCTCGCAGCGCCCGAGGCAAGATGACGTTCAGAACGCGCAGGCTGTCTACGACGCCTGCGAGACGGAGGCGAAAAAGGTGCTGCTTGGCGTCACGCTTGGCGGCGGCGGATCCTATTTGGCTGCCGATCGTTCCACCTATTTCGAGTATGACCCCATGCCGGCTGGCGCGGACGACTATGTGGTCGCGCGCGCGGTCCCGGCGATGGACGTGCAGAACGATAAAGGCGATATCGGCATACGTACCTTCTACTTTCAGCGCAACACGGTGGAGATGGCGATGTTGATGAAGCCGGCGCCGGGAAAAGCGGGCCTCGCCAGGGTCCAAGCCACGCCTGTGTTGTTTCCGCAGCGCTTGATCGCGACGCCGCCCGTTCTCTGGGTGCCCGGGGCGCCGGCGGATCCATTCGTGGCGCTTGCGCGTGAATCCTTCGGCAATACTGACTTGACCGTAGTGCGCTTTCAAACCCGGGGCGTCACCGTGGCAGGCGATCTCAGCTTGGCGCTTTCACCGTGTCCTCAGCGTATTGGTAGCCTGTGCGTGAGTAACGCCGATGCGTCTATCCGCAAGCTGGCCTCGGTGGACGGCAGGCCTGTGCTGCTGTCGTTGACACATAGAGGCACGCTGGAGGCTTCCTCCTCGGCCAGCGGGGATGATGGGCGCACTGTGAAGATTGTGCAGAAAGACCTGTCCAGCTTGAACTTGAGCCCGGTCGAGCAGGAGGCGGTCGCCTCAGGCGGCGTTGAATGCAGGGCGGGTACTTCCCGGGTCAAGGGCGCCGACGGCAAGTTCAGATGCGTGATGGACGACTATTCCCTGAATGGCTCGAGGCTGATCAGGGATAAGTACCGATTTTTGCAGCATGATCTTTTGCTTGAGCAGGACGCGGCGGGAAATGCAACCCATGCCTGGGTGCTGGCTCGCGGCGCTGCGCTAGGCGTGGTGGCGGGTGAATCCGTGGTGGCCGAGAGCTCAGGCAAGGACTACAGGTCCAGGCTGGTGGTTGTGCGCCAGGCGCTAGGCGATGGGAAGCACGGCCAGACGCAACGATTCGGATTGGAGGTGCTGGAGGCGGACGAGCCGCTTTCGTTGGTGCGGATGGGCAGAGCTACGGGAACGGCGCTGATAGGGGTGTCGTGGAGCAAGGACGATCTGGAGCGTGTCGAGAGTGGTCGGCAGCCGTTTGCCGCCCCTGTCCTTAAGCTATGGAAGATGCAGGGTGCAGGGCAGGCGCCGCAGCCACAGCCGGAGGAGATCGCCTTGCCCGCGGCGTTGGGGGAGGGATTCTTAAGCGTTCCTCCCTCGATCGTGCGGCTGGCTGGAATCGATCAGCCATTGCTTGTCTTCGTGCGTGTCGATGATCCGGTGGCGCAAGATGGGCGGATCATTCCGGAGAAGGCCAAGGTTGTCCGCATTAGATTTCAGGTGGTGCCCTTGGATGATGCGAGTCTAGCGGCGGGGTCGTTGAAAGCGGGAGGGGAATACAGTTGTGTCATCGATTTGGACAGGCAGGGGCGGCTACCTGCTGCCTCGCGGCTGAGGGCGCGGGCATTTCATGCGCTGGCAATGGACGGCGAGACGACCGAGCGCTCCGCGATTTCGCTGCCTCGCGAGGTGCGGGACCGGATGTTCAGGGATTTGTCGTATCGCTGGAGGATGAGCCAGTTCATCGCATCGGAGCGGCGTGCGGATGATGGCGGCGGCCTGCTGGCGTTGACGATGGTCTTCAATGGATTCCCGGCGCTTTCTACGCAGATGTTGTTGCGCCCGTCTCCTGACGGCCTGTCGTTTGTTCAGGACGGCGGCTGTATCGGTGAGGTATGAATCCTACTGTGTCGCTTGCGCAGTCTGAGAAATAACGCTATTATTCAAGGCTTGCTTTTAAACGCAAATGCGCCCGTAGCTCAGCTGGATAGAGTACCTGGCTACGAACCAGGGGGTCGTAGGTTCGAATCCTGCCGGGCGCGCCAAGTTTGAAGTAAGTGCAGTAGAAAACGCAGTAAAAACGGCAAGATTTTCTGATATAATTTTGCCTCTTTGCCGGAGCGCCCGTAGCTCAGCTGGATAGAGTACCTGGCTACGAACCAGGGGGTCGTAGGTTCGAATCCTGCCGGGCGCGCCAAGTTCACTTGGCCAATACAGCAAAGAAAATGGAAAGGCCTTTGATCTCGTATCGAAGGCCTTTTTGTTTTGCGCCGCCATCTAGAAGCGGATCGTCAGGCCCGCCATCGGCCCTTGCAGCACGGCGTCGAACTTGAAGCCGCCGCTGCTGTAGTCCACGCCCACTGCGCGATAGCCTATCGCCGCCGAGACATTCTTGCTGAAGTTGTAGCCGAGACCCAGGCCGACATCCCAATCCGCTTCTGCGCCGCCCGCGCCGATCAGGCCCCAGCCGGTGATGTAGTACTTCGAGCTCAGCATGTAGTTTCCGCGCACGCCCACCAGGCCGTCGACCCAGGTGGCTCCGTCGCTGCGCGTTCTGCCGTTCAGGTGCGAGCCCTTGAGCGTGATGTCGGTGTCGACCGACCAGACGCGCAGGCCTGCGACGACGTCCAGCTGATGCGGTGAATTTTCCAGCAAGGAATAGCCGACGCCGAGCAGTCCCGCGAACGTGGAAGCCTTTACGTCCGCACTGGAGGCCAGGATGCCGCGCGGCGTATCTCCCTGTGTGCCGATCTTGGTGTAGATCAGGTCGCCGAATACGCTGTAGCGTCCTTTGCGCGCCTCGCCGATGAGCATCGCGCCGAAGTCGAGGTTATCGAACAGCTCGTCGAAGTCCGAGTGGATGTCGATGACGGGCGAGCGCGAATGGGATACCTTGCCGGAGAGGCCGGCAGCCCAGAAGTAGGGCGTGACCGAGAATTGCCATTCGTTCGAAGGCACGGTACCCGCTGCGGAAGCGGGCTCCGCTTCGGCGCCCAGCGCAGTCCCGGCTTGCAGCAGCCCGCAGATCAGGCAGCCCATGATTTTCTTTTTCATTGCAAACCCTCCCCAAACGGCAGGCGTGATGAATCGCATCCATCACGCCTGCGGTGAGCGCAAAACCGGCCAGGGGCCGGTGCGGCGTAACCCAGGTATCAGGTGACCCGTCTTACGGGAGGGATGGTCCAGGAGCCGTCGATGATCGACGGGTTGCTTTCGTTGGGCCAGTAAAGACGCATCATCAGGATGAATGGGCCCTTGGGCGCAGGCAGCCAGTTCGACTCCATGTCCGGTCCGGGCGATTCATGCTGTATGAACAGGTCGATCGAGCCGTCGGGCTTGGCCTTCAGGGGCTGGCGCGCGCTGATCGAGTAGCGGTTCAGCGGGTTGTCGACGAAAAAGTAGCGCGCGTCATACATCGTCAGCGACCAGAAGCCCGACACTGGCGGCGTAAGCCCCTTCTTGAAGGTCAGCACGTACTTTTCCGACCCGTTGTAGGTGCGCTTGATGGCGCCGGTGTCTGACTTCAGGGACGTGGGATAAACGGCGTCCTGGGGGCGGTTGGCGCCCAGGCCGATCGCGGTGACCAGCGCCCGTTGGAGGTAGTTGGTGCCGTATATGCCCGTCTTGGTCGTGAAGCCCCAGCCATCCACGTCCTGGATGTCGCCGCCGCTGGACTTGAAGTGCGTCATGATGCGTCCGAAGCCCACCTGCGGAACGCGCTTCGCAATGTCGGGGTCGAGCTTGCTCTTGTCGAAGTCCTGTCCTGGCACGATGCCTATCGAAGCCATCTTCGCGACGATGGGCGCGTCGGCGGCACTGGGCGGATTGCGCTTGAGCAGCTGCGCAAACAAGCTGAAGTACTCGACCGCGTCCATGTTGTTGACCTGTTCGCGCACCGAGGTCTTCATGTCTATCGCAGGGTCGACCTTGCCCGCGGGCGGAGTCCAGTCCTTGCCCCATGCGCTCAAGGGACAGAGCTTCACTTCGTCCTGCAGCTTGTGCACTTGCGCATAGTCTTCCGGCGTGCCGGTGCAGTAGATGCGGCCCAGCAGCCACACGATGCTGGTGGGAGATTTGTACTGGACCATGCCTTGCGGAATCGAGCCCTCCCATCCGGGGCCGCTGACCACGAAGGTTTGCGCACCCGTGCCCGTGGTGCGCTTGCCAGGCACATCGAACACCGTCGTCCAACCGTCCAGCATCGGAAACAGGGCATAGCGTCCATTCATGTCGGGAAGGCTGACGACCCAGGGTTCGTCGCCGACGTCAAAGAAGGAAGTGGTGTACAGCGTGTCGGCGTTCGGCGCGGTCACGTCGCGGAACTTGGCGTCGGGATACTGGCGCAGCTTGATGAGATTCCCCATCGGCGCTCGCGTGCCCTTGGGCTCCGCAACGTTGGTGATGACTCTTCTGGTCATCTCCATGGTCACCAGGGGATAGGCGTAGATGTAGACATCGGTCGCCAGTCCGAACTGCTCGTCGCCTTCGGGCAGATCCGCGATCAGGCCATCGGCGGCCCGGGCGGCGGCGCCCAGGGCGCTGGTTGCGAGCAGAGCAAGACCACCTGCATTCAATGTGCGGCGCGTTAGCTTCATAGGATCACTCCAACGGACTCATGGGTTGAAAATCACGAAGTGCCGCGGCACAGGCCAAGCTGTGCCGCGAGATGCCTTGCTCTAGCGTTGTCGTACGTACTTGCCTATTTCCCGGGCCGCGCCCGAGGTCCATTCATCGATCAGCGGCTGCAGTTTGGACAGGCGGACGCCGCCCGCGCCCTGGGTGGCGTTGGCGACCTTTTCGCCCGTGCCACCCCGCACGGACGCATACAGCAATTCATCCGACATACTGTCCGTGACCCGCGACTCGATGGCGACGCTGGCGTTGCGCGCCATGCCTCCTTCCATGGCGGCGCGGGCCTCGGTCATTACCAACGCGACGGGAATGTATTGATAGGCTCGCAGCGCCTGCTCCGAGGTTCCCACCGCGGTGATGGCGATGCGGATACGGGCGACGCCGGGCCCGGCGCGATCGACCAGCCTCACCTGTTCGCCGACCTTGCGCCGCAGCGTCTCGTTGACCGCCACGCGTATCTCCGTGAGGGTTTCCATGGAAACGTCCGCGGATGGCTGAGGCTCCGGGTAGTACTCGATCGGATCAAGCCACACCGCGGCATAGCGAGACGCGTTGAAATCAGGATTCAGGTAGACCAGGCGGGTTCCGCCGTCGGGGGCGGGCATCTGGTGCAGAAGCGAGTAATCCGACAGGAAGCCGGACTCCGTTGTTTTTGGAGCGGTGGAACAGCCTGTGGCCAGGATCGCGGCAGCGAGGCCCAGAACGAACGCGCCCGAGGAATTCTTGGTGTCCATGCAAGTTCCTTCTGACAGATGGGGGGCAGGAGAGCCCCGACTGCAGGCGTCGGCGAGAGGTCCTGTGCAAAAGCTACTTCTCCGCTCGTGGGCGCATTTTTTGTCCTATATGCACAGGAAACCAATTATTTTTCCAAGCGTGAAATTTCGCAACGCGGACGAGTGAACCGGGCTTTCTGAACTATTCCCTTTGTGCGGGTTTTGTGGAAGGAATCGCGCGGCCGAGGCGGGCCACGAATCGCGGGCGCGTGATTCGGACGCGGCGCGGACACAGGCTTCGGCCTGTCCGATTTGCGCACCCTTAATTTTTCATGGTATAAACACGCCTCTTTCGGAGCGCCCGTAGCTCAGCTGGATAGAGTACCTGGCTACGAACCAGGGGGTCGTAGGTTCGAATCCTGCCGGGCGCGCCAAGCTTCTTGCTTGGATGAAATGGAAAGAAAACGGAAAGGCCTTTGATCTTCGATCGAAGGCCTTTTTGTTTTGCGGCGCGGATTGCGCTTCAGTGCGTGGAGGCTGGTTCCGCGGCCCGGACCTGGTCTCGGGCCTTGTCGTCTTCGTCGTCGAATCCCCAGTCTCCAACCGTGTACCAATCGTCTCCCAGGGTCTCTGCGGGATGCATGGTGCGGCCGGACCCGTTGCCGCAGGCCATCGAGTCGGTGGCGCAATAGCGGTCGCAGCCCCAGCATATGCGTTCGGGGTGCTTCGGGTGCAAGGGAAACTTCTTGGCCATGCGAAATGCCTGTTGACGGAGGGCGCCGCGATGGCGGCGCCGATCTTTCCGGATATATGTCCAGCGTACTGCCGGGCGCGCCCGAAATTCCTTGATCTGGCTCAAGCGCAGAGCCTGCGGCCCGATGCGCGCAGTATTGCGCGTCGGGCCGCGGTTCTGGGGAATTGGGGTGGAGAAAGCGCCGCCCGGTGAGGCGCGGCGCCGGTCTCATGCGCCTAATGGCGTCGTCGGTCCACCGCCGTCAAGGATGTGCCGCTCTTGAGCAGCTGGTAGGTCTGTCCGCCCAGCCACGCGACTTTTTCGCCCGTGCTGGTGCGGCATACGCAATGCGTCTTCGGATCGAAGCGCGAGGTGCCCAGCGCGGAATACGCGTCGGGGTCTGAGACGAATCGTTCAATGCGGTAGAGCGTGCCGTCCGGCGCGGTGGCGAGGACGTCGGTCAATCGTCTTGCGGTGCCGAGCATATGCGATACCTCCATGCGCGGGCCATTGGATATACGGCGCCAAAGTCGTTCAGGCACTTCAGTATGCCAGGGCGGGAAGCTTGATGTTCCCGCATCAGGCGCTAATGAAGGTGCCCTCCAAACAATGAATCGTCGAGCTGGTCGGGAGTGACGCCCAGGGCTTCGGATACGCGGTCCAGGATAACCTGCCTGGGCCGCGGGCGCGGCCGTTCCAGTTCGATATAGATGGAGTGGTCCACCCCCAGTCGTGCAGCCATATCAGCGGTGCTGATTTTGAGATGCTCACGCCAGGCGCGTATCAGGCTCCAGTCGTTGCCGGTTTTTAGATTGACGACAGCTAATGGTAAATGACTCTGCCCCTGCGCGGGTGTTTTGCGCGGGGCGGATTTTCTGCGGGCGTCGCGCAGGCTGCTCTTGGCGGCAGCGCTCTTGCGGGAATCGCCGCGAGGCGTGGTGGTAGCGATTTCGGCGGTGAAAATGGCCCCGCCGTTCAATTGGCGATACTGGTTGTCGCCGATCCAATGCAGGGCTTCACCGTTGTCGAGCATGCACTCGCAGTCCAGGTGATAGTTGCTGGGCATGCTCTCGAGTTGGGCGATGGTTTCCGCGGTCGTGGCGTGGCGCACCACGCGGTGCAAGACACCGTCTGGCGAGCGCACGAATACGTCGGGAAGTCTCCAGGAAAACGGAATGATAATCTCCACGGCCAAACCTATCCCGCCACTGTATCCCGGGGTGCGGGTGGTGGGATTTGGGGTTTCCCCTCGCCTGACTTGAGCGGATGATTGTGCGCCACATCAGCCCTCAACATCTTCACAAATCTTCACGCCGCGCGAGGCTATCATCGCCGCGTTGCCTGGGGTTTTGGGCGTACTGTCCGAGTGTTGCCGATGTCTCTGGCCGCGGCTGGAATCGTGGATGCGCGACCGCGCGCGAGCAGGGCGGCGTGGTGGGCCGTGCTGGCGTCGTGCGCGCTGCATGCGATGGTGGCGGGGCTGTGGTGGCGCGACCGGATAGAGCCCGCAGCGCGCGCGCCGGAATTGCCGTTCTACGTGGATCTGTTGCCCGCCCGGTCGCCGCCCCTGCCACAGGAACAGCCGGCGAAGGACGAGCCTGCGTCCGGATCGGCGCCTGCTCAGCCTGCCCGCGTCGACACGCCGTCGCCGGCCGTGGCTGCAGGGCAACGATCCGGCGCGCGCAGGACACCCGCGCCATCCGCGCCGAGGCTGGACAGGACACCCGTGCCACCGTCGGGCGCTGCGGATCTTTCGCGCGATTTCGGTTGGCGCCCCGAAGATGCGCAAGCGGCGGGCATGCCGCGCGCACGTGGCGAGCCCGTCGTGCGACTCGGACCCAAAGCGCCGGTCGAACAATCCGAGATCGCGCGCGGCATCGCCAAGAGCGCGCGGCCGCCATGCAAGAACGCCCATGCGGACATGGGCTTGCTGGCCTTGCCGCTTCTGTTGGCGGATACCGTTACGGATCGGGGCTGCAAGTGGTGACGCCGAAGCCCTCGCTGCCTGCACGCGCGCCGCGGCGGCGCTGGAGGAATATCGAGATGCGTGCTTTTCATTTTCAATCTTGCCGCCAGTCCGATACGCTGCTCGCGCGGCCCGGGGCCTGTCAAGAATAGCCAAGCGCGATTACCTGGGTAGCGGCAGGGGCAAGCATGCGCGTCTGTCCTGAATCGTGGATACTATTTTTTCAATCTGGGATTTCCAGAATTCATGGAGAGACGCAATGCCCGAATCTCAAGGCGGCCTGGACAGGCTGCGCCGCTTCATCGCCGCGGCGACCCGGCTGGCCACGCCCACAGGCCTGGCGCAGACGCCGGAGTTGCAGGCTGCATTCGCCGACCTGGTGCGCCATGACGATTGGCTGCCCGAGGCCTGTACCGCGCCCCATCCGCAGTACTACCAGCAGTATCTGCTGCACTGCGATCCCCTGGAGCGCTTTTCGCTGGTGAGTTTCGTGTGGGGGCCGGGCCAGTTCACGCCGGTGCATGATCACGAGGTCTGGGGCTATGTGGGCATGCTGCGCGGGGCCGAGGTCAATCAACGCTATGTCCGCGGCAAGGACGGCAGCGTCGCGCCCGCGGGCGCCGCGACCACTTTGCAGCCGGGCGACATAGAACGCCTGTCGCCCGCCGAAGGCGACATCCACCGGGTCTCCAATGCCCACGCGGACCGCGTATCGATCAGCGTGCATCTCTACGGCGGCAACATCGGCGCCGTTTCGCGCCATGTGTATGACCCCGCGACCGGGCAGGCCAAGCCTTTCGTGTCGGGGTATTCGTCGGCCAGCTTGCCGAACCTGTGGGACCGCTCGGAAGCCGTGCGGGCCGCCATTGCCGGGGGCGCACGCTAGGGTCTGTTCGCGCGCGGCGTCCCATGCTATTTTCTTGTCCTAAATATTAGGAAAACAAAAAATGGACAAGACGCTGCTCAAAGGTCTGATGGTGCTGGAGGCGGTGACCGACGTGGACAATCCGCCGCGCACCATCGATGCGCTGGCCGCCCGGGTCGGACTGACTCGCAGCAACACGCACCGCACCTTGCAGACGCTGATACATGCGGGCTATGTGACCAAGGACGATGACGGCGGCGGCTATCGCGGCGCGGTCCGGCTGTTCGAGCTGGCGGCGCGTCAGCTTGCCCAACTGGACGTGCGCAAGCTGGCCGCGCCCTACATGCGCACGCTGGCCGACCAGACCGGCGAAACCGTGCACCTTTCCGTGCTCGACGGTTTCGACGTGGTCTACGTCGACAAGATCGACAGCCCCCAGCCGATACGCGCCTATTCGATGGTGGGCGGACGCGCGCCCGCCTATGCCGTCGCCACGGGCAAGGCGTTGCTGGCCTACCAGCCGGAAGGCTATGTCGAGCGCTACGCCGACAAGCTCGTGCGTCATACGCCGTCGACCATCGTGTCCATGCCGCTCTTGAAGGACGAACTGCGCAAGATCGCCCGCACCGGCTATGCGGTCAATCGCGGCGAATGGCGCGAAGGCGTGGGCGGGCTGGCCGTGACCTTGTTCAACAGCCTGGACCAGCCCGTGGCCGCCATCGGTATCTCCGGTCCGCTGGACCGCCTGAGCGCCGCTAGGATGAAGCAGCTGGCGCCGGACGTGGCTGCCTGTGCCCAGTCCATCTCGCAGGGGATGGGCTATCGCCGGGGCTATCTGGACCAGTAGCGGGCCGCGCCAGCGCCGCGCTGATGCGCTGCGCCTGATCGCGGGCCAGCCGCGCATTGACATCCATGGACGTAGTCCAGAAGTACGTGCCGCCCGCGAGGCTACCCAGCACCGAGATATCCGGCTCGATCCCGCCTGCGGCGTTCTTGAGGCATCCCGTGGCATAGTCCAGCGCCAGGCCGCCATGGGGATCGGGCTGCGCATGGCCCTCGCGCAATAGCGCGGACACCAGCGGGTCCTGCGTGCGCGGCGTGTCCACCGAGAAGCTGGTGGCATTGATCAGATAGCGGCTGGCATGAGTGCAGACGGCGCCCGTCGCGTCGCGCAAGCGCGTGTGGAACAGGCCGCTGACGCTATCGTGGCGGCTGTCCAGATAACCGCCACAGACCTGCAGCTGGCCGTTCTGGAACAAGGCTTGCAGCTTCAATGCGTTGCGCATCGGAAAGGTGGCGCGCCGCGCCATCCACAGCGAACGCCATTGCGACTGGAAGCGGCTGCGCTCGGCTTGCGGCAGGAGATGCCAGATCAGGTCGACGGCGGCATTGGTGGCGGCCGCCACCGCCTGCCACGGGCGCGGGGCCTGGCCGGACCGACGTATCTCCTCGTCCAGTGCGACGTGGGCCTCGCCCTCCATGCCGAACACGTCCGCGGTTTCCAGGCTGCCGCCCAGCGCCAGGACTTCTTCCTGGAGCGCGGTGACGATGATGTCCAGCGACAGTGCGCCTCCATGCCTGGCGGCCAGGCGCGGAACGCCCTCCGGGCTCAGTTGTTGCAGCGTGTCTGGCGCGCGGTTGTTGGGGCTGCGCACGGAAGGCAGGCGGCCATTGCGCGATACGCACAGGATGGGGCCGCGATGGGCCGTCTGTTGCAAGGCGGCGATGGCGTCCACGGCGCTCAGGCTGGTGCCGATGATGCAGACCGGCGCGTCGGCGGCGATGCCGCGGGTCAGCGCCTGGACCGGGTAGGGGCTGTTGAAGTAGCCGGGCGCATCGCGTAATTCCGGAAACGCCTGCGAAGGCAGGTTGCCGTTGCACAGCACGGCGTAACGCGCCAGGAAGGGCGAACCCGGTTCCGCTTCGACCCCCACGCCTCCGCCAGGCAGCGGCGCCACGCGGCGGACCCGGCCGCGCACGTGCGTGAGCGTGATGCCCAGCGCGCGGGCTAGCCCGCAAGCCCGTCCGTAGACTGCGCGCATGTAGGCGCCGAACAGCGGGCGCGGCAGGAAGTCCGCCGGCGCTATCGAGTCCGCGCCCTGCGCGCGCAGCCAGGCGGGATCCTGGGCGCGCAGCCAGTCCACGAAATCCATCCTGTGATCGGCCCGCGCCGACATGTTGCCGGCGGGGATGTTGAGCAGGTTGCTGGGCAGATCCTCCTGGTAGGCCTCGCCCGCGCCCGGTTCGGCCTGCGGCTCGAACAGCGCGATCGTCAGCGCTCGTCCAGCGGCAGGTTCCAGCGAGAGCAGGAATTGATAGAGGAAGCTGACGGCCACCGAGCCGCCGCCGACGATGGCCAGGTCCGCCGCTTGCGGTGTCGTGTCGGGCGCCGTCATTTGGCCGCCGACAAGCGCACCACGTCGGCCCAGCGGGCGACTTCCTGCTTGAGCACGCGGCTGGTATCGGCGGGCGTGGTGGCCACGGCGTCGGCGCCCAGCTTCTGTGCGGCCTGCTGCACGGAAGCCATGGCCGCCGCCTTCTGCATGCCGGCCGAGAGCTTCTCCACCACGGCGGGCGGCGTGCCCGCGGGAGCCAGCAGCGCGTAGGTGGTCGCGACCGAGTAGTCCTTTACGCCCTGCTCGGCGAGCGTGGGCAGGTCCGGCAGCGCCGTGGCGCGCGTGGCGGTGGTGACGCCCAGCAGGCGGATCTTGCCGGTCGCGACCTGGGGCAGCAGCGCCGGCAGCGTTTCGATCACCATGTCGATCTGCCCGCCCAGCAGGTCGGTGATGGCGGGGCCGCTGCCGCGATACGGCACGTGCATGAGCCGGGTGCCGGTGACGACCTGGAAGAGTTCGCCTGCCATGTGCTGTGACGTGCCGGGGCCGGCCGAACCAAAGGTGATGGTGCCGGGCTTGCTCTTGGCCAGGGCGATCAGCTCCTGCACGTTCTTCGCGGAAATCTTGCTGCTGTTCACCGCCACGGCCATGGGCATGCTGGTGGCCATCGACACGCCGACGAAGGCGGTGCCGAAGTCGTAGCCGGGCTTGTCGGGCATGGCGGCATGGATTGCGTGGCTGCCCACGGCGCCCATCAGCAGGGTGTAGCCGTCGGCGGGCGATTTGGCCACGTACTCGGCGCCGATCTCTCCGCCCGCGCCCGCCTTGTTTTCCACCACCACGCTCTGTCCCAGGTAGTCGCCCAGGTGCTGCGCATAGATGCGCGCGGCCGCGTCCGTCGCGCCGCCGGGCGGGAAAGGGACCACCATGCGCACGGGTTTCGTCGGCCAGCTGTCGGCCGCGGCCGCGCCGCCTGCCAAAGCCAGCACCATGCCCGTCAGGGCAATGCGCCACATTTTCTTCATGGGAGTCTCCTTGGTGTCGGTGCGGGCCGTTCTATGCAGCGTCTCGGCCCTTTTTTTAAAATCCTAAAATATAGGATTCAAGTATCAATAAATGATTTACTTAGAATTCCACACGGTGCTATGCTGGTCAACAATTAAGCACATCACCTAGGGAATGCACTAGGATTGACGCCAAAATACACAAGCATGCGCCAGAGATGGGCTGGATGATGCCAGTCTTGAAGGTCAGCTCTTATAATGTTTTCTTTGTCCCAAATATTGAATTTTCATAACGAGAGGTCAGACATGACACCCAGTTCGGCGCTGGCCGGCATCACGGTGCTGGAGATTTGCAATGTCGCGGCGGGGCCTTTTTGCGGCATGTTGTTGGCGGACATGGGCGCCGACGTGATCAAGATCGAAAACCCCGAAGGCGGCGACACGCTGCGCAGCTGGCCGCCCATTTCCGACGGCTACAGCGAAAACTTCGCGTCCCTCAATCGCAACAAGCGTTCGGTGACCTTGAACCTGAAGGATCCCGGCGACCTGGCCTTGGCGCGCGATCTGGCGCTGGCCGCCGACGTGCTGATCGAGAACAACCGGCCGGGCGTGATGGACCGCCTGGGCCTGGGCTATGCGCAGCTGCGCGAGGCCAATCCCAAACTGGTCTATTGCTCGATCTCGGCCTACGGCCAGTCGGGGCCCCGTTCGCAGGAAGGCGGCTTCGACCTGACCATCCAGGCCATGAGCGGCATCATGAGCGTGACCGGCGAAGCGGGCGGCGATCCCGTGAAGTGCGGCGTGCCCGTGGCGGACTTTTCGGCCGGCCTGTACGGCGCCTTCGCCATCGCGTCGGCCTTGCGCGCGGCCCAGGCCAGCGGGCAGGGCACGCATATCGACGTGCCCATGCTGGGTGCCACCTTGGGCATCGCGGCCTTGCAGACCTCGGAGTTCTTCGGCAGCGGCAAGGATCCGGTCAAGCTGGGGTCGGCCCATCCGCGCAACGCGCCGTATCAGGCATTCCGCTGCAAGGGCGGCTACTTCGGCATGGCGGCGGGCAACCAGGCCTTGTGGAAGGGCGTCTGCGCAACGGTAGGCCGCGAGGACCTGCTGGCCGATCCGCGCTTTACGGACACCAGCGCCCGTGCGCGCAACCAGACGGCGTTGCGCGAGATCCTCGAGGCGATCTTCGAAGCCGAGGACGCGCAGACCTGGCTGGCGCGTTTCCGTGCGGCGGGCGTGCCTTGTGCGCCCATCAACACCTATTCCGAGGTGCTGGCGGATCCGCAGGTCGAGCACATGGGTTGGGTGCAGCCCGTGGACCTGCCCAACGGCGTGCGCACGCGCACCTTCGGCCTGCCGGTGCGCTTTGACGGCCAGACCACGGCCTTGCGCCGCCGGCCGCCGGCCTTGGGCGAACACAACGATGAAGTGCTGGGCGCGCTGCGCGCCGCCAGAAAGGAGACGGCGGCATGAGCGAGGTCCTGCGCATCGACAAACAGGGCGCGGCGCATGTGTTGACGCTGGCGCGGCCCGACAAGATGAATGCGCTGTCAGCGCCGCTGGTGGAGGCGCTGATCGCCGCATTGGACGAGGCCGAGGCAGGCGGCGCCCAGCTCATCGTCTTGAAGGGCGAGGGCAGGAATTTCAGCGCGGGCTTCGACTTCGGAGGTTGGCAGGAGCAGAGCGAAGGCGACCTGCTGCTGCGCTTCGTGCGCATCGAGATGCTGCTGCAGCGGCTGGCGGCTTCGCCGTGCCTGACGCTGGGGTTGGCGCATGGCCGCAACTTCGGCGCGGGCGTGGACTTGTTCGGCGCTTGCAAGTGGCGCGTCAGCGCGCCCGACGCCACGTTCCGCATGCCTGGGCTGAAGTTCGGCCTGGTGCTGGGCACGCGCCGTTACGCGGCCCTGGTCGGCGCCGAGCGGGCGCGCGCGGTGCTGGAGCAGGCGGCCACGTTCAGCGCGGAAGAAGCCTTGCGCGACGGCTTCGCCAGCCGACTTTCCGACGCTCAGGATTGGCATGCCGTCGAACGCGAGGCGCTGGACGCGGCGTCAGCGCTGAGCTGCGCCAGCCGTGTCCAGCTGTATGCGGCGCTGTCCTCTGAAACGCCGGATACCGATCTCGCCCGCCTGGTGCGCTCAGCCGCCCTGCCGGGATTGAAGGAGCGGGTGGCGGCTTATCTGCAGGCGCGTTGACCTAAGAAGAACACGCAGGGAAGGAGACATCATGGCATCGGGTTTCAATCAGAAGAACAAGCAGTGCACGCTGGCGGAGCTGGCGGCGTTGGTGCCCAACGGCGCGTCGATCGCCTTGGGCGGCAGCTTCCTGCACCGCGGACCGTTCGCCTTCGCGCGCGAACTGATCCGGCAGGGCCGGCGCGACCTGGAACTGGTCAAGCAGTCGCCAGGCTACGACGTGGACATCCTGTGCCGCGCGGGCGCGCTGCGCCGCGTGCGCGCCGGCATCGTCGCCATGGAAGGGAACTTCGGCCTGGCGCCCTGGTACCGCAAGGCGGTGGAGCGGCGCGAAATCGAACTTGAGGAACACGCGTGCGCCAGCCTCACGGCCGGCCTGCGTGCGGCGGCCTTCGGCGTGCCGTTCCAGCCTTGCGGCGGCCTGCATGGCAGCGGCCTGCCCGAACTCAATGGCTGGAAATGCCTGGACGATCCCTACGGCAGCGGTCAGAAGACCTGGGTGGTGCCGGCGATCCGGCCGGACTTCGCCGTGATCCATGCGTCCGAGGTGGACGCGCTGGGCAATGTGCGGGTGCATGGCACGGCGCATTGGGATCGCATCATGTCGCGCGCCGCGGGCAGCGTGCTGGTGGTGGCCGAGAAGGTCGTCGACAGCGCGGTGTTCGAGGCCAATCCGGAATCCACGCTGGTGCCGTTCTTCATGGTGCAGGCCTATGCCGTGGCGCCGCAGGGCGCATGGCCGGGATCCTGCTGGCCTGACTACGCCATCGACTATCCGGCAGTGGAGGCATACATGGACAAACACAGCGATCTGCAGGCGCACATGGCTGCGGCGCCCGAAGCGCGGGAGGTGCAGCATGGCTGAGCAATGGTCGGGTTTTTCCTACATCGTCACCAATCTGGCGCGTTTCATCCGGCCGGACGAGATCACCTTCAGCGGCGTGAATTCCACCATGCCCATGCTGGCCTGCCTGCTGGCCAAGCGCGCCTACGATTGGGACTTCGTCTACATCAACGTGGCCGGCGGCGTGAACCCGCGGCCCTCGCATGTGCCGATCTCCAGTTCCGACCCGGTGCTGGCCGAGCACACCGCGTCGATCTTCTCCAACGAAGACTTCTACGACCTGTGCACGCGCGGCCGTATGGATCTGACCTTTCTGGGCGCGGCGCAGATCGACGGCGCGGGCTGCGCCAACAACTCCTGCATCGGCGACTGGCATGAGCCCAAGGTGCGCCTGCCGGGCGGCGGTGGCGGCGCGGTGATGCTGCCCACGGCCAGGCGCGCCTGCACCTGGCGCACCGAGCACTCGCGGCGCACCTTCGTGCCGAAGCTGGACTTCATGACTTCCTGGGGCGGCTTCCACGGCGTGGTCACGCCGATCGCCGTGTTCGTCAAGCGCGACGGCCGGCTGGCCTTGCAGTCCTGGCACCCGGAATCCAGCCTGTCTGAAGTGCGCGAGCGCACGGGGTTCGAATTCGATGCGACGGGCGCCGAGCCGTCCGCGCTGCCCAGCGCAGCCGAGGCGCGCGCCTTGCGCGAGCTGGATCCCGACGGGCAGTTTGAACGCGACGCGGCCGTCGCGCTGCGCTAGGAGACTGCCATGACGATCGCCGATGCCACGCTGGTGGCCGCGTTCGCGCGCCTGTGGAGCCAGCCGCAATGGGCCGGGCGGCCAGCCATCGTGACCGCGGACGGCGTCTTGACGTATGCGGGCCTGCAGCGCGAGGTCGGGCGCATCGCGGGCGGCTTGCGCGCCGCCGGCGTGGCGCGCGGCAGCCAGGTGGCGATCGCGATGGAGCGGTCGCAGGCGCAGGTGCTGGCGATCCTGGGCGTGATGGCGGCGGGCGCCTGCCCGTGTCCCCTGGAGCCGCGCCTGTCGGACGCCGAGACCGCCAGGCGCGTGGCGGCGGTGGGTCTGGGCTGGATGCTGCACGACGCGGCCAACGCGGCCACGGCCCGGGCCAGCGGCCTGGCGCCGCAACACCTGCTGGACGCCGCCGCCGTGGCGCAAGGCCCGCTGGATTGGACGGGCAGCGGCGAGGCCGAGCCCGGCGACGCGGGCCTGCTGCTTTTCACTTCCGGCAGCACCGGCAATCCCAAGGGCGTGCTGTTGAGCCACCGCGGGCTGGCGAACAACGCGCGCGGGGTGCTGGCGCACACGGGCTTGACGCCGGCAGACCGGCTCCTGCACGTGATGCCGCTGCATCACACCAACGCGCTCAACAACCAGATCTTCGCGCCGTTGCTGGCGGGCGCCAGCGTGGCGCTGGCGGGGCGCTTCCGGGCCGAAGACATGCCGGGCTTGCTGCGCGCGTTCCGGCCCACCCTCATCACCGGCGTGCCCACCATGTATGCGCGCATGCTGGAACTGGAGTTCGACCCCGCAAGCCTGGCCGCGTTGCGCTTCGCGCGCTGCGGTTCGGCGCCCATCACCGAAGCGCTGCACCGGCGCATCGAAGCCTTCCTGGGCTGCCCGCTGGTGGTGTCCTACGGCCTCTCGGAGGCCACCTGCACCTCGACCATGAACCCGCCCGCCGCGCGCCGCGTGGGGTCGGTGGGCACGGTGCTGGCCGGCCAGAGCGTGACCTTGCGCCTGCCGGATGGCAGCGAGGCCGCGCCGGGCGGCGAAGGCGAGATCTGCATCGCGGGCGACAGCCTGATGCTGGGCTATGTGGGCGTGGACAGCGCCGACGCGGGCGCGCCGCAGCTGTTGCGCACTGGAGACTTGGGGCGTTTCGACGAGCAGGGCTACCTGAGCATCACCGGCCGCATCAAGGACGTGATCATCCGCGGCGGCGAGAACATATCGCCGGCGCTGATCGAGGGGGTAGTGACGGGCCTGCCGGGCGTGGCCGCCTGCTGCGTGGTGGGCGCGCCCGACGAGGACCTGGGCGAAGTGCCCGTGATCTTCGTGCAGCGCGCGGGCGAGGCCGCGCCGGATGCGCCCGGCATACAGGCCGAGGTGCTGGCGCGCCTGGGCCGCATCTACGTGCCGCGCGAGGTGTTGTGGATCGAGCGCCTGCCCGAGAACGCGGTGGGCAAGGTCGACCGCAAGGCGCTGGCGCGGCAGCTCGCGCCCGCCAGCCTGCGTCCATGAAGCGTAGGGACGCCTCGGGCGTCCCGTTACGCTATTCGACCTTGCCGATCCGGTTGACCGCTGTCTCCAGCGAGGCCGTGTCCTGCTTCCAGTATGCGTCGAACGCGGGCGCGTCCAGGTACTGCACGGGGCTCCCAGTGCCGGCGATGCGCGCCTGGACTTCGGGATTGCTGGCGACGTCCTTGACGGCTTGGCGCAGCTTGTCGACGACGGCCGGCGGCGTGCCGGCCAGGGCGAATACGCCTGACCACTGCACGAAGCTGATGTCGTAGCCCTGCGATTTGAAGGACGGTACGTCCGGCAGGCTGTCGAGCTTGCCGTCGCCCCAATGCGCCAGCGCCTTGACGCGCCCCGCCTGGATCAGCTGCATGACGCTGGACGGCCCGGTGGCCAGGGCATCGACCTGGCCGCCTACCAGCGCCTGCACTGCGGGGCCGGCGCCGGTGAAGGGCACATGCATCATCTTGATGCCGGCCGCGTTCTGCAGCATTTCCATCGGCACGTGCATGGTGCCGTAGATGCCGGAAGAGCCGTAGCTGAACTTGCCGGACTGCTTCTTCGCCGCGTCGACGAATTCCTGCAGCGTCTTGTACGGCGCGTCCGCGCGCACCACCAGCACGGTGGGATCGGCGGTGATGCGCGCAATCGGCACGAACTGGTCCAGCTGATAGGCCGGCTTGCGTTCCAGCAGGCGGTCGGCTGCGGGCAGGATGGAAATCGACGACAGGCTCATCAGCAGCGTATAGCCGTCGGGCTTGGCGCGCCCGGCCTGGCCGATGCCGATGGCGCCGCCCGCGCCGCCCTTGTTTTCGATGACCACGGCCTGGCCCAGCTTGTCGCCCATGGCCTGGGCCAGCGGCCGCGCGATCGTGTCGGCGACGCCGCCGGGCGGGAAGGGCACCACCATGGTCACGGGGCGTTCAGGGTAGCCGGCAGCCAGCGCATTCGCGGCTCCCAGCCATAGCAAGGCGGCCGCGGCCGCCCGGTAGCAACGCAGATTCATGTCTCACTCCTTGTGCTTCCTGCTGCCGAGCCGCCCCGTGTTCATTCCGGGGCTTGTACTCAGACGAAGCGGTTTTCGATATGTCCGATGCCGTCGATTTCCACGCGCACCACGTCGCCGTGCTTGAGGAACCGAGGCGGGTTCAGGCCCTGGCCCACGCCGGCCGGCGTGCCGGTGGCGATGACGTCGCCCGGATACAGCGTGATGCCGCGCGAGCAGGTTTCGATCAGCGTGGGGATGTCGAAGATCAGGTCCTCGGTATTGCCGTCCTGGCGCAGTTCGCCGTTGACCCAGCAGCGCACGCGGGTCTTCTGGCCGTCCAGCTCATCGGCCGTCACCAGCCAGGGGCCCATGGGGCAGAAGGTGTCGAAGGACTTGCCCAGATCCCATTGCTGGTGGCGCATCTGCACGTCGCGCGCGGTGACGTCGTTGACCACCGTGTAGCCGATCACGTGGCTCATGGCCTCGGCGCGGGAAATGTTGCGACCGCCCTTGCCGATGACCACCGCCAGTTCGGCTTCGTAGTCGATCTTGTCGGACACGCCCACGGGCAGTTGCACGTCGGCCCAGGGGCCGACCACGGTCTGCGGCACCTTGGTGAACACGATGGGCCAGGATTCGGGATTGGCGTCGTTGTCCTTGAAGACCGAGTCGCGCAGTTCCTTGGCGTGGGCGTGGTAGTTGCGGCCTACGCAGAACAGGTTGCGCCGCTGCGCCGGCAGCGGCGCTTCATGTTCCACCTGGTCCCAACCGTAGGATGAGCCGATCTTGCCCGGCAGGGCGCGGCCTTCGGCCAGCCACTCCACGGCGGTCAGCGCGCCGGCCGCTGCGAGTTCGCGCGGGAAGTCCAGGGCGGTCACGCTGCCGCCGTCGTCGGAAACCACGCCGATGCGGCGTTCACCGTTGATCCGGAATACTGCAATCTTCATGCTTGCTCCCTGGGCGGTCCGGCCGCCCGTGCTTAATGCCAAAAAGTACCAATTGAGTGAATAATCAGGCCCAATTGCGGAGAAGGATATACCAAGTAAACCAATTTTCCTAACAGGATTAATAGTTTTTTAGGCGTGTATTGGTCTGTTTTGGTATCATCTGGCCGCTAGCCATTCTGGGACGGTCCATGGACAAAGCTTCCGCCTTGCGCGCGGTCATCATTGAAAATCTGCAATCCGGCGCCTGGCCCGCCGGCCATCGCCTGCCCACGGAACGCGCCCTGAGCGAACAATTCGGCATCAGCCGTTCAACGGTGCGCCGCACCCTGGCCGACTTGAAGGTCGAAGGCTTGATTTCGCAGCGCGTGGGTAGCGGCACCTATGCCAATCCGCCCTCGGTCCTGGCGCAGGCCGAAGGGCTGCTGCGCACCGAAGTGCTGTCCACCAGCCCGGCCGAACTGATGGCGGCGCGCTTGGTGCTGGAACCGGCGATTGCGGCCTTGGTGGTGCAGCACGGCAGCCCGGCCGATTTCGCCGCCATGCAGGACGCCTGCGCGCGGGCCGAGGCCGCCGACAGCTTCGAAGCGTTCGAGATCTGGGACGCCAAATTGCACGAATTGATGGCCACGGCCACGCACAATCTCTTCATCGAAAAAGTGTTCGCCCTGATGACGGCGGCGCGCTCGCAGGCGACCTGGGGCGCCTTGAAGCGCAGGAGCCTGACGCCCGAGCGGCGCCAGGCCTATCAGGTCGAGCATCGCGAGATCGTCGATGCGCTGCATGACCGGGACGCCGAACGGGCCATGGAGGCCGTGCGGCGGCATCTGCTGCACGTAAGGGACAACCTGCTGGGCTAGGGGTCGCAGCGTCCGCAGGGCGCAGGGGACTGCGGCGCGGCCGGGTCTTGGCCGCAGCAAGAGCGGCCGGCGCGGGATGCGCGCCTCAGGGCTGCGCGCGCAGCCTGGCCAGTTCGGCGGAAAGCTCGGCCACCAGGGCCTGGGCGCGCGCCAGCGGATCGTGGCCCTCGGGCGAGGGCTCCGCGGGCGTGTCGGGCGTCTGCAGCCGGGGCTGCACGCTTTCATGACCCATGCTGACGTCCACGTCGAACACCAGTTGTTCGGCGCGGTGCCAGGTGGTGAACCATTCCAGGGGGCGGCCATGCTGGTCCATGCCCTGGCCTTGCAGCATCAGCAACGGCGTGCCGGCTTGCGTGCCCAGCAGTGCGGCCAGCGTCTGGTCGGCGGCAACCGCCCGGATCTGATTGCGCCCGGCGCCTGGACGCAGGCCGAAGCGGCGCGTGAGCACGCCATGCAGGGACGCGTCGGCGAGATCTTCGGCGCGCAGGCCCGGTACCGCGTCGGCGGGCAGCCAGGTGCGCACGTAGGCCAGCGGCGCGTCGGCCACATGGCGCAGACGCTCCAGCATCAGCAATTGCGTGGTGCCGAAGAAGGCGGCTACGTCCGCGGGCGGCTCGGCGCGCGCGAACGCGAGCACGCGGGTCTGCAGGGCCACGCCGGACTGCGCGAACTGCTCGTACAGGCCGGTGGAGCGCTGTACCAGCCGGCGGTGCTCCTGGGGCGCGGCCACGCTGGCGGGACGCCCGGTTTCGCGCTGGATCAGGCCTTCGGTGGCCAGGGCCGCCAGCGCCTGGCGCACCACGCTGCGCGCCACGCCGAAGCGTTCGCACAGCGCCGCCTCGCTGGGCAGCACGGCGCCGGCCGCGAGCTTGTTCGTGCGGATGTATCCGCGCAGCAGGGTCGCCACCTGGGCGTGCAGCGGGATATCGCCGGAGCGATCAAGTACGGGCAATGCGTCGTGCGTGGCGGGCGCCATGGGAATCAACCTCCGGTTTGTGCCCGCGCAGTTTCCCACACATGCGTCCAGCCCGGGGCCAGATGCGCGGCGCGCTCGGCGGCCAGGATCAGGCTGTCCTCGCGGGCGATGCCGCGGCCGGCAATGTCGAAGGCGGTGCCGTGGTCGACGGACACGCGCACGACGGGCAGGCCCACCGTGATGTTGACGCCGTCGTCGCCGTAGACCGCCTTGAAGGGCGCGTGGCCCTGGTCGTGGTAACAGGCGATCACGAACTTCCACTTGCCGCGCACGGCTTGCGGGAACAGCGCGTCGGCCGGAATCGGGCCTGCGGCCAGGATGCCGGCGGCATTGGCTTCGGCCACCGCGGGCGCCAGGATGTCGGCGTCTTCGGTGCCGAAGATGCCGTTTTCGCCGGCATGCGGATTCAGGCCCGAGACTGCCACCGGCTGGTCGCCGCGGCCCAGCGCCTTGGCGAACGAGCCGGCCAGGCGCAGCACTGCGCGCATGCGCGCCGGGGTCAGGTCTTCGATGGCCTGGCGCAGCGACACGTGAGTGGTGGCATGGAAAATGTAGAGGTCGCCGGCTGACAGCACCAGCGAGAAGGTCTTGACGCCGAACTCGTGCGCCAGCAGTTCGGTGTGGCCGGGCCACTTGTGGCCGGCGGCGTGCATGGCGGCCTTGTTCAGCGGGGCGGTGACGATGCCGTCGACCTCGCCGGCGCGCGCCAGGGCGCAGGCCGTAGTGACAAAGCGCACCGAGCCGTCGCCCGCGTCCGCGCTGATCTCGCCCAGCTTTACATGGGCCAGCGACGGGCCGGCCTGCAGCACTTCGATCGTGCCGGGCGTGTTGGCGCAGTCGGCCGCGCGGTCCAGCTTGCGCACGATGGCGGGGTCGCCGCCCAGGCCGCGCACGGCGTTGGCCATCACGTCGACGTCGCCGACCACGAGCAGGCGGGCCTTCTGGCGCAGTTCGTCATGGCCCATCAGCATCTTGGCCGTGATTTCCGGCCCGATGCCCGCCACGTCGCCCAGGGTTACGGCCAGCAGGGGCAGTTTGCCCGGTTGGGGTTGTGTCATCGCTTGAATCTCCTGTCGCGGATCGCGCGCACCGCGCGAACCAGTACATCTTCGGTGCCAAAGCCGCCGGCCTTGGTCACCACGGGCAGGCCGGCGGCCGTGCCTCCGGTCAGCGTGCCCAAAGGCACGCCGCCCATCACTTCATCCACCAGCGCGATGCCGCGGGCGCCCAGCGCCACCAGCACGCTGCGCGCGCCGTCGCCGCCGGTGGCGACCACGCCGGCCGCGTTCGCGCTGGCGATCAATTGTGCGGCCAGGCCGCCCAGGCGTTCGGCGACGGTCTCGGAATCCAGGCCGTCCAACTGGCCTTCGGGCGCCAGCAGCAGCACCGTGCCGGCTTGCGCGGGCGACTGGGCATGCGCCTGCAGCAGCGGCTGGCTCCAGGCCTGCCATGCTGCGTCGTCGGCCAATTGGGCCAGCGAGGGCGTCCAGGTGTCGGCGCCCGAGGCTTGCAGAGCCGCGGCTTGCGCGCGTGCCGCGCTGTGCTGCGAGGTCACCACCACCACGACCGGCGCGGTCTGGTCGGCGCCGGCCCAAACGCGGGCCAGCGGTACGGCAAGGCCGCCCGCGCCCACGGGCAGGGCGTGCACGCCCAGCAAGCCGATGGCGCGCGCCAGGCGTTCCAGGTCGGCTTCGGTGGCGGCGTCAACCACCACGGTGTTGCCGGCCGCGCGGATGCGCGCCGCCAGCGTTTGCGGCGTGTCGCCTGCCTGCGCCGCCACATGGGCGCAGCCCAGAAGGGTGGGGATATGGCTTTCGGTCACGGGGGTGACCGGATCGGTGGCCGCCGAGGTCTCGGTGACCGGCTTGCCATTGACGTAGAGCACGCCTTGTTCGACGGTGCGGCCGGTGGCCGGGAAAGCCGGGCATATCACCGCAATGGTGTCCGGACCCCAGGCCTCGCGCGCCGCATCGATCTCGGCCTTGAAGGCGCCACGCAAGGTGGAATCCACCTTCTTGTACAGGCGTGTGACGCCGGCCGCGCGCAGGCGGCGCACGTTGTGCCAGACGACTTCGGCCGCGTCGGCGGTCGACAGGGGGCGGCTGTTGGTGGTGACCGCCAGCACTTCCACGCCGGCGGCGCCAGGACCGGACAGCGCCTCGTCGGCGCCGCCGATGGACAGATGGGTGTTCCAGCCGGCGCGCACGAACTGCACCGCCGTGTCGCCGGACCCGGTCAGGTCATCGGCGACGATGGCGATGGCGGGATTCAAAGCGCCTCTCCGCGCGCTTCACGCAGGGCGGGCGCGACCGTGGGGTCGGCGTCCTCGGATTTGAGTTCGCCGGCGCGCTTGAGGAAGTACGAGGCCAGCATCGGCGCCAGGATCGAACTGATCAGCACGCAGGCGGCGACCTGCGCGGTGGCGGTCGACACGTACTGCTGGAAGTTGGGGTCTGCGGCCGCCACCACGGCCGGGGTCGCGATGGCGTTGCCGGCGGTGGTGCCGGCTGCGAAGCCCAGGCCGCTCTTGCCGCCGCGGCGCAGGATGTAGCGATAGCCCAGGTAGACCAGGCCGCCGGTGATGGGGCTGATGATCAGGCCCAGGATCAGGCCGCTGACGCCGCCGGAAACCACGGCGCCCAGGTTGATGCCGGTGCCCAGCGCGAAGGCGAAGAACGGGATGACGATGTTGGGCACGGGCTTGAGCACGTCGCGCCACTTGGGGTCCAGGTTGCCGACCACCACGCCCAGCAGGAACGGCACCAGCGCCGCCACCAGGGCGATCATGGGGATGTCGGCCAGGCCCGAGGCGCCCAGGAACAGCAGGCTGAAGAAGGGGCCGTCGTTGACCGCGCTGGCCACATAGGCGCCGCGGTCGCGGGCATCTCCGTACTGGCCGGTATAGGCCAGCCACAAGCCGCCGTTGCTGTTGTCGAAGGCGGCCAGCAGCGCCAGGATGGAGACGCCCAGCACGCCGTCCAGGCCGACGTAGCTGCCCAGGATGATGATGAGGGTGGCGGGCACCAGCGTCTTCATCAGCAGGATGGTGCCGGCGGTGGCCAGGATGGGGCCGCCGGTGCGCGCATTGACCTGGGTGCCGGTGGCGAAGATCAGCAGCGCGATCAGGGGCAGGGCGCTGTTCTTGAACAGTGCCGTGGTGAACCCGCCGATCGCCAGGGCGTCGGGAGCGAAGGTGCCGATCAGGGAACCCAGGATCAGCGGCACCAGCATCAATCCACCGGGGATTTTCTGCATCGTGCCAAAAAAGGGCGAGCGGGAAGTTTCGGTCGACACTATCGGAGTCTCCAGGACGGTTTTTCTGGGTTGCAGACGTTCGAGCGCGCGTCTGTCAGACGGTTGAACAGGGATGAAAAACCGTAGTGTACACCTGTACGTACAGCATGTACGTACAGGTTCCCAGGCCCGGAGGCAGTTCCGATTTTAGAAGCGGTAGGCGCCGCTCAGCATGACGGTGCGGCGCGCGCCGTAGAAGCAGTCGCCGCGATCCAGGCAGACCACCTCATAAGTGCGGTCCGCGATGTTGTTCACGTTCAGCGCATAGCGCCAGGGACCATTGTCGTAGCTGAGCATGGCGTCGAACAGCGTGACCGCCGGGGTTTCCGGGGCACCACCGTCGCGGAACGCCGACAGGTAGCGCACGCCCGCGCCCACCGCGAAGCCGGGCTGGCCGGCCAGCGCGAAGCGGTACTTGCCCCACATGGAGGCGATGTGCTTGGGCTGGGCCTCAAGCTGCGGGTCCAGGTCGGTGTAGATATAGTTGGCGATCACGTCCAGTTCCTTGGTGACGCGGCCGCGCAGTTCCAGTTCCACGCCGCGGGTACGGGTCTTGCCGGCCTGGATCTGGTTGTTGGGATTGTCCGGGTCGTTGGTCTGGCGATTCTTCTCGCGCAGGTCATAGGCGGCCGCGGTGAATTCGATGTCGGCGTCCTTCGGCATGTACTTGATGCCAGCCTCCACCTGTTTGCCGCGCATGGGCTTCCAGCGCTGGTTGTAGAAGTCGGCGCCGGCGATGGGCGTGAACGATTCGCTGTAGCTGAGGTAGGGCGACCAGCCGTTGTCAGCGGCATACATGAGGCCGAAACGCTTGGTGGTGGCCATGTCGGTTTCCCGGTCCTGGCCTTCGGTGGTGCTGTCGGCGCGGTCGCGGCGGATGCCGGCCAGGAAAATCCAGTTCTTGTCGAATTTGATCTGGTCCTGCGCGTAGAAGCCGATCTGCTGCTGATTGATCTTGGGGTTGTCCGACAGTTCGTACTCGGGCACGTTGCCGTACACGGGGTGGTACAGGTTCAGCGGCGAGCCCGCGCCGCTGGCCGTCTGGCTGGTCTCGCGGTAGCGCGAATAATCCATGCCGAAGATCACCGTGTGCTCCGTGCGGCCCCAATTCAGCTTGCCTTCCACGTTCTGGTCCGCCAGCAACGTGCGCATGCGCGGCTTGTTGACATAGAAAATGCGGTCGACGGTGGTTTGTTCCGGATCGATGTAGGAATCGCCGCGGCGCGCGCCGTAGACGTTGGGATAGAGCGTCTTGTAGTCGACGCTGCTGACCGTATTGCGGAAGTTCTGCCGCACCTTCCAGGTGTCGTTGAACTGATGCTCGAACAGCCAGCCGACGCTGAACTGCTCCGTGTCGTAGGCGTCGAAGCCCGGTTCGCTGGCGAAGCGACGGGTCGGGATGCGGCCGTTGGGATTTTCCTGCACCGAGCCGCTCCACGGCAGGAAGGATTGCGTGGTGCCGGCGCGATCCTTCTGCCAGGTGGCCTGCAATGTCAGCGAGGTGGCTGCGCTGGGGCGCCAGGTCAGGGACGGCGCCAGCATCAGGCGGTCGTCCGGCGCGTATTGGACCTGGGTATCGCTGTCGCGTCCCACGGCGATCACGCGGTATAGCCACTGGCCGTCCTCGCTGGCCGAGCCCGTGAGGTCGGCCTGGATTTCGCGGCGGTTGTGATTGCCCAGCACCACGCCGATTTCGCGCTGCGTTTCCTCCTGCGGGCGTTTGCTGACCAAGTTGACGATGCCGCCCGTGCTGCCCTGTCCGTACAGCATGGAGGCGGGGCCGCGCAGCACTTCCACGCGCTCCATCGCATAGACCTCGGTGCGCGGGTTGTTGAAACTGAAGTACTGGCGCAGGCCGTCCAGGTACTGCACCGGCTCCACGCCCCGGACGCGCACGTAGTCGGCGCGGTTGTCCACGCCATACGCGTTGGGGCGCACGCCGGCCGCGTAGTTCATGGTGTCCTGGATGTTCTGCGCGCCCTGGTCCACGATCTGTTCACGCGGGATCACGGTGATGGCCTGCGGCGTTTCGGACAAGGGCGTGTCGGTCTTGGTCGCGGTGGCGCTGCGCGTGGCGACGTAGCCTTCTACCGGACTGGTCGCGGTTTCGCCGGTGCCGGTGACCTGCACGGCGGGCAGGATGGTGGCGGGTTCGCCGGATGCGGCGGGCTGGGCCTGCGCTGCGGCGCCCATGCAGGCGGCAAGCGCGGCGGCAGCAGGCAACAGGACCAGCGGCCGCGCGCGCCGGGCGGCGGGATCAGGGTGGCGTTTCAATGGATTTTCCCTTCGGCCTGAGTTCGGCCGATTTTGGATGCAAATGACAACGATAACTATTATTAATTTAATAGATCAAGGATGTCAGAAAATCCGCGGTCCGCAGATGTAAAAAAGCCGTGCAAAGCTTGCCGGGCGGTAAGGTGGACGACGAAAAACGCCGTCCTATCAGTAGCTTGGCGAGGTCTGGGAAAGGCGCGAGGGAGCCGCTCGCCTGTTGGCGAGGCGCGACAGAACGGCTCAGGCGTGGCGCGGCCGGCGGGTGCCGCCGTCGCGCCGGCTGGCTTTTTCCGAGACGATATTGCCCTCGGCCATGCTGCGGCCGCGCTGTTCGATGCGGCCCAGAAGGTCGCGCAGCAAGGCGACCTCGTCGGCGCTCAGGTCCTGCACCAGCAGGTCGTTCAGGTGCGAGACTTCGGGCAGCAAGGCGTCGTACAGGGTGCTGCCTTCGGCCGTGGCTTCCACACGCACCACGCGGCGGTCGGCGCTGTCGTGCAGGCGGCGCAGCCAGCCTTTTTCGCATAGCGCGCCCAGGGTGCGCGAGGTGCGCGCCAGATCCAGTTTTGCAGCGGCTGCCAGTTCAGCCGAACTCATGATGCCGCCCTCGACGGCACAGGCCAGCACCCGCCATTCGCGCCGCGTGATGCCGAAGCGTCCTTCGCACAGGCGCAGGAATACGGGATTCGATTGCGACCATGCCTGGTATAGCCGGTACATCAGCATGTCCGAAAGCTGGCGCTGCCCGGACGCGGAATCGGTCGGCATGGCGTCTCCTCCTGGTGGTGTTGCAGTTCGCGCTGCATATCGTTATGGGAAGTCCTGGATTAGATCAACAAATACGGGCGTTGCTAAAGTCAATTTTCCTATTTGAGTATCGGCCAGGCAGTGACAACCATAATCGACAGCGGGCCGCTGTCTCCAGGAGTTGACCATGCGTAAATGGATATCGGGCGCTGCCGCGGCGGCAATACTTGCGGGGGCCGCACCGTTGGCCGGCGCGCAGCAGGCCCCGCTGGACGGGACGCTGACGGTGGTGGTGGGTTATCCGCCAGGCGGCAGTTCGGACCGCATTGCGCGGCTGGTCGCGGACCGGCTCAAGGATCGGGTAGGCGTGCCCGTGGTGGTCGAGAACAAGACGGGGGCGGGCGGCCGCATCGCGGCGCAGGCGCTGCACACGGCGCCGGCCGGCCAGAACGTGCTGATGCTCGCGAACCCGGCCGTGATGGTGGTGGCGCCGCTGGTCTATGCCCAACCGGGCTACGACGCGCAGCGCGACTTCAAGCCCGTGTCGCTGGTCAGCAGCTATAAATTTGCGATGGCGGTGGCGGCGAATTCGCCGATCCAGGACCTGGCTGGCCTGCGGCAGTGGCTGAAGGCGAACCCCAAGCAGTTCGCCGTCGGCGTGCCGGCCACCGGCAGCCTGCCGCACTTCTTTGCGCTGATGCTGGGACGCGAACTGGGCCAGGAGCCGGAAGTGGTCGGATACCGCGGATCGGCGCCGCTGATTTCCGAATTGATAGGCGGCATCCTGCCGCAGGGCATAGACACGCTGGACACCTTGCTGCCGCAGCACCGCGCCGGCAAGATCCGCATCCTCGCCGTGTCCGGCGAGGCGCGCGATGCCGAACTCAAGGACGTGCCCACCTTCAAGGAAAGCGGGGTGAACCTTGCGGCAAACGGCTGGAATGCCTTCTTCGCACCGGCAGCGATGCCGCAGGCCAAGGCGGACAGGCTGGGCGCGGACATCGCGGCGGTGTTGCGTGAGCCCGCCATGCAGGAGGCCGTGCGCGCAGCCTACCTGGAGCCGGTATCGCTGGATGCGCGCGGCACAGCCGACGCCTTGACTGCGTACCGCGAGCAGTGGGAGCCCGTGGTGCGTGCATCCGGCTTCACGGCCACGCAATAGGAGGACGACGATGAGCGATGTGCAGAACGTGCTGTTCATCATGGCCGACCAACTGCGGGCCGACCACCTGAGCTGTTATGGCCATCCTTATCTGCAGACGCCCAGCCTGGATGCGCTGGCCGCGCGCGGGGTGCGCTTTGACCGCGCCTTCGTGAACTCGGGCGTGTGCGGGCCTTCGCGCATGAGCTACTACACCGGCCGCTATCCCTCGCGCCACGGTGCCACCTGGAACCGCGTGCCGTTGTCGGTCAACGAGATCACGCTGGGCGAATACCTGGCGGGGCAGGGCCGCGAACTGGCTCTGGCCGGCAAGACTCACATCATCCCCGACAAGGCCGGCATGGAGCGGCTGTCGATCGATGGTTCCTCGGAGCTGGGCGCGCTGCTTGGCCGCGGCGGTTTCACCGAACTGGACCGCTACGACGGCCACCACACGCCGGGCGACGAAAGCGGCTATCCCGCCTTTCTGCGGCGCCACGGCTACGACAGCGCGGACCCCTGGACCGATTACGTGATCGCCGCGGTCGACGCCGCGGGGCAGGTGGTCAGCGGGTGGAACATGCGCAATGCGCACCTGCCGGCGCGCGTGGCCGAGCGGCATTCCGAGACCGCCTACATGACGGACCAGGCGCTGGACTTCATGAAACGGCGCGGCAGCCAGCCCTGGGTGCTGCACCTGAGCTACGTGAAACCGCATTGGCCCTACATGGCGCCGGATCCCTACCACAAGCGCTACACCCCGGACCAATGCCTGCCAGTGCGGCGCAACCATGAAGAACTGGAGAACGCGCATCCGGTGGTCGCGGCCTACCGGCAGCAGGAAGAGAGCGTCAGCTTTTCGACCGACGAATGCGTGCGCGTGGTGCGTCCCGCCTACCAGGGCCTGATCCGGCAGCTGGACGACCATCTGGGCCGGCTGTTCGACTACATGGAAGGCGCGGGCCTGATGAAGAACACGCTCATCGTGTTCACCGCGGACCATGGCGATTTTCTCGGCGACCATTGGCTGGGCGAAAAGGAGTTGTTCTACGACACCGTGCAGCGCGTGCCCTTCATTGTCATGGACCCCTCGGCTGCGGCCGACGCCACGCGCGGCCGCGCGTTGGACGACATGGTGGAAAGCGTGGACCTGGTGCCCACGGTGCTGCGCGCGCTGGGCAAGCCCGGACCCGGCCATCGGCTGGAAGGCCGCGAATTGCAGACCTTGCTGCACGGCCGCGATGGCGCGACTCCTTGGCGCGATTGCGTGTATTCGGAGCTGGACTACAGCTTCCGCCAGGCCCGCCTGTTGTGCGGCAAGACGCCGCAGAACGCCCGCGCCTGGTCGGTGCGCACGGACCGCTGGCGCTACGTGTACTGGCTGGACGAGCGTGAACAACTTTTCGACCTGCATGCCGATCCGGACGAGTTCCAGGACCTGGGCGCGAGCAGCGCGCATGCGCAAACGCGCCTGGAGCTGCGCCAGCGGCTGCTGGAATGGATGCTGCGCGGCAAGCGCCGTACCACCATCAGCGACGAGGCCGTGGAAAAGGCGACCAACGCCCACAAGCGGGCCGGAGTGTTTTTCGGGCAGTGGTAGGCCGGGCTGGCCCCCGCCGCCGGCCCGCGTTCGGCGCGAGCCGGCGGCTGTCCAGGCCTAACCCGGCTGCCGGACTTGCGCCTGCACGGCTTCCTGCGCCGCCGGTTTCAGTTCGCGGCGCAGGATCTTGCCGACGTTGGTGCGGGGCAGGTCATCGCGGAACTCGATGTAGCGGGGCACCTTGTAGCCCGTCAGCTGCTTGCGGCAATGCGCGATCAGGGTCTCGGCGTCCAACGCCGGATCCTTGCGGATCACATACAGCTTCACGGCTTCGCCTGAGCGCTCGTCGGGCACGCCCACCGCCGCCACTTCGCGCACGCCGGGATGCAGCGCGGCCACGTCCTCGACCTCGTTGGGATAGACGTTGAAGCCGGACACCAGGATCATGTCCTTCTTGCGGTCCACCAGGAACACATAGCCCTTTTCGTCCACGTAACCCACGTCGCCGGTACGCAGGAACCCGTCGGCATACAGGACCAGCGCGGTTTCGTCGGGCCGTTGCCAGTAGCCCTGTGTGACCTGGGGTCCGCGCACGCAGATTTCGCCGGTCTCGCCCACGCCCAGTTCTTGGCCCGCATCGTCGCGGATGGAAATGTCGGTGGATGGCACGGGCAGGCCGATGGAACCGGTGAACTCCTGCACGTCCAGCGGATTGATCGTGACCGCGGGCGAGGTCTCGGTCAGGCCATAGGCCTGCGCCAGCGAGCGGCCGGTGACGGCGCGCCAGCGGTCGGCCACCGAGCGCTGCACCGCCATGCCGCCGCCCATCGTCAGGCGCAGCCGCGAGAAATCCAGGCGCGCGAAGTCCGGGTTGTTGAGCAGGGCGTTGAACAGCGTGTTCACGCCCGTGAAGGCCGAGAACGGCACCTTGCGCATTTCCTTGACCAGCCCGGGAATGTCGCGCGGGTTGATGATGAGCAAGTTGCTGGCGCCCATCTTCATGAAGGTCAGGCAGTTCGCGGTCAGCGCGAAGATGTGATACAGCGGCAAGGCGGTCACGATGCACTCCTCGCCTTCGGTCACCAGCGGCCGGACCCAGGCATAGGCCTGGCTCAGATTGGCCACCAGATTGCCGTGGGTGAGCATGGCCGCCTTGGCCACGCCGGTGGTGCCGCCGGTGTATTGCAGGCAGGCCAGGTCGCGCTGGTCCAGTTCCACTTCCGTGAAGGGCGCGGCGGCGCCGGCGCGCAGCGCATCGCCCAGCCGGATGGCGCCGGGCAGCGACCACGCGGGCACCATGCGCTTGACGCGGCGGACCACGAAGTCCACCAGGCGTCCCTTGAGCGGTCCCAGCAGCTCGCCGATGGACGTCACCACCACGCGTTCTATCGCGGTGCCGTCCAGGGCCTTCTGCACGGTAGCGGCAAAGTTGTCTGCGACCACGATGACGCGGGCGCCCGAATCGGCCAATTGGTGCTGCAGCTCATGCGGGGTATAGAGCGGGTTGCAGTTGACCACCACGCAGCCGGCGCGCAATGCGCCGAACAGGCATACGGGGTATTGCAGCAGGTTGGGCATCATGAGCGCGACACGGTCGCCGCGGCCCAGGCCGTTGGCGTGCAGCCAGGCCGCGAAGTCGCGCGTCAGCCGGTCGAGCTCGGCGTAGCTGAGGGACTTGCCCATGCTGATGTACGAGGTCTTGTCGGCGTAGCGCCGGCAACTTTCGCGCACGACCGACACCAGCGTCGTCACGCCGTCCATTTCGATGTCCGCAGGCACGCCCGCGGGGTAGCTTTTCTGCCAGATTCGTTCCATATGCCGGATTTCCGTGTGTGGCCTGTACAGCAAGAGAGCCTTTGGGCCCTAGCCGCCCAGCAGGGCTTTTTTCAGGGAGGCTTGCGCGGGCTTGTCGCCCAGCCAGACCCTCAGCAGGGCGCGCGCGAACGCGGGGCTGTCGATGCGGCCTTGCGGCTTGCCGTTATCGGAGACCGCGACGCCGCGGGCGTCGAAATCCAGGTCGACCACGTCGCCTTCGCGCACCGCGCCGATTTCCGCCATCAGGGCGGACAGGCGGGCGGCCGGCGCCTTCAGCTCGGCCAGCTCTTGCGCTGATGTATTGTCGCGCAATCCGTCCTGCAGGGCTTCGTCCAGGCTTTTGCTGTCGACGTCGCGCAGCAGCAAGAGGCGCATGCGGCGCGGCTCGTCGCTGTTGACCAGCGCAGCCGCATCGCCGCTTTTCGCGGTGGCGTACAGCGCCGCCACGTAGACCTTGACGACGAACTTGGTGCGCACGCCGGCGCCGTTCAGCACCAGCGCGCGGCCGCCTTCCGACAGGCTGTCCGGAACGCGCAGGCCGGCGACTTCGACGTCGGCGGCCTGTGCGGGGGCGCCGGCCAGGCAGGCGGCAAGCATGAGGCTCAGGGCGGCGATTCGCCCTCCGGGGATGCGACGCATGATTCTCCTCCAGTGTTCTTCTGCTTGTAGAACTTCTTGTCTGCGATATAGATCGTGCGTTCCACGACGGCGTAGACCACGCCGTCTCGGTCCTTGAGTTCCACCGTATAGGTCCGGGTGGTTTCATGGTCGCGCGCGAGGATTGCGCGGATTTCCGCGATTTCGTCGGGCGGGAGCCGGAAGTCCACATACAGCGTGGCGTACGCCGGCTTGCGGAAGCGTATGGTGGCCGCCTTGTCCCACACGATGTGGTCTGCGCCCAGCGCGGACATCAGCATCGTGGGGTGGGCGCCGTCGGTCACCGCGAACAGCGAGCCGCCGTACATCGAGCCGACGATATTGCGGGTGCGCCGCAGCAGCGGCAGCTTGATGCGGATGTGATGGAAATCCGCGGATACATGCACCACTTTGCCGCCGGTGGCGCGGAACGCGGGATGCAGGTTGAAGCCCACCCGCATCAGGCGCGCCCGCCAGGTCGGCGACAGGTTCTTGAACCAATAGGGCTTCATGTTCCGCGCCGCTCCGCCTACATCGCCTCGAACAGGCCGGCCGCGCCCATGCCGGTGCCGATGCACATGGTCACCAGGCCGTACTTGCCGCCGGTGCGGCGCAGGCCGTGGGTCAGGGTGGCCGTTCGGATCGCGCCCGTGGCGCCCAACGGGTGGCCTAGCGCGATTGCCCCGCCCAGCGGATTCACCTTGGCCGGATCCAGCTTCAGCTCGCGGATCACCGCCAGCGATTGGGCGGCGAAGGCCTCGTTCAGTTCGATCCAGTCCAGCGCGTCCTGGCCGATGCCGGCGCGTTGCAGCACCTTGGGGATCGCGGCGACCGGGCCGATGCCCATGACTTCGGGCGGTACGCCGGCCACGGCGAAGCCGGCAAAGCGCGCCAGCGGGCTCAGATTGAATTCGCGCAGGATGCGGTCGGACACCAGGATCACGGCGGCGGCGCCGTCGGACATCTGCGAGCTGTTGCCGGCGGTGACGCTGCCGCGCGCGGCGAACACCGGCTTCAAGCGGGCCAGCGCCTCGGCGCTGCTGTCCGGGCGGGGACCTTCGTCCGTCTCGACCAGGCGGCGCGCGACGCGCACCGTGCCGCTGGCGTCGCCGGGCTGGCGCGACACCGTTTCATAAGGCGTGATCTCGGCGCGGAAGTGGCCGGCGGTGATGGCCGCGCAGGCCTTCTGGTGCGAGGCCAGGGCGAAGGCGTCCTGGTCCTCGCGCGAGACCTTCCAGCGTTCGGCGACCTTCTCGCCGGTCAGGCCCATGCCGAAGGCCATGCCGATGTTTTCCTGGTGTTCGAAGATGGCGGGGTTCATCGACACCTTGTTGCCCATGATCTGCGGCATGGCGCTCATGGATTCGGTGCCTGCGCCGATCATGATGTCGGCCTCGCCGGTGCGGATGCGCGCCGCGGCATCGGCCACCGCCTGCAGGCCTGATGCGCAGAAGCGGTTCACGGTGACGCCGGCCACGCTTTGCGGCAGGCCGGCGAGCAACAGGCCGATGCGGGCCACGTTCATGCCTTGTTCGGCTTCCGGCATGGCGCAGCCGGCAATGACGTCATCGATGCGCGCGGCATCCAGGCCCGGGACCTGCGCCAGCGCGCCATTGAGCGCGGCGGCCAGCATGTCGTCGGGACGGGTGGTGATGTAGGCGCCGTTGCGCTTGCCCACCGGCAGGCGCGTGGCGGCGACGATGTAGGCGTCTTGAATCTGCTTGCTCATGTCAGTTCCTCAGGGGCTTGCCGGTGTCGAGAGTGTGGCGGATGCGGGCCTGGGTTTCAGGCGTGCGCAGCAGCGCCACGAATTCCTTGCGCTCCACGGCCAGCAGCCATTCCTCGTCCACCTTGGCGCCGGTGTCGACCTCGCCGCCGCACAGGGCCACGGCGGCGCTGCGCGCCACGCGGTAGTCGTGCGCGCTGATCATGCCGCCTTCGCGCATGTTGACCAGCACCATTTCAAAGTTGGCGATGCCATTGCGGCCCGCGACCGGAATGTCGCGCAAGCGGGGCGGCGGCGTGTAGCCGGCCTCGGCCGCGGCGCGGGCCTGGCCGATGGCGACGTACAGCAGCTCGTCCGGATGGAACACGACGATGTCATGCTCGCGGGCGAAGCCCGTGGCGATGGCTTCCAGCGCGCTCTTGGCGACCTGCGCCGTGGCGATGGTCTGGAACACCGGTTGCAGATAGGGGAAGACCTCGCCCGGCGTGGCTGTCTTGGCGGCCAGCGCCGCGGCGCGGCCGGCGAATTCCTTGCTGCCGCCGCCCGCCGGAATCAGCCCGACGCCGGCCTCGACCAGCCCGATATAGCTTTCCAGCGCCAGCACGCGGTGCGAGGCGTGCATCAGGAATTCGCAGCCGCCGCCCAACGCCATGCCCTGCACGGCCGCCACGGTGGGAATCTGCGCGTACTTGAACGACTGCGAGGCGCGCTGGAACTTTTCAACCGTGGCCTCCAGCATGTCCCATAGCCCGGCGGCGCAGGCCTCGGAGACCTGCTGCAGGTTGGCGCCCACGGCGAAGGGCGCGTCATGCCAGATGACCAGCCCGTCGTATTCGCGTTCGGCGCGCGCCACCGCCTGCAGGATGCCGTCGAGCACTTCCGCGCCCAGGGTGTGGTTCTTGGAGGTGACCGAGAGGATGGCCACGCCGGCGTCGACCTGCGGCAGGTTCCACAGGCGCACGCCTTCGTTTTCCCAGATCGTGACGCCGCGCTCGCTGGCGCCTTCGCCGTACACACGCTCGGGGAACAACTGGCGGCGGTACACCGGCAGCGTCGAACGCGGGCTCAGCTGGCCGGTACGCGCGGAGTAGGAGCCTTCGGGCGCATGCACGCCATTGCGGCCGGGTTCCAGCGCCCAGGCCGGCAGCGGCGCGTCGCTCATGGCCTGGCCGGCGGCGATGTCCTCGGCCACCGCGGCGGCGATGGCCTGCCAGCCGGCGGCCTGCCAGGTTTCGAACGGACCTTGGGCCCAGCCGAAGCCCCAGCGCATGGCCAGGTCCAGGTCGCGCGCATTGTCGGCCACGTGTTCGAGTTGCACGGCGCTGTAGTGGAAGATGTCGCGGAACAGGCTCCAGAGGAACTGGGCCTGGGGATGGCTGCTCGCGCGCAGCGCGGCGAAGCGCTTGCCCGGGTCGCGTTCCTTGAGCAGGGCGGCGACTTCGTCGGCCAGCTTGCCGGCGCTGGGCACATAGTCCTGCGCCTTCAGGTCCAGCACCTGGATTTCGCGGCCCTGCTTGCGGTAGACGCCGGCGCCGGTCTTTTGCCCCAGTGCGCCCTTGGCGATCAGCGCGGAGAGCCACTCGGGCAGCTTGAAATAGCGGTGCCAGGGGTCGTCCGGCAGATTCTTTTCCATGGTGCCGACCACGTGGGCCAGCGTGTCCAGGCCGACCACGTCGGCCGTGCGGTAGGTGGCGCTCTTGGGGCGGCCGATCTTCGGGCCGGTCAGGGCGTCGACCTCATCGAACGCCAGGCCCAGGCGGGCCGTGTGGTGCATGGCTGCCAGGATCGAGAACACGCCGATGCGGTTGGCAACGAAGTTGGGTGTGTCCAGCGCGCGGATCACGCCCTTGCCCAGGGTCGAGGTCAGCCAGGTTTCGAGCTGATCCAGCACGGCGGGCTGGGTGTGCGAAGTGGCGATGATTTCCACCAGCCGCATGTAGCGGGGCGGATTGAAGAAGTGGATGCCGCAGAAGCGGTCGCGCAGGCCCGCGGGCAGGGCGTTGGCCAGCGCGTCGATCGACAGGCCCGATGTATTGGAGGCGATGATGGCGCCCGGGGCCACGTGCGGCGCGATGCGCTCGTACAGCGCGGTCTTCCAGTCCATGCGCTCGGCGATGGCCTCGATGACCAGGTCGCAGCCGCGCAGGCGTTCGAGGTCGTCGTCGTAGTTGGCGGGCGTGATGTACGCCAGGCGCGCCGCGCCGGCCAGGGGCGCGGGCTCCAGCTTCTTCAAGCCGGCGATCGCTTTCTTGACCGTGCCGTTGCGGTCGCCTTCGGGGGCGGCCAGGTCGAACAGCGTGACGGGCACGCCGGCATTGGCCAGATGGGCGGCGATCTGCGCACCCATGACGCCGGCCCCCAGGACGGCGACGTGTTTGACGACGAACTTGCTCAAGGCAGTCTCCTGAAAAAAACGAATGGCGGGCCGGACCGGGCCGGACCGCCATCCGGGGCGGGTTAGAAGCGGGACGACAGCTGTATGCCCAGGATGTGGGCATTGCTGTCATAGGTGCCCGCCACGCGGCCCTTGGTCAGCTGGTTGCCGGACGTGGTGTCGATGTCCGTCTTGCGCAGGTAGAGATAGGTATAGCCCACGTCCAGCGTGGTGTCCTTGGTGGCCTGCCACTGAATACCGGTCGAAAGCCAGTAGCGGTCGTTGTCCGGCAGCGAGGTCGGACGGTCGGCTTCCTTGTACACGGGCGATTGGTCGAAGGCGACGCCGACCTTCCACTTCCAGTTGGGCGCGAACTTGTAGTTGGCGCCCAGCGCGACGCGCCAGCTGTCGCGGAAGTTCAGCGGCAGGTCGTCGTCGCGCGCACCCGGCCCCGAGTTGCGGATCTTCAGATTCGGAATGCTGCTCCAGCCGGTCCACGAGACGTCGCCCAGCAGTTCCCAGCGTTCGTTCAGCTGGTGCGCCGCGCTCAGGATCAGGGTGTCGGGCAGGGACACGGTGGCCTTGGCGTCGAACGACACCGAGTTGCCGCGCGGATAGATGCTGGTAATGTCGGTGTCGCCCTTCGCGGTGTGCTTGATCTTCGAGCGGTAGGACAGGCCGATGCGGGTGTCTTCGGTGGGTTGCAGCATGAAGCCCACGTTCCAGCCCCAGGCATCGCCCTTGAGATTCAGGTCGGCGTCGCCGGTCGTGCCCAGCGGCATGCCGGGAACCGGCAGCACGGTCTTCTTCTTGTAATTGGCGTCGATGTGCTGCCAGTTCACGCCAAAGCCCATGGAGAACTTTTCGTTGACCTTGTAGGCGATCGAGGGGTTGACGTTGATCGTCTTGATCTCGAACTTGTTGGAGTGGTACTGGCCCACCCAGCCGTCGTCGTACTCGGTCATGAGCCCGAACGGGGCGCCCACGCCCAGGCCGATGAACCATTGCTCGTTCAACTGCCAGGAGGCGTACATATTGGGCACCACGCCGAGGTTGCCCGCGTCGCCGCCGTTGCCGCCGGTCGGGCGCGATCCGCCCAGGCCGGTGCCCGGCAGGCCGGGAATGCTGGGGTTGCGGCTGTCGCCGTTGTCTGAAAACTTGAATGACGGCTTGATCAGGTTGACGCCGCCGGACACATTGAAGCCGGGCAGGTAGGTCATGCCGGCCGGGTTGTAATAGATGATGCTGGCGTTCTCCGGATTCGCCGCAGAGCCTGCATAGGCGTTGCCCAGGCCGCTGGCGTTCTGCTCCAGGAGCTGAAAGCCGGCCGAGTGCGTTGCCGTGGATGCGCCCAGGCCGACCACGAGGGCCGACAAGGTGCTCAGGGACAATGAACGTCTGCTCATGGTACTGCCTCCTCGTGATGGATGATGTCTCTATGGCACTGCCGGTCTTGTCGTTCCGGTTTAGGTTGTACAGGTCCTAATCGGCCTCAGCCGGTCTTATACTCCGCACCGCGTTGCTGCTTTGGTAATGCAAGGGACCGCCCGTGAATGGCGCGAACCCCGTTCCGAAAATCACGCCCGCGTCGGCCAGGTCGGCGTCGGCGACGATGCCCGCATCCACGCGCTGGCGCGTGGCGTCGATCAGCGGTTGTATCAGGCGCTGCGCCAATCCGGCGGGCGCGCCGGACTGGCTGGCGCCCTTGACCGGTTTGCCGTCGCGCCAGGCGTAGAAGCCGCGGCCGCTTTTCTTGCCCAGGTCGCCGCGCGCCAGGCGCTCGGCCAGGCAGCGCGGCGGCTCGGCGCCGCCAGCAAGTTCCGCGCCCGCCGCACGGGCAATATCCAACCCCACGGTATCGGCCAGCTCCAGCGGCCCCATCGGCATGCCGAATGCGACCATGGCCGCGTCCACGGCTTCGGGCGCCAGGCCCTCGTCCACGCTGCGCATGGCCTGCAGCATGTAGGGCGCCAGCACGGCGTTGACCAGGAAGCCCGGCGCGCTCTTGACCGGCAGCGCCAGCTTGTCGATCTGACCGACGAAGGCGCAGGCGCGGGCTTGCGCCTCGTCCGAGTCGCCGTCGGCGTGCACGACCTCTACCAGCGGCATCTTGGCCACGGGATTGAAGAAGTGGATGCCAACCAGCCGTTGGGGCTGCGCCAGATCCGCGCGCAAGGTCTCCAGCGACAGGCTGGAGGTGTTGGTGGCGAGCAGCGCATCGGCCTTCATGCGCGGCTCCAGGGCGCGGTAGAGCGCGCGCTTGGCTTCGGGCTGTTCGCTGATGGCTTCGATGACGATGTCGGCCAGCGGCACGCCGCCGCCTGCGGGATCCGGCACCAGGCGGTCGAACGCCGCGCGCGCGAGTCGCGGATCCTTCAGTCGGCGCGAGAACAGCTGGGCGGCGCGCTTGATGGCGGGCGCGATGCGCGCCATGTCCTGGTCCTGCAAGGTGACCGTCATGCCCTTGAGCGCGCACCAGGCCGCGATGTCGCCGCCCATCACGCCGGCGCCGACCACGTGCACGTGGCGCGCGGGCGCAATGCCGGCCTGCTTGCCGTTGGCCTTCAGCCGTTCCTGCAGGCGGAACACCCGCAGCAGGTTGCGGGCGGTGTCGGAGGAAATGATGCGCTCGATCAGCGCAGGCGCCTGCAAGGCGTTGCCGCCATGCTTTTCCCAGATCTCGACGATGGCGGGCGCGGCCGGATAGTGGCCCAGGGGATCCTTGGCCGCGATCTGCTTGCGGGCGCGGTTGGCGACGATGGCCTTGAGCGGCCAGCGGTTGGCCCAGGCGCCGAGGCCGCGCGCGCGGCGTGGCGCCTTGCGCGACAGCACGGTCTGGCGCGCGGCGGCCAGCAGCAGGCGGGGCGGCACGCGCGCGTCCGCCAGGCCCAGCGCCGCAGCGCGGCGCGCGTCGGCGCCTCGGCCGGTCAGCATCATGTCCAGCGCGGCCGGTGCGCCGATCAGCCGCGGCAGGCGCAGCATGCCGCCCCAGCCGGGAAAGATGCCGAGCATGACTTCGGGCAAGGCGAGCGACGTGCCCGGCTGGTCCGCCACCAGGCGGTAGCGGCAGGCCAGCGCGAGTTCGAGCCCGCCGCCCAGGCAGTGGCCCTGGATCAGGGCCAGCGTGGGATAGCGCACCGCGGCCAGTCGGTTGAACAGGTCCCATCCGCGCGCCACCAGCGCGCGTGCCTGCTCGGGCGTGTCCAGGCTGGCGAATTCATTGACGTCAGCGCCCACGACAAAGCCCGTGGATTTGCCAGACCGGATCACCAGGCCCGCGGGCGGGGCCGCGTCCAGCGCGTCCAGCACCACCGCAAGTTCGCTCATGGTGTCGGCGGACAAGGCATTGACCGCGCTGCCGGCGCGGTCGAAGGTCAGCCACGCCAGGCCGTCGGCATCGCGCTCCAGGCGCCAGTGCGCAAGCGTGTCGATAGTCGTCATGAGCGGTCCTCGTCCAGGGTTTCGACCAGCATCGCGCCGCCTTGGCCGCCGCCGATGCAGATGGCCGCCATGCCGCGCCTGGCGCCGCGGCGCTTGAGGGCCGCCAGCAGGTGCAGCACGATGCGGGCGCCGGAAGCGCCCACGGGATGCCCGATGGCGATCGCGCCGCCATCGACGTTGAGCCGGGCCGGGTCGAGGTCGCCCCAGGCCGGCGTGCCGAAGTGTTCCTGGCAATAGGCATCGTCGCGCCAGGCCGCCAGGCAGCCTAACACCTGGGCGGCGAAGGCCTCGTTGATTTCCCACAAGTCCAGGTCATTGAGGCCCAGCCCGTGGCGCTGCAGGATGGGCGTGGCCGCATGCACCGGCCCCAGGCCCATCTGCGCGGGATCGAGGCCGGCCCATTGGCTGTCGAGGATGCGGCCCAGCGGCCGCAGGTTCCATTTGCGCACCGCTTCCTCTGAAGCGAGGACCAGCATGGCGGCGCCGTCGGTGACTTGCGAGCTGTTGCCCGCGGTGATGTTGCCCCAGGGCTTGTCGAAGACGGGTTTGAGCTTGGCGAGCTTCTCGGGAGTGGAGTCGTCGCGCACGCCGTCGTCATCGGGATACAGCTTGCCCTGCGTGTCGATCAGCGGCGAGATCTCGCCAAGGGCGCCGGCCGCGCGGGCCGCCCGCGCGCGAGCATGGCTCTGCGCCGCGTAGGCGTCCATCGCGGCGCGGTCGATGCCGAAGCGGGTCGCGACGTTCTCGGCAGTCTGCCCCATGGACAGGCCGACCACCGGGTCGGTCAGACCCTTGAGCAGACCGATGACGGGCGCAAGATTGCGCAGACGGAAACGGCCCAGCGCCGCGAGCTTGGCGCCCGCGCCGCGCGCGGCATACCAGCTGGCCAGCCAACGTACCATCTCGTCCGAATACAGCACCGGCGCGCGCGACAGCGCATCCGTGCCGCCGGCCAGCACCAGCTCCGAACGGCCGGACTGGATGTTGGCCACCGCCGAATCCAGCGCTTGCATGCCCGAGGCGCAATTACGCATGACGGTCCAGCCTGGCACCTTGTTGCCGCAGCCCAGGCGCAGCGCGATCACGCGGCCGATGTTCACTTCGTCGGGCGAAGGCGCGGCGCAACCCACGATGACCTCGTCCAGGTCGGTGGGCGCATAGGGCTGGCGCAGCAGCAGGGCGCGTCCCGCCTGCACGGCGAGATCGCCGGCGGAGAAGGGGCCCGGGCCGGTGCGCGCCTTCAGGAAAGGCGTGCGGGCGCCGTCGACGACGTAAACCGGTTTGAATGCCATCCGATTCCTCCTGTTCAGGCGGCCCTGCGTTCGGCGGCGGGGCTGCCCTGGTCCGCGGCGCGCAAATCAAAGGGGAAATCATCCACTTTCACCACCGTGTCGCGCAAGCGGTTGCGGCGTTTCACCACTGCATATTCTTCGGCGGTGATGCCGCCGATGGCGAAGGCGGCATCGGCGATATCGCGCACGTTGGCCTGTGGATTGCCGTCAAGCGCGCCGCGCTTTTCGAGTTCGCGGATCTTGGCTTCGATGGGCTCGGCATCCAGTGTGGCGGCCAGCGCCAGCTCGATCGCGCCCACCGGCTCGGCCTCGGTCGCGGGCAGGTGGCAGCCGGCGGTCAGGCGGTCGCGCGTCGCGCTGGGATTGATCAGCAATCGCGCCACGTCCTGGCCCAACTGGTCCGAGGGCAGGGCTTGCGTGCGGCCCCAGGGGAAGACCAGGCGGCGCAGGCTCCAGGCCACGAAACGGTTGGGGTAGTTGTCCAGCACGCCTTCGACGGCTTCCTGCAGCTTGTACAGCGCGTCCTGGATGGACCAGTGCGCCAGCGGCGCGTCGGCCGCCTGGCGGCCTTCGTCTTCGAAGCGCTTGAGCGTGGCGCTGATCAGGTACATCTGCGACAGCACATCGCCCAGGCGCGCCGACAGGCGCTCGCGGCGCTTGAGGCTGCCGCCCAGCACCAGCATCGAGGTGTCCGCCAGCAGCGCGAAGGCGGCACTGTAGCGGCTGAGCAGCTGGTAGTAGCGCTTCATCTCGGGAGCGACATCGGCGTTGACGCCGACCCAGCGCGCGCCCGTGAGCGCCGTGCCCAGCGCGCGCAGCTTGTTCTTCGCGACGAAGCCCACGTGGCCCCAGAAGGCGCGGTCGAAATCGTCCAGGCCCTGCTTGCGGTCGGACGATTGCGCGGCCTGCATTTCAGCCAGCACGTAGGGATGGCAGCGGATCGCGCCCTGGCCGAAGATGATCAGGCTGCGCGTGAGGATGTTGGCCCCTTCCACCGTGATGCCGATCGGAATCTGCTGGTAGGCGCGGCCCAGGAAGTTGGACGGGCCCAGGCAGATGCCCTTGCCGCCGATGACGTCCATGCCGTCGTTGACGACCTGGCGCGCGCGTTCGGTCACGTGGTACTTGACGATGGCGGACACCACCGATGGCTTTTCGCCCAGGTCCACCGCGCCTGCCGTCATGCTGCGCGCGGCGTCCATCATGTAGGTGTTGCCGCCGATGCGCGCCAGCGCTTCCTCCACGCCTTCGAACTTGCCGACGGGCGTGCGGAACTGGCTGCGCACGCGCGCATAGCCGCCCACCGCCCGGGTCGTCAGCTTGGACATGCCGGTGTTGGAGGAGGGCAGCGAGATCGAGCGTCCCGCCGCCAGGCATTCCATCAGCATGCGCCAGCCCTGGCCGGCCATGGCAGGACCACCGATGATGAAATCCAGCGGCATGAAGACGTCCGCGCCGCGCGTGGGGCCGTTCATGAACATGGCGTTCAGCGGGAAATGGCGGCGGCCGGTGTCCACGCCCGGATGGTCGTGCGGCACCAGCGCGCAAGTGATGCCGAGGTCTTTCGCGCCGCCCAGCAGGCCGTCGGGATCGTACAGGCGGAACGCCAGGCCCAACAGGGTGCACACAGGCGCCAGCGTGATGTAGCGCTTGTCCCAGGTGACCCTCATGCCTATCACTTCGCGGCCCTGCCATTCGCCCTTGCAGACGATGCCGCTGTCGGGGATGGCGGCGGCGTCGGAGCCGGCCCAGGGGCTGGTCAACGCGAAGGCGGGCACTTCCTCGCCGCGCGCCAGGCGCGGCAGGTAGTGGTTCTTCTGGTCGTCGGTGCCGTAGTGCAGCAGCAGTTCGGCGGGGCCGAGCGAGTTGGGCACCATGACTGAAACCGCCAGCGCCGACGAGCGCGTGGACAGCTTGGTCACGATTTCGGAATGGGCATAGGCCGAGAACCCCAGGCCGCTGTATTCCTTGGGAATGATCATGCCCAGGAAGCCCTGGGTCTTCAGGTAGCTCCAGACCTCGGCCGGCAGGTCGTGGCTTTCCTGCGTGACATGCCAGTCGTTGACCATGCGGCAGGCCTCTTCGGCCTGGACGTCGAGGAAACGCTGCTCGTCATGGTTCAGGCGCGGGCGGGGATAGGCCAGCAGGCGGCTCCAGTCGGGCCGGCCGCGGAATAGTTCGCCTTCCCACCACACCGTACCGGCCTCCAGCGCATCGCGCTCGGTGTCCGACATCTGCGGCAGCACCTTGCGGTACAGGTTGAAGATCGGCGCCGACAAAAGGGCGCGGCGGATCGGACGTACGCCCAGCAAGACCGCCGCCAGGAGCGCGACGATGACCAGAGCGTAGATGACTGCGTTCATTTTCTTGTCTCCGTGGAGGTTCTGTTCCGTCTGCGGGCGTTTGGCGTTCAGGGCACGTGCGGCAGGGGCGAGCGCAGGCCGCCGAGCAGAAAGCTCATCAGGCGCGGCAGCAGCAGGTTGGGGTTATCCGGTTGTTCGGCGTCGTCGATGGTCCAGCCCGTGACCGAGCGCAACAGGTCGGTGCCGATGATGGCGTACGAGGTGGCGCCCAGCATGAACTGGAAGCGCCACATGATTTCCGCGCGGGGCACGTCGGGCAGGGCTGCGAACAGCGCGTTGCGGTAGCGCTCCAGCACATCCGCGTACTCCTCCGCGAACAGCGCGCGGATGAAGTCGGAGGGATCCGTCATGGTGCGTTCGAGCAGCGGCAGGAAGGTGCTGCCGGCCTGCGCGGGATCGGCCGCCAGGCGCAGCAGCGTGCCGAAAAAGGCGTCCACGATCTGCGACGGCTTCAGGGGCCTGCCTTCGGCTTGCGCCTCCAGCTCATCCAAAAGTCGCAAGCGCTCGCGGTTCAGCACTTCAAGGCGACGTTTGAGCACCGCCTGCACGAGTGACTCCTTGGAGCCGAAGTGATAGTTCACCGACGCCAGATTGACGCCGGCGGCCGCGGTGATCTGGCGCATCGAGGTGCCATCGTGTCCTTGTTGGGCAAACAAGGCCTCGGCGGTGTCCAGGATGGATTCACGGGTGAGGGACGGTCTGATTTCTTGCATAAGGTTGAATTCAAACGTTCGTTTAAAAACAATTATGCGTGAGAGATGGCTGAGACGCGAGCCTCGGCTATCCCCAATAGGGTTTACCACTAGCGGGCCGCAAGTCCCGCGTTCAGGACCGGCCGGATTCTCGCCAATCTCCACCAGAGGGATGACGAAACTCATGCGGAGGGAGTAACGATTTCCTAGTGTTTGCGCATGACCTTGAGCCTTTCGTCCTCGGACTGCCGACCTAGGATGAATGTGGTCTGGAAGGGAGGCGCAAAACCCCGCAGTATCAGCGCGAGGAGTTGAATCTGTCGCGCCCCTGAATACGCAATGACAGGCCCTAGTCCGTTCGCCGTAACGGACGGAAGGCCGACAAGCCCTGGCACAGGAGCAGGAGAAATGAAAACCTACAGAGTGGGACTGCTGGTCGACGGGTACGAGCAACCCGGCTGGATGCATGAGATGGTGGATTGGCTCACGCATAGCCAGGATTTTGAAGTCGCTGCTTTGCTGGTGATGAGTGAGGAGGGCGGCGAGAAAGCGCCCCGGTTGGGTGCGCGCGCGTTGTTTGGCGCCTTGTCGCGCCTGGAAGCGCGGCTGCTGCCGGCAAAGCAGCGGCAGGCGCTTGCGTGCCGCGACATGCGGGAAAGCGTGTCATCGGATACGGCTGCCGTCCTGTCGTTGACGCCTGGCATGCCCGCGGCCGAGGTGCAAAGCCAGGTTGCGGCGCTGGGCCTGGACCTGGTCATCACGCTGGGCGCATCGCCGGCCACCCGAGAACAAATGGCGGGCTGGGCGCGGCTGGGCGTATGGCAGCTGAGTTATTCGGATATTGCGGTGGCGACCAGCCGCTATGCCGGCTTCTGGGAGGTCTATCAGCGTGAAGATCACACCACGGTGAAGCTCTGGCGCGTGGGGCCGCGGGAGGACCAGGACGAATTGCTGGACCAGCGCAGTTTCAACACCGAAGTGTTCTGGTTGAAGAATCAGGCGCGCGCGTTCAGCCTGGGCAATTTCATGGTGTACGACGCGCTGCAGGCGCTGGCCCGCGTCAAGCAAGGCGTTGCGCCGCCGGGCATGCAGATCATGAGCGGCTTGCGGCGCGAGGATCCGGTGGAGTGGGATAGCGCCGCATATATTGCGCGTCAGGCCTGGTTAATGTCGGATTTGATTGTGCGGCGCGTCATGAAACGCAATGTGCGCTGGCGGATAGGCATGTTTCCTTCTGCCCGGCAGCAGGCGGTGGTATCCGAGGCCATGGTATTGCAGCCGCCCAAGGGCAGATTCTTCGCGGATCCGTTTGTATATACCCAGGATAAAAAGCCGTATATATTTTTCGAGGATTACGATTTTACCTCGCGCAAGGGCACGATCTCGGTTGCGACCTACTCCGACGGGGCTTTCCGCCTGCTGGGCACGGCCCTGAACCTGCCCTACCATCTGTCATTCCCATATATATTCGAGCACGAAGGCGTCACCTACATGGTGCCGGAGACCTGCGGCAATCGCAGTATAGAGCTCTGGAAATGCACCGATTTTCCGCTCAAATGGGAGCTTGATGTAAATTTGATGACTAATATATCCGCCGTCGATACCATTATTTTCAAACACGGCGAATATTGGTGGTTATTAACCAATATCGATCGGACCGACGGCCAAAGCCATTGCGACGAATTATTCGCTTTCTTTTCGGATTCGCCGCGCTCGACCGAGTGGACGCCGCATGCCTGCAACCCCATCGTGCGCAACCCGATGCGGGCCCGCAACGCCGGAATCGTTGTGTCGCCTGGCGGAGAGGTGATCCGCTGCGCCCAGTACCAGGGCTTCTGCCACTACGGCAAGGGCGTGTCGTTGAACCGGATAGAGGAACTAACGCCGTCCACCTATGTGGAAACGGACGGCGAAATCCACTACGCGAGCTTCCTGAGAAAACGTCATGCTTCGATGCACCATTGGCACCATCAGGGCGGGCATACGGTATTTGACTTCGCCTATATGGAGTAAATCGTGCCGGAAACGCAAAAATAAAAATGTTACCTATATTTCGATTACGAGAAAGACGCACGGGCTTGATGTGTCCGCGGAAACATATAGACAGTTATTGTCCTGATTCCGGAACTTCCAGGCCGCGCCCGGCGGATGCCGCGGCGCGGCTTTTTTACGCCTGTAACAGCGGCCTGCCTTAGCCTGCGACCCGCGCCGGACCTGCATCTTCCATAGGGAAAGCGCAAGCTCCTCATGGGGAATTCCTGGTGAAAACCCTAGCGCCGGAATGGATGAGATGCGCGTCTCGTCCAGATTTACGATGATGATTAAGGCTAACGAATGATTTCTGTTTTTGTCGGATTATATCGAGCCGAAACGTCTTGATTTTGACAATTTCGAACCATAAGATGGGTCCATGCCATCCGTTATGTTGGCTACCAAAGTCTCCCAGCCCAAATGCTCCGGTTCAGCTTCATTAGATATTCCGGAATATTGCGGACTCGCATCGCAGGGTTGGAAAAAAAATAGTCTTCAGCACAGCGAAGATCCCTTCTAGGCCCGTCGAAAAACCGGGAGGACACCATGGCCAAGATGGTCCTGATTGAAGCCCATCCGCTCCTGCGGTTGGGGTTGTGGCAGATTCTGAGCAAGTTGGATGATGTGTGGGAAATCGAGGGGATGGGTTTGGCTGACATCTCCAAGGCGGACGGCGTGCACGCGGGCGCCGACCTGTTGATCTATGGATTGCCGGTGGATACCGACGAAGCGTGGAGCGCGCTGCATGAAATCCAGCGCGTGCTCACGCCCAAGCGGATCCTGCTGCTGACGGACGTCATGCCCCTGCCCATGCCGGTACAAGGGTTGCCCGGGGCAAGCGTCTACGGTTGCCTCATGAAGACGGCATCGGTGGAAATCCTTGAAGCGGCCATCCGCCTGGTCATGGCGGGAGGGCAGTGCTTCCCCAGCGAACAGGCATTGCAGGCTCCCGCGCAAACGGTCTGCGCCTTGCCGGCCAGGGATGCCGACGATGCCGCTGCCAGCAAGGGTTCCATGCCCGTCAGCGCCGGCGCGCAGCTGCTGCAGATCACGCCGCGGCAATACGAAGTCCTGGTGTTGCTGGCGCGCGGCTATCCGATCAAGACGGTCAGCAGGATGTTGAACATTTCGGTGGCCACGGCCAAAACGCATGCGTGCACGCTTTACCAGCGCTTGCATGTGAAGAACAAGGGCGAAGCCGTATACGCGGCGCTGCAGCGTGGCGCGACCTTGGAATGGCATGAACCGAACGGCAGGGATGTGGATGCCGGGCAGCTTTATGGGCGCAAGCTCGGGTAGCCGGGATTGGTTTGCGCGGCCTGCCCGGCAGCCTGGAACGAAGGCGTTCCGTTGCTGCCGGGAGCGCGCATAGCCATCATGGCTAATTCATACACAGCAGTATCCGCGGTCGCAGTGCTGCTGCATTCCTCCACCAATCATCCTCCTGAACGAGATTCAGCGAACGTAGCCGCTGATAGCATGGGTTGTGTCCGCAAGACTGGATCGAGAAGGCGTACAACTCCGCCTCGCCATCGCGATTCCGTGCCGCGGACGAGATTCCCGTGAGGTCGGTGACGCCAGCAGCCTGCCGTTGCAGCAATGATGCGCCAGCGTCATGGGAACCGTGTATGGGCCATGCGTCACAAGGTTCCCCCCGGGATGACAACCGTACTGATCGAAGACTACGCTCTGCTCCGTGTCGCGATCCAGCATGTGCTGGAGCGTGCGCGGAACACCGACGACATTCTGGCCATCTCGCCAGCCCAATTGCTCACCATGTCCAGTTCGATCAACCGCCCGGTGGAGTTGCTGGTGATGGGTTGCAGCGGCCTGGCCGAGCAGGACGTCGGACTCCTGTCCCAATCGATGGCGTTCTTCATGCCGCGGCTGGTGCTGGTGCTTTATTCGGTGCTGGACCCGGGCGTCATGGCGGCGTGTGCGCGGGCAGGCGTCGCGGGCTACATGCCCAAGGCCTCCAGCCCCGATGCGCTGGCGGCGGCGGTCAGCCTCGTCATGGCGGGCGGCGAATGCTATCCGCAGCCCGCGGCCCGACCTCAGGGCGCCTCGCATCCGCCAACCCAGGAGCTGAGGGAGCTGACCCAACGGCAGGAAGAGATCCTGCAATTGCTGGTGCAGGGCAAGACCATGCGGGAGATCGGCCAGCAGGTCGGCATCTCGGTGGCCACCGTGAAGAGCCACGCGCGCACGCTGTACTGGAAGCTGAACGCGCGTAACCAGGCCGAGGCAGCCTACATCGCGGTGCAGATGGGACTGGTCAGAAGCGGCAACGGCGCAGCGCCGGCCAAGCACGACCCAGACGCGTAGGATGGGTCAAGCGCGAGAGACTTGATGCAAGCGCATCGGTCTCGAGTGCGCGTAACCCGTCGCCAACCGCCAAGAGAAAATTGAACTCATCGCAACGTTGACGGCCTGCGCGCAGCAGATTCGGCAGGCTTGTGCGGCCGTGCGGACGTTCAAACGCCCGCGCCGCGGGCCGCATGCTTGCCCTTGGCCGCTATCAGCGCTTCGAATTCCTGTTCCGCGGCAGCCAGCACGCTGTCCACGTGCAGATGCGTCTGCGCATACTGGCGCGCCGCGGCGCCCAGGGTTTCGCGGATCTGCGCGTTGTAGCTGAGCTTGCGCACCGCCTCGGCCATGGCCGCTCCGTCTTCCGGCGGCGTCAGCAGGCCGCAGCGCGCGACCACGCCGGCCAGCTCGGTGCCGGGCGAGGCGCCGCACACCACGGGCCGGCCGCTGGCCAGCATGCCAGTGAGCTTGGACGGCATCACCAGGTCGGCGGCGCCGGCGCGTTGGGGCAGCAGATGGATGTCGGCGGTATTGAGCAATTCGCCCAGGCGTTCGGCAGGCTGCAGGTCCAGGAAGACGACACGGGCCAGGCCCTCGCATTGCTGCTGCAGCGGCGCGCGTTCAGGACCTTGGCCGCAGAAGACGAACCACAGGCGCGTCTCGCGGCTGAGCCTGCGGGCCACGTCGGCTAGGGTCTGCAGGCCCTGCTTGCCGCCCATGTTGCCTGAATAAAGCGCAACGATCGCGTCGTGCGGAATGCCCAGTTCGGCGCGGTAGTTGCCGCCGCCGGCGCGCGGCGCAATCGCATCGACATCGATCCAGTTGGGCAGCAGCACCGCGCGGCCCGGGTCCACGCCCTTGGCCCGCGCCAGGTCCAGCATGCGGCTGGATATGGTCGACACGCGGTCGAAGCGGCGCATCAGCCAGCGTTCGGCCCTGAGCACCATGGCGCGCAGGCCGGCGCCCTTGAGCAGCCCCAGCTCGAACGCGGCGTCCACTTCATAGTCCTGGATGTGCAGCCAGGCGCGGGCGCCGCAAAGCCGCGCCGCCAGCCAGGCGGCGGGCGCGCAGAAGAGCGCGGGCTCCACCACCAGGATGATGTCCGGCCGCCCGGCGGCCGCGCGCAACAGCGAGGGCAGGCTGGACAGGGCGAAGCTGGCCAGGTGGATCAGGCGCTTGAGGCCGCCCGGCCGTCCGGGAACCCAGAGCGGCGCGCGGCGTACGGTGACGCCGCGCAGGGTTTCCTTGCGGTAACGGCTGGCGCGATAGCCTTCGTGCACCTGCCACTGCGGATAGTAGGGCGGGGCCGTCACCACGCTGACTTCGTGGCCGCGCGCGGCCAGCCATTCGGCCAGTTCGGCGCTGTATTTGCCGATGCCGGTGAGTTCGGGCGCGTAGTTGATGCCGTAGATGAGGATCTTCATGCCGGGCCAGCCTGGCGCGGGCGGATCGGACGGCATGGGTTGCCGTGGCACACCATGGCGGGCGGCATGTTGCGGAACACCGAGCTGCGTGCGCCGATCACGGCTTCACGCCCGACGGTCACGCCGGGGCCGATGAACACGTCGGTCGCCACCCACGCGCCGTCCTCGATGCGCACGGCGCGTTCGCGCAAGGGAAAGTCGGGTTGCGCCGCATCGTGGTCTGCAGCGCAGAGGTAGCTGCGCTGCGACACCACGGCGTGGGCGCCGATGTGGATGGGACCCAGGCTGTAGATGACCGCGTCGTCCCCAATCCAGGCGTAGTCGCCGATTTCGACCTTCCATGGATAGGTCAAGGTGGCGGTGGGCCGGATCAGCACCTTGCGGCCGACCCGTGCGCCAAAGCACCGCAGCAGCCAGCGGCGAAAGCCATAGGCAACTTGCGGCGACCAGCGGAACAGCGTCGCCTGCACCGTCCACCAGAGCTGCACCGTCAGGGCGGAGCGGCCGCGCTGGCCGGGCGCCAGCGCAAAACGGTCGAGCTGTTGCAGGGCGCTCATTTGGCGGCTCCCGCCACGGCGTCGTCACGCGCCGCGGCGGCGCTGGCCTGCCGCGCCTTCTGGATCTCTTCGGTCTTGATGCGGATCTGCCAGTAGTACATGGCGCGCGCCACCGCGTAGTCGTAGCCCGCCTTGCCGTCCAGGAAGCCCAGGCGGAACACGTAGGAATGCAGGAACGAGATGGGCGCCTTGAACGGCATGGCCTGGAAGATGCGCTTGAGCAGGGCGCGCGCGCCCACGTTGGCCTCGCGCGGATCGTTCATCAGGCCCTTGGTGCGCAGGTTCGCTTCCCAATCGGAATAGCGGTTGTGCTTGTCGAAGTAGTGGAACAGCGAATCATGGTCGTTGTGCACCATGCGCTGGCGCAGGGCGAAGGTTTCGCCTTCGACCTGCGGCTGGTAATGGCCTTCGACCTCCCACATATGCGCCACGTCGAGATCGTCGTAGTCCAGGAAGCGCGAGCGGTCGCGCGCCAACAGGGCCAGCTTGTACACGCGGTGGCCGTGTTCCAGCTTCTTGCCGCAGAAGACGTAATCGAACGGCACGAAGGCGCCGCCCGCGCCCGCCGCGAAGCGCGGCAGGGCTTCGCGTATTTCCGCGGCCAGGCCGGGCGTCATCTCTTCGTCCGCGTCCACGTACAGCACCACGGGGTGCGAAAACGGCAGCTGTTCCAGGCACCACTGCTTCTTCTTGGGATACTTGCCGTTCCACTGGAAGTTCGAGACCTTGGCGCCCAGCGCCGTCGCCATCGCGCAGGTCGCGTCGGTGCTGTTGGAGTCCACCACGAATACTTCGTCGAATTCGACCAGCGCCTTCAGGCACTTGTTGATGTTGCGTTCCTCGTTCTTCGTCATGACGACGACCGATACCGGTATCTTCTGCATGATGCTGTCCTGTTCAGGGCGTGCCGCGCTGCATCAGCGGGCGGAAGAGGGCGATGACGTTGCGGCAGTGCCGTTCCAGGGAAAAGGCGTCGGCGCGTTCCGGGCCTTGCTCGGCAAACCGTTCACGCATCTCCGCGTCATAGGCCAGGCGGCGCACCGCCTCGGCCAGGGCCGCGGCGTCGCCCACCGGAACCAGCAGGCCGTAGCGGCCGGAATCCAGGATTTCAGCCGGGCCATGGGGACAGTCGGTGGAAATGACCGGCACGCCCAGGCACAGCGCTTCCACCAGCACATTGCCGAAGCTCTCGCGCAGGGAGGTCAGGGCGAATGCGCCGGCGCCCGCAATCACCGGGAACGGGTTGTCGATATGGCCCGCCAGGGTGACCGGGCTGCGCGAGCCGCGCTCATCGATGCGTTTTTGCAGGGCGGCATGCTCGGATCCTTCGCCCAGGATGGTGAAGCGGATGCCGGGGTCATCCAGCAATGCGGCCGCGTCGATCAGCGTCGCGTAATCCTTCACTGCTTCGAGCCGGCCCACGGCCACCACATGGTAGGGGGCGGGCTGCGCGGGGTCGTCGCCGCCGCGGCCGCCCTGCGCGCGCACATTTTCCAGCGGCACGCCGTTGTAGATGGTGTGGACCTTGCCGCGCAGCGGCGGAAACATGCTGACCAGGTCTTCCTTGACGCCGCGCGACACGCCCACCACCGCATCGTGGCGCCGGTAGGTCTGGCTGACCAGCCAGCATTTCAGGCGCCGCATGCGCGAGGCTCCGTAGTGGATGGCCGGGCTGCTGTGTTCGAAGGCGACGGTGGCGAACTTGCCGCGCAGCAGCTTCTTGGCCGCCACGACCAGCATGTTGCACAAGAGGCCGTGCGAGCAGACGATGGCGGGCTTGTCGCGCCGGATCTGCATGAGCAGCTTGAAAAAGGCCACGGGCAGCATCAGCCGCAGCGCGGTCGGGGATTCGTTGACAGGGAGCGCCCGGGTCACCTTCGGATTGGATACGGGATACTCGCGGATGCGCGAACGCAGCAGGAACAAGGCGGAATCCACCCCTTGTTCCGGCAAGGCATCCACGATGAAGGCGACACATCTTCCTACGCCGCCGTGCAGGTCTGGCGCGACAAACAAGACATCAGGCATGTGGGATCACTCTAGTTGGCGTCCGGCGCGCAACGTCCGGGCGGTGGCTGGGGGCGGATGTCGTTCTTTGTTCTGGCACGGGCATGATCTGGGCATTGCGCATGAGCGACAGGCAATAGCACAGCAGGAACCCGGTGAAGGCGGTCTTGGGCGCATAGGCCAGGCCGCCGGAAAGCGAGTCGATGAAGATATAGATAGGCGCGGTGGCAAGCAGGTATCGCCGGTGCAGCTCCAGGCCCGGATGCGCATATCGTCGCAACAGCGTGAGCAGCAGAATGAGCACGGGCGGAAGCATGATCATGATGGTGCCGACCACCCCGAATTTCATCAGGTAGAAGGCCCAGGAGTTGTGGGCGAAGGTGCTCAGCTCGAAGCCGTTCTCGCCCATGACCCAGCTGCGAAAGCCCGCGCCCTTGCCGAACACCGGACTCTCCGCGAAGAAGTCCATTTGCCCCTGCATTTCCTGGACGCGCGCGCCGTAGCTGGAGTCCTCGTCCAGGCGCTCGACGCTGAAGATGCGATTGGTGAGCACGTCCAGGTAGCCGATCGCGGCGAAGACCAGCACCCCGGCGACTGCCGCCGGCGCAAAGACCAGCACGGCGCGGCGCCGGATCTCGGGACCCGCGCCCAACAGCACGGCGATGAAGACCGAGATCGCCAGCTGCAGGTATTGGCTGCGGTTCAGCGAGAACACCAGGGCCAGCAGCATATAGACCGTCAGCGCGTAAGCCTTGGGTCCGGAAACGTTGAGCGTGCGCCGGAAGTACAGCAGAGACACCACGCCGAACGGAATGGCCCATACGCCCAGCCGCACGTTGCGCAGCGGATTCGCCACGCTGAAGCCTTGCAGCTGTTCGGCCAACATCAGCGTGGCCACGGCCAGGCAGGCCGCCACGATGTACTTCTGCAGCACCGCGTAGGCGGCCGGGCTGTCGATGTCCTTGTAGCAAAGAAAGGGCGTGCACAGAAAATAGAACACGATGCGCAGGTCCCGCGCGACATCGCCGGTCTCGATGCCGGGATGATGCAGCGACACCAGAAGCAGATAGATCACCGACACGCACTGGATTCCCAGCAGCATGCCCAGCATGCCGCGGGGCAGCGCATAGGCCGCGGGATCCGCGAGCCGCAGCATCTTGACCACCAGCATGGCGACGAACAGGAAATCGAAGGGCGACAGCTTGAAGCTGCCGACGCCCAGGACGAAGTGATCGTCGTTCAGGGCCAGCGCCGTGAAGGCGAACATGCCCAGCAGATGCAGGGTCGATAAGCGGCGGTGCGTGGTCATTGTGGCTCTTCCCGGTATGGACAGGCGCTAGTGCGAAGCCCAGTCGTCTCGTCCGAAAATCCTGGTGGTCAGCTTTTCGAACAGATAGGACAGATCGCCCTGCCGTGCGTGGGCGGCCACCTTGGACGCCCGGCACGACAGTTCGAACAGCTTTCCCAGGCCCGGCTCCGTGCGGCGGATGCGCGAGACGATCTGCTCGCGCTCTTCGAGCAGCACGTCCTGCATCAGCGCCGTCTTGGTTTCGTCATGGGCGGTGTACACGCCCATTGCGTCCGGGACGATCAGGTTCTTGCCTTCGCGCAGCAGCCGGCTCCACAGCTCCAGGTCCATGCAGTAGCGCATGCTCTCCTGCAGGAGCCCGTACTTCTGCAGCAGGTCGCGGCGGAAGATCGCGGACTGGTTCGGGATGGACGCCTTCACCACCGTCAGCGTGCCGCGGTTGACCGGCGTGTAATGGATCTTGCGGAAGATCTTGTTGTCGGCGTCCGCCACGAACAGGTTGCCGCTGACGATGGGCGCGCGTCCCTTGGAGGCGGCCGCGCCCAGCTTGCGCAAGGCGCCGGGGAAGTACAGGTCGTCGGAGTTTTGCCAGCCCACATAGTCGCCGGTGGCGCGTTCGAAGCCCTTGTTGATGGCATGCGACTGGCCGCGGTCGGGCGTGCTCTCCCAGTACGTCAGGTAGCGCTCATACTTGCGGATGATGTCCACGCTGCCGTCGGTGGAGCCGCCGTCGATGATGATGTACTCCAGCCGCGGATAGCCCTGGTTCAGCACGGACAGGATGGTGCGCTCCAGGAAGCGGGCCTGGTTGAACGAGGGGGTAACGATGGTCACTTTCGGCAACAGGCTGCCGGCAATCGGCGCCGGCGGCCGCAACTCGCGGACGAAGTCGATGAGCTGACGTGAATACTCGTTATGACGCTTGCGCATGTAGGACCTCAGCATATGAGTTAACGGGTGGCCGCAGGCAAGGCGCCCGGAAATTCTGGGCGGGATTGACGGATGGCGAGGGCCACGCCGGCCAGCGTGATCGCCGCGTAGGCCATGCGGCCCCATGCCGCGGCGTGTTCCCCCGCCGCGTGTACCAGTCCCGCCATGACGCACAGCATCGCCAGGCCGCCCAGGCCGTTCAGGATGGCGACGGCGCGTGAATTGCCCAGGCCCAGCAGGGAAAAGTGCGCAGCGGCGTTCAAGGACAGCAGCCCGGAGGCCACGATCAGCAACTGGAAGGTGCCCAGATGGCCGCTGGCGACGTTGTCCCCCAGCAGCAGGTTCAGAAGCGGATGACTGACCGCCAGCACCGCCAGCGTGGCGCTGGCCGACAGAGCCAGGTTCCACAGCATCATGCGGCGGATCTCGCGTTCGACGGCGCCCGGATAGGGCGGCGAAACCGACAGGCGGGTGACGCGCGGCATGGCCTTCTGGAAGATCGCGACCGACGCGGTATGGATGATCTGGCCGACCTGCACGCCGACCGTGTAGATGGCCAGCGCCGCCGGGCCCATGAGACTGCCGACCAGCACCCTGTCCACCGAACCGAAGGCCAGGGCGCTCAGGCTGTTCAGCCAGGACCAGCGGGAGAAACGGAAGGCGTCCATCATGGCGGCGCGGTCGCGCACCGGGCGCACCAGGACGCGTCCATAGGTGCGCGCGAATACGCGCATCTTCACGCTGCCCGCGATCAGGAGTCCCAGCGCCTGCGCCAGGCCGGTCCAGGTGGGGGAGGCCGTCAGCCAGGCCGTGGCGCAAGCCAGCCCCATCGTGCCGGTGCGGCTGAAGACCTCGCACAGCGCCGTGGCGCGGAAGTCTTCACGCCCTTTCAGGCATCCGGAAAACAGTTGGTCATATTGCTGCGTCAGGTAGATGGCCAGGGCGGGCATGGCAAGCATCGTCACCGCCACGCCGCCGAAGGTGGCCGCCGGCCAGCCCAGGCCCACCACTCCCCACAGCAGCACTGCGGCCAGGGTCACGACCCCCAGCGCGCAGCCGATCAGCGACATGCTTACGCCGGCTGCGCGATAGGCGCCGCCCGGTTCGTGCATGCGCTCGGAAACCAGCTTGGTCGCCGTCACCGCCGCGCCCAGGTTGGCGGCATTGCCGAAGCCGGCCAGGGCGATGATCATCGAGTACTGGCCGAAGCCCACCGTTCCCAGCTGCCGGAACAGGATGGGCAAGGCCACCAGCGCCGCGACGGGGCCGATGCCATACTCCACCAGCCCCCAGAAGGAGGCATTGCCGGCGATGTGTTTCCTCAGGAATCCGAACATGGCTGGGGCCTGTGGGCATAGGGGTTCTGGCGAGGCCGTCAGGCCACGGGCAGCGCATGCTGGGTGCGTTCACGCAGGAAGTGCCCGTAGGCCAGCGTGATGCCATGCGTCAGTGAGATCTCCGGTTTCCAGCCCAGCGCCTGCATGCGGGCCGAGTCCATCAGCTTGCGCGGCGTGCCGTCGGGCTTGCTGCTGTCGTAGACGATGTTGCCCTCGTAGCCGACCACGCGGGCCACCAGCCTGGCCAGGTCGGCGATCGAGATGTCCTGCCCGGCGCCGATGTTGTAGATGCCTTCCGCCTGCGGATGCTCCATCAGCATGACGCAGGCCTGGGCCAGGTCGTCCACGTACAGGAACTCCCGCAGCGGCGCGCCGGTGCCCCAGATGCTCACGCTTTCCTGGCCAGATTCCCGCCCTTCGTGGAATTTGCGGATCAGCGCGGGCAGCACGTGGCTGCTTTGCAGGTCGTAGTTGTCATGCTGGCCATACAGATTGGTCGGCATGGCGCAGATGAAGCGCGCGCCGAATTCGCGCTGATAGGCCTCGCACAGCTTCAGGCCCGCGATCTTGGCGATGGCGTAGGGCTCGTTGGTCGCCTCCAGCGGCCCCGTCAGCAAGGCGTCCTCGCGGATCGGCTGAGGAGCTTCGCGCGGATAGATGCATGACGAACCCAGAAACAGCAGCTTGCGCACGCCGGCCGCATACGCGGCGCGGATCACGTTGCACTGGATCATCAGGTTCTTGTACAGGAACTCCACCGGATGCGTCTGGTTGGCGAGGATCCCGCCCACCTTGGCCGCGGCCAGGTACACCACGTCGACCGGCGTGGTCGAGAAGAAGCGGTTGACCTGATTCTGGTTTTCCAGATCCAGCTCTTCCCGGCCGCGGGTCAGCACGTTGCGGTACCCGCGGCGTTGCAGCTCGCGGGTGATCGCGGCGCCCACCATGCCGCGGTGGCCGGCGACGAAGACGCGTTGCTCCAGGTTCGTCATGTCGTGCTACTCCTTGTAGGCGTAGATTTCGTAGCCGTTCTGCTCGACCAGCGCATCGCGCCGGGCGTCGCGCAGATCGCTCTCGACCATTTCCTTGACCAGTTGCGCGAAGGAGGTGCGGGGCGACCATCCCAGCTTTTCGCGCGCCTTGGTCGGATCGCCCAGCAGGGTCTCCACTTCCGTCGGGCGGAAGTAGCGCGGATCCACCCGGACGATGACCTGGCCGGGCTTGACGTCATGGACCGGCGAGAACAGCACGGTGGCGGTCTCTTCCAGTCCTTCGCCTTCCCAGGCCAGCAGGATGCCCAGCTCGCGCGCGGCGGTATTGATGAATTCGCGCACGCTGTATTGCATGCCGGTCGCGATGACGTAGTCCTCGGGCGTGTCCTGCTGCAGCATCAGCCATTGCATTTCGACGTAGTCGCGGGCGTGGCCCCAGTCGCGCAGGGCGGACAGGTTGCCCAGGTACAGGCATTCCTGCAGGCCGAGCACGATGCGGGCCAGGCCGCGGGTGATCTTGCGCGTGACGAAGGTCTCGCCGCGCTTGGGCGATTCGTGGTTGAACAGGATGCCGTTGCAGGCATACATGCCATAGGCTTCGCGGTAATTCACGCTGATCCAGTAGGCGTACAGCTTGGCCGCCGCATACGGGCTGCGCGGATAGAACGGCGTGGTTTCCTTTTGCGGCGTCTCTTGCACCAGGCCATACAGTTCGGAGGTGGAGGCCTGGTAGAAGCGGGCCTTGTTCTCCAGCTTCAGGATGCGGATGGCTTCCAGGAGACGCAGGGTGCCCAGGCCGTCGGCGTTGGCCGTGTATTCGGGTTCCTCGAACGAGACGCCGACATGGCTTTGAGCGGCCAGGTTGTAGATCTCGTCGGGCTGCACCGACTGCACGATGCGGATCAGGCTGCAAGAGTCGGTCATATCGCCGTGATGCAGCACGAAATTGCGGGGCTGGTCGTGCGGATCCTGGTACAGATGGTCGATCCGGGCGGTATTGAACAGCGAAGCACGCCGCTTGATGCCGTGGACCTCATAGCCCTTGGCCAGCAGAAACTCCGCCAGATAGGCCCCGTCTTGGCCAGTAACGCCGGTAATCAGTGCCCGTTTTGGCATGGTTGTATCCTTAAGACTTAGTGACTGCACGAAAGGAGCCGAAGGCTGCGGTACCAATGTGCAATGAGATTACTGTTGCACCAGCCGCTGAGATATCGGCCAAAAGGTCTAATAATTCAGCCTGTCGATAGGGAAAAAGGGACTGGATTGCTTCATCCAGCGCACCCAGCATGGCAATCGCCACCAAGGCCGTCAGCGCCGGGCGCCGGTTGACCGAGAAATAGATCAACGTGGTCAGGAAGGCGTAAGCCGCAAGATGCAGACGCTTGTCCCCAAAGGCGTCCGACATCTCGGCGGCCAGGCCCGGCAGGTTGCCTATCGTTACCAGTACGGCGAAGAACAGCCCGGCAAGCGGCAGGCAGATCCGGGCCATGCCCGGTCTGAAGAAGGGCGGGGGCACCTCTTTTTCAGACCCGGCCATACATGTCCTGGAATCTGACGATGTCGTCTTCACCCAGATAGGCGCCCGATTGCACCTCGATGATTTCCAGCGGGATCTTTCCCGGGTTCTCCAGGCTGTGGATCTCGCCCAGCGGGATGTAGGTCGACTGGTTCTCGGTCAGCAGGTATTGCTTGTCGCCGTTGTAGATGCGCGCCGTGCCCGAAACCACGATCCAATGCTCGGCCCGGTGATGGTGCATCTGTGAGGACAGGCGCGCGCCGGGCTTCACCGTGATGCGCTTGACCTGGTAGCGCGGCCCCTGGCCGACCGAGTCGTAGGATCCCCAGGGCCGCTGCACTTCGCGGTGATGGTTCAGTTCCGAGCGGTGCTGCGTCTTGAAGATCTCGACCAGCCGCTTGACGTCCTGCGAGCGCGATTTGTGCGCCACCAGCACGGCGTCGGCGGTTTCGATCACGACGATGTCGTCCAGGCCCACCGAGGCCACCAGCCGGCTGGTGGAGTGGATCAGGCAGTTGCGCGAATCCTCCACCATGACGTCGCCGGTGGTGGAGTTGCCTTCCACCGTCTTCTGGGCGATACCCCAGACCGCGTCCCAGGCGCCCACATCGCTCCACGAGGCGGCCAGCGGGATGACCACGGCGCTGTCGGTGCGCTCCATGATGGCGTAGTCCATGGAATCGCTGGGGCAGGCCTCGAAGGACGGGCCGTCCAGGTGGAAAAGCGAATTCTCGCCATGTCCGATGGCCACCGCCGCCTGCACCTGTTCCAGCATCTTGGGCGCCAGGCGCGCCATTTCCGACAGGAATACCGAGGCCTGGAAGGCGAACATGCCGCTGTTCCAGTAATAGCCGCCATCGTCGATGAAGCGCTGCGCCACCTCGGGCGAGGGCTTTTCAACGAACCGGCGCACGCGGCGGGCGGGGGCCATGACGCCGGGCTCGTCCGCCTGGATGTAGCCGTAGCCGCTGAGCGGCGCGGTGGGCGTGATGCCGAAGGTCACCAGGGCGCCTTGCAAGGCGGCCTTGTAGGCTTCGGCGAAGGCGGCGCGCAGTACCTCGCCGTCTTCCAGCACGTGGTCCGACGGCATGATCAGCATGACCGGGTCCTCGCCGTCGCGCATGGCGCGCAGGGTGGCCGCGGCGATTGCCGGCGCCGTGTTGCGCGCGAAAGGCTCCAGGATCACTTCCACGTCCTTGATGCCCAGCTCCAGCGCCTGCTCCGCCGCGATATAGCGGTGCGCGTCGTTGCAGACCAGGGTGGGCCGGGCCTGCGCATCCGCCGAACCCAGCCGCAGCAGGGTGTTCTGCAGCAGGCTGCGGTCATCGGTCAAACGGATGAACTGCTTGGGCAGCAGCTCGCGCGACAGCGGCCACAGGCGCGAGCCTGAACCGCCGCAGAGTATGACTGCCCGGTACGGGGGAGGGGGATTGGTCATGGCGCTCACTCCTTGAAGTAGGCCTGGGTGTAGGGGTGCACGCCGGGATCGGCGGCGAGGGCCTTCGCGGGCAGCCAGCGGTAGCTGCGGTGCTGGGCCTGGGGCAGGCTGGAAATGTCCAACGAAAGCTCGGCCTCATAGGCGAGGACGACGTAGTGGGTGGAGCGTCCGGCTTCACCCGCAAAATTGGTGCCATAGAAGTGTTCGTACACGCCGCGCGGGGTCCAGGCCAGCTCGCTGACCGGGATGCCCAGTTCGTCGCGGGCGATGCGCCGCAGCGCGGCGTGCAGGGTCTCGTTCTTGCGGATCCGTCCGCCCGGCACGAACCAGGCGCCCTGGGCCGGGGGATTGGCCCGCAGGCCGGTCAGGTAGCGGCCCGCGGCATCGCGCAGCAGCAGGTCGATGGAAACCAGTGGCAACATCTCTACCGCCTGGCGGAACTCCGCCTGCGCCAGCAAGCCGTCGCGGGCCGCGGCCTTTCGTTGCTCGGGCCATCCCAAGGGTTTAGTAGACATTGCGGCCCGTCCATCCCGACAACGCCGTGCGGGCGATGATCTGCAGGTCCATCCTGAACGTCCAGTGCTGGATGTAGTAGATGTCGTACTCGACCCGGTCGCTCATCTTGCGCAGCGTGTCCGTCTGCCCGCGCAGGCCGTTGACCTGCGCCCAGCCCGTGATGCCCGGCTTGACGCGGTGGCGCATCATGTAGCGCTGCACCAGGTCCTTGTACATTTCGTTGTGTTCCAGCGCGTGCGGACGCGGACCCACCACCGACATGTCGCCCATCAGCACATTCAGGAACTGCGGCAGTTCGTCCAGGCTGGTGCGCCTGAGGAAGCCGCCGATGCGCGTGACGCGGGCGTCGTTGCGCGTGGCCTGGGTGACCACGCCATGCTCCTGATGCACTGTCATGGTGCGGAACTTGTAGACATGGAAGACCTTGCCGTCCACGCCCAGCCGAGGCTGGGTGAAGAACACCGGGCCGCGCGAAGTCGCCTTCACCAGGATCGCCACCGTCAGCATCACGGGCGACAGCCCGATCAGCGCGCAGAAGGCGAAGCCGCGGTCGAAGACCTCCTTGGCCCAGCCTCGCACGCCGGCGGCCGGCAGGCTGTTGAGCTGTATGGCCGGCAGACCCAGGAATTCGCCGATGCGGTGTCCCAGCAGCTGGATCGACATGACATCGGGAATCCAGCGGATATCCACCAGGTCGTTGCGCAGGTGATAGAGGACTTCGCGCAGTTCCTGGCCCGCTTCCATCGGCAGCACGATCCAGATCTCGCGGACGTTGTGCTCATGCACGAAGCCATGCAGCTCGTCCAGGTCATGCAGGCGGCGGACTTGCGGCGGCAGGTTCTCATGGGGCTCGGCATAGATGCCCGCCACTTCGTAGCCCGCGCCGCGGTATTGCTCGACGCGGCGCCACAGGTCATGGCCCAGCGCGCCAAAGCCCACCAGCAGTACGCGCTTGCGGTCCAGCCCGCGGTCGCGCGCCGCGCCCAGGATCGCGTAGACCGCAATGCGTAAGCCGGCCAGCGTCAGCGCCGACATGCCGAACCACGTAGCCGCCCATATGCGCGATATCGCCGCGGTCTGGTGCATGAGAAAACTGATGCAGATGCCCAGCGCGAACACCAGCGCCCAGGCCGCCAGGCTGCGCACGACCAGGTCGGTCAGCAGGCGGCCGCGCCAGGATACATAGAGGCGGAAGGCCGGGAATATGGCGACCACGCCCAGGCCGCACAGATACACAAGGAACAGATGGATCTGCGGAGGATCCGCCAAGGCATCGTCCGAGAATTTCAAGCCGGTGGCAGTCAGGCCGCAGGCGATCACGATCGCGGCATCGAGCAAGCGATAGAGATAGCTTGCTCCGCTGAATCTAGACGACGTGTCCGTTTGGGACGGGTCCATCGCGCACTCCTGTTCGTGGGGAGCCGCCGTGCGAAAGGCAAAGACAGTGCACCGCCGCAAAGCTTGTGGCTACCGACAAAATCTTATTGAGTGCGCAAGGCACCCGAAACCTCCAAACGATGTAGGAGAAGGCTTAGGACATCCGTCGAATGTGCGGGGCTAGGAAAAGAGAGTGGAATGTCGCAACCCGTTACGCATCGGGCTCACTCCAAGCAACGAAGTCATTCACAAGTGGATTTGCCATGACGACATTTTTCGGAACGTTGAGCCGAGGCATAGCAGCTATCGCGCTCGTGTCCTCGCTGGGCGCTTGCGCCTTGTCTCCCGGTATGACCTTTGACGCCAATCAACTTGCGGATCCGCTGGATCCGAACTCCAAGGCTTTAATCAAGGAAATCACGCCGTCGCTGGTGCTTGAAGACCAGCGCGCGCGCCAGGCATTGCTCGACAACGAAGGCGTCGACAAGCTCTACGGCAAGTCCGGCCCCTACCTGATCGGGCCCGGAGACATCCTCTCGATCGTAGTGTGGGATCACCCAGAACTCGTCCTTCCGACGCAAACCTACGCCATCGGGACTGGGGTAACGGAACTAGCCATTGGAGACACCGCCTCGGGCATTCCGGGCTATACGGTTTCATCCACTGGATATATCCAATTTCCCTATGCGGGATTGCTGAAAGTGGCCGGGTTGACGGAACTTCAGGCGCGCAATCTCATAGTGAATAGTTCGAGCAAGTACATCCAGGATCCGCAGATCACCGTACGCGTTCTGGGATATCGCAGCAAGCGTGTTTACGTCGATGGCGAAGTGAAGACGCCGGGCGCAATCGCGATCAACGATATCCCGATGACCCTGTTGGAAGCGATCAACAGGGCCGGAGGCATTCTGCCCACGGGCGATCGCAGCGCAGTCTACGTGATCCGTGACGGACGCCGTACTCGCGTGAACGTGCCTGCGCTGATCGAGCGTGGCCAAGACCTGAACCAGGTGCTGCTGAAGTCCGGCGACATCGTCAGGGTCACGCCGCGCGATGACAGCAAGGTGTTCGTGATGGGCGAGGTGACCTTGCCCACCGCGGCAGTGATGCGTGACGGACGCATGTCGTTGACCGAGGCGCTGGGCTTGGCCGGAGGACCGAACCAGCTGACCTCGAATCCGTCTCAAATATTCGTTGTGCGCAGCACTGAGCAAGCGACGCCGCTGGTGTTCCACCTGAACGCCGGATCGCCGCAGACTCTTGCGGTGGCGGAGAAGTTCGAGTTGCAACCCAAAGACGTGGTGTTCGTGGATACGGCGGCCCTGGTGCGGTGGAACCGCTTCATCAGCAATCTGTTCCCGAGCGCCCAGACCGTACAGACCGTGAAGTCCATAGATTAGTCCGCCTTAAACCACGCCTGGGGACGCCGCGACCGCGGCGGCGTCTTCTCTTGGAGAGCTGCATGTCGTTGCCCATCGAATCGTTCGAGCCGTCCGTGCCGGCTCGCCAGCAGGAAACTCCGTTGTCGTCCCATGTGGACGCCATCTTCTCCAACCGGTGGATGATCATCGCGATCACTCTGCTTGCATTACTGGGGGCGCTTACCTATGTGATGATCACGCCCAAGGTGTACTCGGCCGACATCATCGTGCAGGTGGAAGAGGAAATGCCGCAGGGGCAGAGCCGCAGCCTGCTCGGCGATGTGTCCTCCATGTTCGATACCAAGGCGGAGACCTCGGGCGAAATGGAAGTGCTGCGTTCGCGCATGGTGGTTGGACCCGCAGTCGACAAGTTCCTGCTGTACATCCAGGCCAAGCCGCGCTATTTCCCCGTGATCGGCGAATGGCTGGCGCAGCGCTACGAAAGCCTGCCGTATCCGTCGAGCCTGCCGCGCGGCGGTTATGCATGGGGCGGCGAAGCCATCGCGATCTCGCAGCTGGACGTGCCCAACGAATGGCTGGGCAAGCCCTTTCGCGTGACCACGCTGGGCGAAGGGCGCTACACGCTGAGCGACAAGTTCACGGGCGCGACCTTCAACGGCACCGTGGGCAAGCCCGAGCATTTCCGGCTGCCTGGCGGCGGCGCGATGGACGTGCATATCGACGCGCTGACGGGACGCCCCGGAACCGAGTTCACGGTGTCGCGCAGCTCGCGCCTGGCAGCCATCGAGGATGTGCAGGCGCGCCTGGGGATCTTCGAGCGCGGCCGCACGTCGGGGGTGATCGGCGTCACGCTGGAAGGCAATGATCCCGCGCTGACGACTGCCGTGCTCAACCAGATCGGCCAGGAGTACGTGCAGCAGAACGTGAACCGCAAGTCGGCGCAGGCCGAGAAGTCGCTGGTATTCCTTGAACAGCAGCTGCCGGTGCTCAAGGGCGAGCTGGACGCGGCCGAGACCAAGTACAACTCCCTGCGCAACAAGCGCGGCACCATCGACCTGAGCGAAGAAGCCAAGCTGATCCTTGCGCAATCGGTGGATGCGCAGACCAAGGTGATGGAACTGCGCTCCAAGCGCCAGGAGATGATCACCCGCTTCGCTCCAACCCACCCCAGCATCGTGGCGCTGGACCGCCAGATCGCCGGGCTGACCGGGGACGTCAACCGCATCGGCAACAACATCCGCCAGCTGCCTGACCTGGAGCAGGACGTGGTGCGCCTGGTGCGCGACGTGCGCGTCAACACCGAGCTCTACACGGCATTGCTCAACAACGCCCAGCAGCTGCGCCTGATCCGCGCCGGCAAGGTGGGCAACGTGCGCATCCTGGACTCGGCGGTGCAGCCGGACAAGCCGGTGCGTCCCAAGGCCGCCATCATCATCGGCGTGGCGACCGCCTTCGGCCTGATCTTCGGCATGCTGTGCGCGTTCGTGCGCAATGCGCTGTTCGGCGGACTGTCGGAACCCGACGACGTCGAACGCCATACCGGCCTGCCGGTGTTGGCCGCCATTCCCTATAGCGACATGCAGGACAAGCTGTGGCGGCGCAGCCGGCGCAAGAACGCCAGCGTGCCTGCGCTGCTGGCGCAGAGCCAGGGCAACGCGCCGCCCATCGAAAGCCTGAGGTCGTTCCGCAACGTGCTGCAGGCGTCGCTGCGCCAGTCGGCCAACAACATGGTCATGTTCACCGGGCCCGTGGCAGGCGTGGGGAAGTCCTTCCTGTCGGCCAACTTCGCCTTCATCCAGGGCGGCGTGGGCAAGCGCGTGCTGCTGATCGACGCTGACTTCCGCAAGGGCCAGCTCAACCGCTACTTTGGCGTGCCCAAGGAAGACGGCCTGTTCGAAGTGCTGTCGGGCACGATACCGCTGACCCAGGTCCGCAAGCACAGCGTGTCCGAGGGCGTGGACTTCATCGCCACCGGCGCGGTCACCTTCGACCCGTCCGAGTTGCTGGCCTCGCCGGTGTTCGGCGAAACCCTGCGCGAACTGGCCTCGCAGTACGACATGGTGATCCTGGACACGGCGCCCGTGCTGTCGTCTCCGGACGCGGCCGTGGTCGGCACGCATGCGGCGGCGGTGATGGTGGTGGTGCGTTCGGGCATGAACACCGTGGGCGAGATCCGCGAGACGGCCAAGCGCCTGATCCAGGCGGGCGCGCCGGTGGACGGCGTGCTCTTCAACGGCCTCAAGCTCCTGCCGGAACGCTTCGGCTTCCGGTCCAAGTACGGCAGTTACCGCTACTCCCGTGCGGCGTATTACGGCGATTTCAAACAGAACGGCCCTAAATAACGCCACCCGGAGAAACTGGCATGCACGGAACTTTTGGCTGGGACACGCCGCAAATTCTGGATGCGGTTTTCAAGGCTTATGACATACGCGGCACGGTGCCGGAAGAAATCGATGCGAGGTTCGCGCACAGCCTGGGGATGGCGGCGGGAACCCAGGCCCGCGAACAGGGAGCGCGGTCCATCGTGGTGGGGAGGGACGGCAGGCTGAGCAGCGTCGAGCTGGCGGCCGCCTTGCAGGCGGGCCTGCGCTCGGCGGGCATGCACGTCATCGACATCGGCATGGCGACCACGCCGATGGTGTACTTCGCGACGCGCCTGATGGACACGGGCGCGGGCATCGCGGTCACGGGCAGCCACAACCCGCCCGCGCACAACGGCTTCAAGATCGTGCTGGACGGCGCCTCGCTATATGGCGAAGGCATCACCGCGCTGCGCGATGCGATGCGCCTGCCCATCGAATCGGCCAGCGCCTCGGGCGGACGCACGCAGATGCAGATCATGCCGTGCTACACGGCGCGCCTGATGGGCGATATCCGCATGGCGCGTCCGATGAAGATCGCCATCGATTGCGGCAACGGCGTGGCGGGCGCCGCGGCGCCGGCGCTGTTCCGCGCCCTGGGCTGCGAAGTGGTCGAGCTGTTCTGCGAGGTCGACGGCTCGTTCCCGGGCCATCACCCGGATCCGGCCGATCCGCAGAACCTGCAGGACCTGATCTATTGCCTGCGCTATTCCGACTGCGAGGTCGGCCTGGCGTTCGACGGCGACGGCGACCGGCTCGGCGTGGTGACCAAGACGGGGCAGATCATCTGGCCCGATCGCCAGCTGATCCTGTTCGCGCGCGACGTGCTGTCGCGCAATCCGGGCGCCGAGATCCTCTATGACGTCAAGTGCAGCCGCCACGTGGCGCGCGCCATCACCGAGGCGGGCGGCAAGGCCACCATGTGGAAGACGGGGCACTCGCTGATCAAGGCCAAGATGCGCGAGACCGGCGCGCTGCTGGCCGGCGAGATGAGCGGCCACATCTTTTTCAAGGAGCGCTGGTACGGCTTTGACGACGGCATCTACGCCGCCGCCCGGCTGCTGGAGATCCTGTCCGGCGCGCCGGATCCCTCGGCCCTGCTGGAAAGCCTGCCGCAGTCCTGCGCTACGCCCGAAATCAAGCTGGAAACCGCCGAAGGCGAGCAGTTCGACCTGGTGGAAGCGCTGCGTGCGCAGGGACAGTTTCCCGGCGCGCAGTCCATCAACGACCTGGACGGCATCAGGGTGGATTACGCCGACGGCTTCGGCCTGGCGCGTCCGTCCAACACCACGCCGACGGTGGTATTGCGTTTTGAAGGGGACACCGTGGCCGCATTGGCCCGTATCGAGGAGGATTTCCGCAACGCGTTCCGACGCATTGCCCCTCATGTTCGTTTACCGTTTTAAGGAGCATCACGCGATGGGAAAGGCCAAGTATGCGATTGAGGCGCTAAGGGCGAATTCGGGCCTGGCGGACAGCCCGGAGTGGCAGGCGTTCGCGCAGGCCGCGCACGGCGCGGAATTGGACGGCGCGGCGCTGAAGGTCATCGAGGCGGCGGGTCTTTGCGTGGACCTGAGCATGCAACGGCAGTCGCCGGCGCTGGAAGCGGCGGCCATGTCGCTGCTGCAGGCGCGCGGCGTGGCGGATGCGCGCCAGGCATTGTTCGCGGGCGAGCCGGTCAACTGGACCGAAGGCAAACCGGCATGGCATACGGCGCTGCGCGCCGGGCGCACGCGGGAACAGCCTGACGGCCAGGACGCTGACTCCGTCTGCGAGCATTCGCGCATGACGGACTTCGTGCGGCGGGTGGACCAGACGGCCGATTTCAACACGGTGCTGCATATCGGCATCGGCGGCAGCGATTGGGGACCGCGCCTGGCGGTCCAGGCGTTTGGCGGGGCGCAGCAGCGCCGTCAGATCCGCTTCGTGTCCAACATCGACGGACACGCGTTCCATGATGCGGTGGCCGGGCTGGACCCGCGCCGCTGCCTGGTGGTGGTGTCTTCCAAGTCCTTCACCACCGCCGAGACGCTGCACAACGCGCGCGCGGCCATCGCCTGGCTCAAGCAGGGCGGCGTGGCCGACGTGTCGGAACATCTGGCCGCGGTCACCGCCAACGTGTCGGCGGCGCGCGCGCTGGGCGTGCCGTCCAGCCAGATCTTCAAGATGTGCGACTGGGTGGGCGGGCGCTATTCGGTCTGGTCGGTCGCCGGCCTGTCGATCGCGCTGACGGTCGGCGCCGACGTGCTGATCGGCATGCGGGCGGGCGCCGAGGCCATGGACCAGCATTTCCAGCAAGCGCCGTTCGCCTCGAATGCGCCGATCCAGCTGGCGCTGGCGGGCCTGGTCAACTGCAGCGTGCTGGGCCACAACTCGCTGAACATCGCGGCCTACAGCGCGCGGCTGCTGCACCTGGTCACCTATTTGCAGCAGCTGGAAATGGAATCGCTGGGCAAACGGGTCGCGGGCGACGGCGCGGCGGTCGGCGTGCCGACGGCTCCCATTATCTGGGGCATGCCGGGCACCGATGGCCAGCACACCTTCTTCCAGTGGCTGCATCAAAGCGAAGAGGGCGCGCCGGTGGACTTCATCGCCAGTCTGCAAGGCCATGCGGATAGTCCCGATGCGCACCGCATGCTGCTGGCCAACTGCCTGGCGCAGCGCCAGGCGTTGCTGCGCGGCAAATGCCTGGAGCAGGCGCTGATGGACGTGGCGCACATCGACGACCAGGAGCGTGCGCTGAGCCTGGCGCAGCACATGGTCCATCCGGGCGGGCGCCCTTCGACCCTGATCGTGTTGCGCCAGCTGGATCCTCGCGGCCTGGGCGCGCTGCTGGCGTTGTACGAGCACAAGGTGTTCGTGCAGAGCGTGGTCTGGGGCATCAATCCCTTCGACCAGTGGGGCGTGGAACTGGGCAAGCGCCTGGCCACCGGCATCGAGCGCGAGCTGGCGGTGCCGGTGTCGGCCGGCGTGGTGGACTGGGGCCACGACGCGTCCACCTCGTACTGGATCGACCGCTACCGCAGCCATGCGCAGGCGCCGCGGCCGCGCCATGCCTGGGTGCCGGGCGTGGCGGCGCATCTGTGAGGGAGACCATGCCGGATCTGCATGTGTTGGTGACGGGCGGCGCCGGCTATATCGGCACGCACACGCTGGTCGCGATGTTGGCGGCGGGCCAGCGGCCGCTGGTGCTGGATAACTTCAGCAACGGCAGCCGCGAGGCCGTGCGCCGCGTCGAGCGCCTCTGCGGCGTGGAGATTCCTCTGGTGGAAGGGGACATCCGCAGCCCTGGACTGGTCGAATCGGTGCTGGCCGAGACGGCAGCGCGCGGCGCGCCGGTGCAGGCGGTGCTGCATCTGGCCGGCAGCAAAGCGGTGGGCGAGTCGGTTGCCGATCCGCTCAAGTACTACGACAACAACGTCGGCGGCTCGGTGACGCTACTGCGCGCCATGCGCGAGGCGGGCGTGACGCGCATGGTGTTCAGTTCTTCGGCCACAGTCTACGGCGAGCCCCGCTACCTGCCGCTGACCGAGGCGCATCCGCTGGCGCCAACCAACCCCTACGGCCGCACCAAGCTGATGGTGGAGGAAGCGCTGCGCGATGTCTGCACGGCCGATCCCGCGTTCAGCGCGGTGACCTTGCGCTACTTCAATCCCATCGGCGCGCATCCGAGCGGCCAGATCGGGGAAAGTCCGCGCGACATTCCGAACAACCTGTTCCCGTACATCACCCAGGTGGCGGTAGGTCGCCAGCCTTTCCTGCGGGTGTTCGGCGACGACTACGAGACGGCCGACGGCACCGGCGTGCGCGACTATCTGCACGTAATGGACCTGGCGCAGGGGCATGTGCAGGCGCTGGCCTATTCGGAGCGCCACCCCGGATTCGTGGCGGTCAACCTGGGTACCGGGCAGGGCACCAGCGTGCTGGAGCTGGTGCATGCGTTCGAACGGGTCAACGGCTGCCGCATTCCCGTGCAGGCGCAGGCCAGGCGTCCCGGCGACGTCGAAAAGATGTGGACCGATCCCACGCTGGCGGCTTCCTTGTTCGGCTGGCATAGCACGCATGACGTGGATGCGATGTGCGCGGACGGCTGGCGCTGGCAGCAGGGCAACCCTCAGGGCTACGACCTCGGCACAGGGACATAACCCCTGCGCCGTATCGGATGGATTCCTCGAAACCGGCGCGAGCGGTTACAGTTGACGGAAATATTGCGAAGCAGCATTGCCCGGCGGCCTGGCCGCCGCGGCCGTGCACCGTCAACGAGGCGCACCCATGTTTGAATTCAATCCCTCTACCGGCCTCCTGCAGGAGCTGCAGTCATGAGCGGGCCGACCTACAGCGCGCCGGCCCACTGGAACCTGGACAGCATCGTGTCCGGCCTGCGCGAAGCGCGCGTGGCCTGGCGCGGTCCCCGCGGCCGCCTGCGCGAAGACGCCGGCCTGCGCGAATTCCCGTCGCAGGAAAGCCTGCGCCAGATCGTCAAGGATCTCTGTGGCGCGCTGTTCCCGATGCGCCTGGGTCCCATCGACCTGCGCGAAGAGGTCGAGGACTTCTACGTCGGCCATACCATCGGCGCGGCGCTGGACGCGCTGCTGCACCAGGTCTGTCTTGAATTGCAGTACGTGGGCCGGCCCGAACAGACCGAGCCCGCGGATGCGCGCCAGCGCGCCATCGAGATCGTGCGCCAGTTCGGCGCGGAGCTGCCGCGCGTGCGCGCCGCGCTGGACCTGGACGTGACCGCCGCCTATCAGGGCGACCCGGCCGCGCACAATGTGGACGAGGTCCTGCTGTGCTATCCGGGCGTGGCGGCGATGATCCACCACCGTCTGGCCAATGTGCTGTACCGCCTGGGCGCGCCGATGCTGGCGCGCATCGTGGCGGAAATCGCGCATGCGGATACGGGCATAGACATCCACCCGGGCGCGACCATTGGCCGCAGCTTCTTCATCGACCACGGCACCGGCGTCGTGATCGGCGAGACCGCCATCATCGGCGACCGCGTGCGCCTCTATCAGATGGTCACGCTGGGCGCCAAGCGCTTCCCGCCGGGTGAAAACGGCGAACTCAAGAAGGGCCTGGCGCGTCACCCCTTGATCGAGGACGACGTGGTGATCTACGCTGGCGCGACGATTCTCGGCCGCGTCACCATCGGCAAGGGTTCGACCATCGGCGGCAACGTCTGGCTGACCCGCAGCGTGCCGCCGGGCAGCAACGTGACCCAGGCCAGCCTGGTCAGCGACATGCCCGACTGCGGCCTGGGCGGCTGAGCAGCTTGAGGCCGCAGCCTTTCGCGCAGCGGCCGCCTTTTCGCGCGGGCGCCGATGCGCGCCCGCGTAACGGCCGGCCCTGAGGAGCCTGGATGGACACACGAGTCTCTGATCTGGCCGCGCTGCGCGGCTTTGTCGACCGCCACCCGCGGCTGTTTGTGCTGACGGGGGCGGGCGTCAGCACCGATTCCGGCATCCCCGACTACCGCGACACCGAAGGCGAATGGAAGCGCAAGCCGCCCATGACGCTGCAGACCTTCATGGGCGGCGAACTGGCGCGGGCGCGCTATTGGGCGCGCAGCATGGTGGGCTGGCGCCGTTTCGGCCATGTGCAGCCCAATGCCTCGCACCGGGCGCTGGCGCGGCTGGAATCGCGCGGCCGCGTCTCGGTGCTGGTGACGCAGAACGTCGACGGCCTGCACGAGGCCGCCGGCAGCCGCGACGTCGTCGACTTGCACGGCCGGCTGGACGAGGTGCGTTGCATGGCCTGCGACTGGCGCGGCGGCCGCCAGGCCTGGCAAGAGGCGTTGCAGGACGGCAACCCGGAATGGACGCTGCTGGATGCCACGGATGCGCCTGACGGCGACGCCGACCTGGAAGGCGAGGACTTTGCGCAATTTCAGGTGCCGCCCTGTCCGCGCTGCCGCGGCATCGTCAAGCCGGACGTGGTCTTTTTTGGTGAAACCGTGCCGCGCGAACGCGTGGACCGCGCCAACGCCGGCCTCATGAACGCCGACGCGGTGCTGGTGGTGGGGTCATCGTTGATGGTGTATTCCGGCTACCGCTTCGTCAGCGCCGCGTCGCGCAACGGCATGCCGGTAGCTGCCATCAACCTGGGGCGCACCCGCGCCGACAGCATGCTGACGCTGAAAGTGGAACTGCCTTGCGCCGTGGCGCTGGACGCGCTGTAACACACCCCGGGGCCGGCCGGTTTTTGACCGGTCTAAGCAAGTACTTGCCCTGCAAAGGTTTTTTTCGGCTGTTACAGACCTTTCCATAGGGTTGTCCACAGGAACTGGGGATAACTCCTAGGGATAACCCCGAGTTTTCGACCTTTTTCGCGCTGCGTTTGTCAAGTCTCGGCGGCGTCCGCCATGTCCCCCATTAGCGCCTTGCGGGCCGCGTGCCAGCTGCCGGCGTCCGGCGCATATAGCAGGCCGCCGGTGCGATGCGTGGGCTTGTAGGGCGAACCGTCGAAGTGGGCCGCGTAGCCGCCGGCTTCGCGGTGCAGCAGCCAGCCGGCTGCGTGGTCCCAGGCCGTCAATTGGTTGTAGAACGCGATGTGGCAGTGCCCGGCGGCCAGCATGCGGTACTCATGCGCGGCGCAACGCAGCGAGGCGGTGCTGCCCAGGCGCGACAGGTTGCTGTTGACGGTGGTACGCATCGGCTCGGGCAGGGCGCCGGTCGAGATCAGGCCGTCCATGTCTTCGGGCGGCGCGGGGCTGGCCACCGCGAGCTGGGCCTGCTTGCCGTTTTCATATTCCATCCAGGCGCCTTCGCCGCGCACGGCGAGCGCGCTGTCGCGGCTGACCGGGTCGTAGATGACGCCCGCGATCACGTCGCCGCGATGGCAGGCGGCGATCATCATGCCGAAGAGAGGCAGGCCCGCGACGTAGTTGCGGGTGCCGTCGATGGGGTCGATCAGGAAGGCCAGGTCGGCGTCGACCAGCATGTTCAGCAGCGCGGGATTGCGGGCCGAGGCCTCTTCGCCGATCAGCACGGCGCCCGGATGCAGCTTGGCCAGGCGCGCGGCGATCAGGCGTTCGGCGGCTTCGTCCGCGTCGGTCACGAGGTCGCGGGCGGAGCTTTTGCCGCGCACAGCGCCTTCCGGCAGATTGCGAAAGCGCGGCATGACTTCCGTCTGCGCGGTTTCGGCCAGGATGGCGGCAAGCCGGCGAGTGTCCTCGCGGGTGAAGGTTCTGCTCATACGGACTCGTTCGGTCAGGGAACGCGCAAATCTACCATGCCGGACGCGGGGCGGGATGCCACATATCGGACTCCCGGAAACCCGCGCGCCAAATGCGCGCGGCCCCCGCCGGCAGAAGCCGGCGGGGGCCGCGGCGCGCAAGGGGCCGTCAGGCGCCCAGGTCCACGCAGAGGTACTTGATCTCCAGGTACTCTTCGATGCCGTACTTCGAGCCTTCGCGGCCCAGGCCGGATTGCTTGACGCCGCCGAACGGGCCGACTTCATTGGAGATGATGCCGGTGTTGATGCCGACGATGCCGTACTCCAGCGCTTCGGACACGCGCCAGATGCGGGCGTAGTCGCGGGTGAAGAAGTAGGCGGCCAGGCCGAAGATGGTGTCGTTGGCCATGCCGATGACTTCCGCTTCGGTTTCGAAGCGGAACAGCGGGGCCACCGGGCCGAAGGTTTCTTCGGTCGCGAAGCGCATTGACTGGGTCACGTCGCGCACCACGGTCGGTTCGAAGAAGGTGCCGCCCAGCGCGTGGGGCTTGCCGCCGGCGATGACCTTGGCGCCGTGCGCGATCGCGTCGGCGATGTGCTCCTGCACCTTTTCCACGGCGCTGCTGTCGATCAGCGGACCCTGGGTCACGCCGTCGGCGAAGCCGTCGCCGACCTTCATGGCTTCGACCTTGGCGACCAGGCGCTTGGCGATTTCTTCGTACACGCCGGCCTGCACGTAGATGCGGTTGGCGCAGACGCAGGTCTGGCCGGCATTGCGGTACTTGGAAGCCAGGATGCCGTCGACCGCGCGGTCCAGGTCGGCGTCGTCGAACACGATGAAGGGCGCGTTGCCGCCCAGCTCCAGCGACAGCTTCTTGATGGTGGGCGCGCATTGCTCCATCAGCGTGCGGCCGACTTCGGTGGAGCCGGTGAAGCTCAGCTTGCGCACCACGTCGCTTTCGCACAGGGCCGCGCCGATTTCGCGCGAGCTGCCGGTGATGACATGGAACACGCCAGCGGGCACGCCGGCTTCTTCAGCCAGCACGGCCAGTGCCAGCGCGGTCAGCGGGGTCTGTTGCGCGGGCTTGACCACCATGGTGCAGCCGGCGGCCAGGGCCGGGCCGACCTTGCGGGTGATCATGGCGGCCGGGAAGTTCCACGGCGTGATGGCGGCGGTGACGCCGATGGGCTGCTTGAGCGCCATCAGGCGCTGGCCGGCCTTGGGGCTTTGCAGGATGTCGCCGTCGATGCGCTTGGCTTCTTCGCCGAACCACTCCAGGAACGAGGCGGCATAGGCGATTTCGCCGGCGGCTTCGGTCACGGGCTTGCCCTGTTCGGACGTCATGATGGCGGCCAGGTCCTGCTGGTTCTGCATCATGAGCTGGGCCCACTTCAGCAGGATCGCGGCGCGTTCCTTGCCGGTCTTGGCGCTCCAGGCGGGCAGGGCGGCCTCGGCGCTGGCGATGGCTTGTTCGGCTTCCTTGCGGCCCAGCTTGGGCACGGACACGATGGTCTTGCCGGTGGAGGGATTGTCCACGGGGATGGACGGGCCGTTGCCGGCGGCTACCCACTTGCCGTCGATGTAGCAGGCGTCGCGCAGCAGATCGGGGCGCGCCAGGGGATGGGTCAGTGCGGTCATTGTTGGAGTCTCCTTGAAGGGAAGCGGTGGGCCAGGAAACGCTTGCGGGCGTGGCGGCAGATCCGCTACGCCCGCAAAACTTGTGCCTGCCCGCCGGAATACCGGTAGTTCAGGTCCTGTGCGTCAGGCGGCGAGCGCCTCGGACAGGATGGCCAGCGCGCGATCGAACTGGGCGTCGGGGATGGTCAAGGGGTACAGGAAGCGCAGGACGTTGCCGTACACACCGCAGCTTAGCAAAATCAGGCCCTTTTCGATGGCGCGGGCTTGCACACGCTTGACCGCTTCCGCGTCCGGCTTGCCGGTGGCGGGATCGTTCAGTTCCAGGGCGACCATGGAGCCCAGGCCGCGCACGTCGGCGATGCCCGGCACCTTGGCGCGCAGGCCTTCCAGGTGCGCGCGCAGCTTGTCGCCCAGGGTGACGGCGCGTTCGCACAGCTTTTCCTCGGCGATCACGTCCAGCACGGCATGCGCCGCGGCAACCGCCAGCGGGTTGCCGGCGTAGGTGCCGCCCAGGCCGCCGGCGGCAGGCGCGTCCATGACGTCGGCGCGGCCGACCACGCCCGAGATCGGGAAGCCGCCGCCCAGGCTCTTGGCCATGGTGATCAGGTCGGCCTGGATCGAGTGGTGCTCCATGGCGAACAGCTTGCCGGTGCGGCCGAAGCCGGTCTGGACTTCGTCGGCGATCAGCAGGATGCCGTGTTCGTCGCAGATCTTGCGCAGCGCCGTCATCAGTTCCGGCGGGGTGATGTTGAAGCCGCCTTCGCCCTGGACAGGTTCCAGAATGATGGCCGCGACGCGCTTGGGATCGATGTCGCACTTGAACAGCAGGTCCAGCCCCTTGAGCGAGTCCGCCACGGTGATGGACTGGGTGGCGTTGGGGAAGGGCACGTGATAGATGTCGCCCGGCATCGGACCGAAAGACAGCTTGTACGGGGCGACCTTGCCGGTCAGCGCCATGCCCAGCATGGTGCGGCCGTGGAACGAACCCGAGAAGGCGATGACGCCCGAGCGGCCGGTGGCCGAGCGCGCGATCTTGATGGCGTTTTCGACGGCTTCGACGCCGGTGGTGAAGAAGGCGCTCTTCTTCAGGCCGTCGATGGGGGCGAGGCGGTTGATGCGCTCGGCCAGCGAGACATAGCCTTCGTACGGCACGATCTGGTAGGCCGTGTGCGTGAAGTTGTCCAGCTGCGCGGAGACCGCGGCCTTGATCTTCGGGTGCAGGTGGCCCGTGTTCAGGACGGCGATGCCGCCTGCGAAATCGATATATTCCTTGCCATTGGCGTCCCACAGGGTGGCGTTTTCGGCGCGCACCGCGTAGAAGTCGCACATGACGCCGACGCCGCGGGGCGTGGCCAGGGAACGGCGGGTATTCAGGTCCTGATTCTTCATCTCAGCCTCTGCGAGCATGATGGGGCGGGAAAACCTTATTTAATGCTACGATGGCCCCATTTGTGGGAACCACTTTTATAAATCGGGTAGAACCAATTGCGGTCCATAGTCGGTGACTTGCTGCAGCTGCGGCTGGCGGACGGCTCCAGCGAGCCCATGAACAAGCGGCTGTACCGCGGCATCCGCGAAGCCATCCTGGATGGAGCCATTGCCGCGGACTCGCGCCTGCCCGCCTCGCGCGACCTGGCGGCAGAGCTCGGCATCGCCCGCAACACCGTGGTCCACGTCTATAGCCAACTGCTGGCTGAAGGCTACACCCGCAGTCGCCAGGGCAACGGCACCTTCGTCAACGCCTCGGTGCCGGATTCCTACCTGGCCAGCGGCCGGCGCAAGCGCCAGCCGCCGCCCGCGCAGCCGCGCCCGGCGCTGTCGCCGCGCGGCGCCGCCATCGTCGACGGCGTCTCGGCCTCGCCCTACCAGTGGGGCGCCTTCATGCCCGGCGTGCCAGACCTGACCGAATTCCCGCACAAGAAGTTCGGCCGCATTTTCAGCGCCCTGTGGCGCAATCCCTCGCCCGACCTGCTGACCTACGCCTACGGCGGCGGGCTGCCGGCCCTGCGCGAGGCGCTGGCGCAGCATCTGGCGCTGACGCGCTCGATCGATTGCGATCCCGAGCAGATCATCATCACCGAAGGTTCGCACCAGGCCATCGACCTGACCACCCGCATCCTTGGCGAAGCCGGCGAGACCGCCTGGGTCGAGGATCCTGGCTACTGGGGCGCGCGCACCGTGCTGCAGGCCAACGGCCTGCACACCGTGCACCTGCCGGTGGACGAGGAGGGCATGCGCCTGCCGGAGACCGTGGGCACGCCGCCGCGCTTCATCTTCGTCACGCCCTCGCACCAGTATCCGCTGGGGCCGGTCATGTCGCTGACGCGCCGGCGCCAGTTGCTGGCGGTGGCGCGGCAAAGCGGCAGCTGGATCATCGAAGACGACTACGACAGCGAATTCCGCTTCTCCGGCCGGCCCATCGCTTCGCTGTTGGGCTTGGAACCCGACGCGCCCGTGATCTACATGGGAACCTTCAGCAAGACCTTGTATCCGGGCCTGCGCGTGGGCTACCTGGTGCTGCCCAAGACCCTGACCGCCGCGTTCCAGGCAGCGCACGCCGAGCTCTACCGCGAGGGCCACCTGATGACGCACGCGGCCCTGGCCACGTTCATCTCGGAAGGCCACTACGCCGCCCACATCCGCCGCATGCGCATGCTGTACGGACGCCGCCGCGCCATGCTGGTCAATCTGATTGAACGCAGGCTGGGGCCGGATTGGCTGCATCGCGACGCCAGCATGGCGGGGCTGCATCTGGTGCTGACGCTGCCCGAGGACATGGACGATCTGCGCGTGGTGGATGTGGCGCGCAGCAAGGGCGTGCTTACGCGCGCGCTGTCGCGCTACTACGTCAACGACGAGGGCCGCCGGCCGGGCCTGCTGCTGGGCTATGCCTGCGTGCCGGAGCACGACATTGCGCGCAAATTCGAGGTGCTGCTGGACAGCCTGAACGAAGTGGCGCGCGCGTCCGTCGCGCTGGCGGCGTCAGGCGGGCGCTAGCGCCGCCGCGAAGGCCGCGGCGTTGCGCATGCCCTGGTCTTCGAAGTTGGTGTTGAACACCGCGTGCGCCTGGGCGCTTTGCGCCGCCAGCCGCGCGAAGCGCTCGGCCAGTTCGGCCAGCTCCTGTTCCGAGTATTCGTATTGGAAGCGGCCCGAGGACGCGGCGCCGGACACGTTCCAGGCGGCCGTATTGCGTCCGTGCAGGCGCAGCAGCGTCAGCTCCGGATGGGTGCACTCCCAGACCGCGGGCACGGTGTTGTCGAAGCCTTGGGGGCTATCGACCACCGTATGGACCACGCCGAGATCGCGTTCGAAGGCCAGGGTGTCCGTGGTGGCGGAGGGCGACTCGAACCAGCTGCGGTGGCGGAATTCCACCGACACCAGGTGTTCTTCCATGCGACGCGCGCAGTCGGCCACCCGCGCCCGGCCGCGCGCGTCGCGCCGGATCCAGGGCGGAAACTGGAAATGCACCGCGCCCAGCTTGCCCGTCATGCGCAAGGGTTCCAGCGCAAGCTGGTAGCGGCGCCAGAGTTCATCGCGCAGGTCGGCGGGCATGCGGTCGTGGTAAATGACGGGTTCCGGCCAATCGGGCAGTTCGCGCCGGATGTCCGCGGGCAGCGCGGATAGCGGCGTCTGATGGCCGGTGAACAGCCGGAAGGCCTTGATGTTGAAGACGAAATCGTCCGGCGTGCGCTGCGCCCACAAGTAGGCGTTTTCGGCCGTGGGCATGGCGTAATAGCTGGAATCGACCTCGGCCATGGGAAAGCGCGAGGCATAGAAGCGCAGCCGCGCTTCGGCGCTGCGGACCTCGGGCGGGTAGAAGCGGCCGCAGGCCAGCAGGGTGGGATCGGTCCAGGAGGCGGTGCCGGTCAAGAGGCGCATGGCCACAGGCGAATCAGACTTTATTGAAAAAATTCTGTATAAATATACAGTGTTCATCCGAAGCCCGGCAATGTCCGGGCTCGCCGTTTTCAGCGGCTGCCTTGCTGCGGCCCCGCCCCATGTCCGACCAAACCGATACGTCCAACCCGTCCGCCGAACGCCCCGATCCCCTGGCCGATCTCAACCCCGCCCAACGCGAGGCCGCCGAATTCGGCGTGGCCGGCGCGCCGGGAGACGACGGCCCCCTGCTGGTGATCGCCGGGGCAGGCTCGGGCAAGACCAATACGCTGGCCCACCGGGTCGCGCACCTGATCCTGACCGGCGCCGATCCCCAGCGCATGCTGCTGTTGACCTTCTCGCGCCGCGCGGCGCTGGAAATGGAGCGGCGCGTGGGCTCGGTGCTGCAGCGGGTGATGAGGCTGCGCGCCACGCAGCAGGCGCCGTCGCTGCCCTGGGCCGGCACCTTCCACGCCATCGGCGCGCGCCTGCTGCGCGATTGCGCGCAACGCATCGGCCTGTCCGAGGCCTTCACCATCCACGACCGCGGCGACGCCGAGGACCTGATGGGCATGGTGCGCCACGAACTGGGCCTGTCGTCCACCAAGTCGCGCTTTCCGCTCAAGGGCACCTGCCTCGCCATCTATTCGCGCGTGGTCAACAGCCAGACCCCGGTGGCCGACGTGCTGAAGACCTCCTTCCCCTGGTGCGCCCAATGGGAAGACGAACTCAAGAACCTGTTCCGCGCCTACGTCGCGGCCAAGCAGGACCAGCAGGTGCTGGACTACGACGACCTGCTGCTGTACTGGGCCGAGATGATGGGCGACCCCGGCATCGCGGCCGACGTGGGCGCGCGCTTCGACCACGTACTGGTGGACGAATACCAGGACACCAACCGCTTGCAATCCGCCATCCTGCTGGCGATGAAGCCCGACGGCCGCGGCCTGACGGTGGTGGGCGACGATGCCCAATCCATCTATTCGTTCCGCGCGGCCACGGTGCGCAACATCCTGGACTTTCCGAACCAGTTTCCCAACCCGGCCAGGGTCATCACGCTGGACCGCAACTACCGTTCCACCCAGCCCATCCTGAACGCGTCCAATGCCGTGATCGGCCTGGCCACGGAACGTTACGCCAAGGACCTGTGGACCGATCGCCAGTCGTCCCAGCTGCCCGAACTGGTGACGGTCAGCGACGAAGCCGGCCAGGCGCGCTGGGTGGCCGACCAGGTGCTGGCGCAGCGCGAAGGCGGGGCCACGCTCAAGTCGCAGGCGGCGCTGTTCCGCACCGCCAGCCACAGCGCCGCGCTGGAACTTGAACTGACCCGCCGCAACATTCCCTTCGTGAAGTTCGGCGGGCTGCGCTTCCTGGAGGCCGCGCACGTGAAGGACCTGTTGTCGCTATTGCGCTGGGCGGAGAATCCGCGCGGCCGCATGGCGGGCTTTCGCGTGGCGCAGTTGCTGCCCGGCATCGGCCCGGCCACGGCGGGCAAGCTGATGGACGCCATGTCCGCCTCCGCCGAACCGCTGCGCGCGCTGCGCGAATTCAAGCCGGGCGCGGCGGCGCAGGAAGAGTGGGGCGCTTTCGCCGATACGTATGCGGCCTTGTGCGACCCCGCGCTGAAATGGCCCGCCGACGTGGACCTGGCCCTGCGCTGGTATGGCGCGCAGCTGGAACGCTTGTATGACGATGCGCGCGTGCGCCGCGCCGACCTGGACCAGTTGGTGCGCATCGCCGCGGGCTACGGCTCGCGCGAACGCTTCCTGACCGAACTGACGCTGGATCCGCCGGACGCCACCAGCGACGAGTCCGGGGCGCCGCATCGCGACGAGGACTACATGATCCTGTCCACCATCCATTCCGCCAAGGGACAGGAATGGAAGGCGGTCTATGTCCTGAACGTGGTGGACGGCTGCATCCCGTCGGACATGAGCACCGGCACGGCCGAGGAAATCGAGGAAGAGCGCCGCCTGTTGTATGTGGCGATGACACGCGCCAAGGAACGCCTGCAGCTCATCGTGCCGCAGCGCTTCTACGTGCACCAGCAGACCGGCATGGGCGACCGGCACGTCTATGGATCGCGCACGCGCTACATCACCAATGCGATGCTGCCGCTGTTCGATCACTTGCCCAAGCTGCCGGACCTGCCCGCCGGGCGCGCCGCGCCGAAGGAGCCTCAAGCGCCCAGCGTGGACGTGGCCAAGCGGGTGCGGAACCTGTTCTCGTAGGCTGGGCTATCATCGGCCGATACGCATAAGCTGTCCGGCAGGGATCGCATTGCAAAAGGGTGTTTATGTCTACTGAAGAACATACCGCCGACGACTCGAAACGAGAGGTCGTCGCATCGATCGCCTATGTGAACGGACGGCGGGAACGCGAGGTTCCCATCGACGAAGTCGCCCAGTACGTCAGCCAGGACCACGGCATGCTGTGGATCGGCCTGCGCAATCCGCGCCCGGAAGTGCTGGCGAAGGTCGCCAGCGAACTCGGCGCCTGCGACAAGAACCAGGAAGAAATGCTGGAATCCCACCGGCGGCCGAAGATCATCGACTACGGCAACATGATCCTCATCGTCGCCATCACGGTCGAGGTCGAGGCCGAGCGCCCCATCTTCGGCGAGACCCAGTTCCTGATCGGCGATGGCTTTTTGGTCACGGTGCGGCGCGGCGCCACCGCCGGCCATAGCCCCTTGCGCGAACGGCTGGAAGCCTCGCCCGACCTGCTCAAGCGCGGCAGCGATTATGTGGCTTCCGAACTGCTGGACTGGCTGGTGGATCGCTATGTAGCCGCCGCCGGCAAGATCGAATCCGTGGTCGAAGGCGCCGAACAGAAGCTGCTGATCCGAGGCGCCAAGGACTCGGACATCCGCAGGCTGTACCGGCAGCGCCGCGACCTGCTGCGCATCCATACCGTGGTGTCGCCGCTGGCCGAAATCTGCCGACGCCTGGCGCGGGTCGAGATGTCCGCGGTGGACGAGCATGCCCGTCCGTATTTCGGCGAGGTCGCCGACCGCGTGCTGCGCGTGGATGAACTTTTCAACTCGCTGCGCGAATCCCTGGCCTTCGCCTTTGAAGCCAGCCTGATGATAGGCCAGGCCGCGCAGAACGACACCACCCGCAAGCTGGCGTCCTGGGCCGCCATCCTGGCGGTGCCCACGGCCATTGCCGGCATCTACGGCATGAACTTTGAATTCATGCCCGAACTGAAATCGCCCTGGGGCTATCCGATCACGCTGGGTGTCATCGTGTCGATCTGTTCGGTCCTGTATTGGCGCTTCCGCAAGTCGGGGTGGCTGTAGCGGGCGACTCCACGCCTCGCCTTTATGGCAAACTGCCTGCGTTTTCCTTCCTGGAGCCTGGCTGGTGCGTGGCAAATCCCCTTTACGCGGCGGCAGCAAGCTGACCGCCCTGATCGTCGCCGTGATCCTTGCGGCGGCAGGCGCCATCGTCAACTGGCTGCAGCCTTCGGGAAGAGAGGGGCAGGACCGAGCTGAACGGCAGGCGCCTTCAGCCCAGGGCCGGCCCGGCGCGACGCTGGCTGGCGGCATTCCGCAGGGCAGCTATACGCTTACCGGCATGATCGTCAACGTGGCCGACGGCGACACCGTGACGCTGCGCGCGTCCGACGGTCAGCACCGCATCCGCATGGACAGTATCGATGCGCCCGAAGAGGGCCACGGGTCCGACCAGCCCGGGCAACCCTATGCCGAGGCCGCGCGCAAGAACCTGGCCGGCCTGGTCGCGGGCAAGACGCTAAGCGCGCAATGCTACGAGAAGGACCAGTACGGCCGGGAAGTCTGCGCCCTGATCCTGGATGACGGCCGTTCGGCCAACCGACTGCAGGTGGAGGCCGGCTACGCCTGGGCCTATACGGCGCGCCAGGGCGACTACCTGCGCGACAAGGCCATGCCGGACCTGCAGCGCCAGGCCAAGGCGGCCGGGCGCGGCCTGTGGGCGCAGCCCGGCGCCATGCAACCCTGGAAGTGGCGCTACGACTGCTGGCGGCAGCGCCAGTGCGGCTGAACCCGCGCTGGCCGGCCCGGAACGCCGCGCCCGAGCGCCGCCAGCCCTGGGGGATGCCTGGGTATGGTCCCCGGCCCGTGTTTGCTATCCTCTGTCGCAACGATTCGAAGGGAAGGTTTCCATGCGTGCATTGAAGCGGCTCTGGGCGGCGGCCATGCTGCTGTCGCTGGCGTTGGCGGGCTGCTCGCAAGAAAGCCCCATCAACAGCCCCTATCCGTCCGGCGCCGAAAGCCAGAACACGCTGTTTTCCGCCTTCGTCAAGCGATCTCCGAAGTACCTGGATCCGGCCAGCTCTTATTCCGGCGACGAGACCCCTTATACGTACAACATCTATGAGACGCTGTACGGCTACCACTACCTGAAGCGGCCCTACGAGCTGGTGCCGCGCGCGGCGGCGTCGATCGACCCGCCCGTCTACCTGGATGCGCAGGGCAATACGCTGCCCGCCGACGCGCCCGGCGAGCAGATCGCGCAAAGCATCTACGACATCAAGATCCGGCCGGGGGCGCGCTACGCGCCGCACCCGGCATTCGCCCGCAAGACCGATGGCAGCTACGACTACTTTCCGCTGGCGCCGGGCGAACTGGACGACAAGTTCTACATTCCCGATTTCCCGCGCACCGGCACGCGCGAACTGACGGCCGACGATTACGTCTACGCGTTCCGGCGCCTGGTCAGCCCGCGCGTGGTGTCGCCGATTTCCAGCCTCATGACCGAGCACGTGACGGGCCTGAAGGAGTATGCGGACCGGTTGCGCCAGCGCGACCAGGCGCTGCGGCAAGACATGCCGGGCGGTGCCGGTGCGCCCTGGCTGGACCTGCGCGAGGCCGACGGCTTTACGGGCGTGCAGGCGCTGGATCCGCACACGCTGCGCATCCGCGTGAACGGCAAGTACCCGCAGTTCAAGTACTGGCTGGCCATGACCTTCACCGCGCCCATCCCCTGGGAGGCGGACCGCTTCTACAGCCAGCCCGGCATGGCGGCGCACGACCTGTCGTTCAATACCTGGCCAGTCGGCACCGGCCCCTACATGCTGGTGGAGTCGCTGCAGAACCGCCGCCACGTGCTGGGCCGCAACCCCAACTTCCACGGCGAACCCTATCCCTGCGAAGGCGAGCCCGGCGACGCGGCCGCGGGGCTGCTGGCCGACTGCGGCAAGCCCACGCCCTTCATCGACCGCGCGGAATTCAGCGTTGAAAAGGAAGCCATCCCGCTGACCGGCAAGTTCCTGCAGGGCTATTACGACGTGCCGCAGATCGAGCGCGGCGAGTACGGCGTGGCCATGCTGGTCGCGGCGGGCGACAGCCAGGACAAGGCGCGCCTGTACAACGAACACGGCATCAAGCTGCCCACGACCGTCGAGACCGCCAACTGGTACATGGGCTTCAACTGGCTGGACCCGGTGGTGGGCAAGGGCGACACGCCGGAGCAGGAAGAACGGAACCGCAAGCTGCGCCAGGCCATCAGCATCGCCTTCGACTGGGAAGAGTACGTCGCGGTGTTCGAAAACAGCCAGGCTTCAGTGGCCTACGGCCCGGTGCCGCCGGGCGTGCTCGGCTACCGCGAACCGCCCGAGGGCGTGAACCCGGTGGTCTACAACCTGGTCGACGGCAAGCCCGTGCGCAAGTCCGTGGACGTGGCCCGCCGCCTGCTGGCCGAAGCCGGCTACCCAGACGGCCGCAACGCCAAGACCGGCGCGCCGCTGGTGCTCTATTACGACTCGATGCAGGGCGGCGGCTCCAATCCGCAGTTCGACTGGATGCGGCGCCAGATGGCCAAGATCGGCGTGCAGCTGGACGTGCGCGCCACCGACTACAACCGCTTCCAGGACAAGATGATGCGCGGGTCCGCGCAGATCTTCCTGTGGGGCTGGAACGCCGACTATCCCGACGCCGAGAACTTCCTGTTCCTGCTGTACGGTCCCAACGCCAAGGCCAAGGGCGGCGGCGAGAACGCGGCCAACTACGCCAGCCCCGAATACGACCGCCTCTTCGAGCAGATGAAGTTCCTGGACGATGGCCCTGAAAAGGAACAGCTCATCGCCAAGATGACCGCCATCGTGCAGCGCGACGCGCCCTGGATGTTCGGCTATTTTCCGATGTCGGGCGGCGCCTACCAGCAATGGGTCGGCAATGCCAAGCCGACCCAGATGGTACGCAATACGCTGCAGTACATGAAGATAGACCCGGTCCTGCGGCAGCAGAAGATCGACGAGTGGAACTATCCGAGGTGGTGGCCCATAGGCCTGTTCGCGCTGTTGCTGGCGCTGGCGATATGGCCGTCGTATGTGGCGCTGAAGCGGCGTGAACGGCAGACGGCATTCGCGCCGGCCCTGGGCAAGGAGCATCAATCATGATCGGCTACGTGATCCGCCGGTTGCTGTACGGCGTGCTGATCCTGATCGGCGTGAATCTTTTCACCTTCATCCTGTTCTTCGCCGTGAATACGCCCGACGACATGGCGCGGCTGGCCATCGGCGGGCAGCGCGCCAACCAGGAAGCCGTGGAGAAATGGAAGGTCGAGCGCGGCTACGACAAACCGCTGTTCTTCAACGCCAAGGCGCAAGGCGCGGCGCAGCTGACCGACACGGTGTTCTACCAGCGTTCGGTGCCCTTGCTGGTCATGGACTTCGGCGCGTCGGACGGCGGACGCGACATCGGCCGCGAGATCAAGACGCGCATGGGCCCCAGCCTGGCGCTGGCGGTGCCTACGTTTTTCCTGGGGCTCTTCGTCAGCATTGTCTTTTCCCTGACGCTGGTGTATTTCCGCGCCACGCGGCTCGATTTCTGGGGCGTGGTGGTCTGCGTGCTGCTGCTGTCCATCTCCAGCCTGTTCTACATCATCGCCGGCCAATGGGTCTTTGCGAAGCTGCTGCGGCTGGTGCCGTTCTCGGGCTTTTCGGGCGGGCTGGACGTGGTCAAGTTCCTGGCGCTGCCGGTACTGGTCGCGATCGTGTCGCGGCTGGGTCCGGAGGCGCGCTTCTACCGCACCCTGTTCCTGGAGGAGATCGGCAAGGACTATGTGCGCACCGCACGCTCCAAGGGCCTGGCTGAACGCATCGTGCTGTTCCGGCACGTGCTGCGCAACGCCATGCTGCCCATCCTGACCAGCACGGTGGCCGCGCTGCCGCTGCTCTTCATGGGCAGCCTGATCGCGGAGTCCTTCTTCGGCATTCCCGGCCTGGGCAGCTACACCATCGACGCCATCAACGCGCAGGACTTCTCCATCGTGCGCGCCATGGTGTTCCTGGGCGCCGCCCTCTATATCGTGGGGCTGATCCTGGCCGACATTTCCTACACGCTGGCCGACCCCCGCGTCCGATTCGAGTAGCCGCCATGCCCAAGTTCGTCTTCCTCTGGACCGATATCGCGCTGTGGCTCATGGTGCTGGGCGCGCTGGCCTATGTCTGGCATGTGCGGCGCAGCCCGAACCTGCGCGCGACCTGGGCGCGCGTGGCGCGCGACACGCCCGCCATGTGCTCGGCGGTGATTCTGGCCGCGTTCGTGGTGGTGGGTCTGCTGGACTCGGTGCATTACCGGCCGCTGCTGCCGCCGGCCCCCGGCGCGGCCGCCGACGCACCGCCGGCCTATGCGCCCGCGGTGCGCTCGGCGCTGGACGGGCTGCTCACCGGCTCGGTGCTGACGACGCCGGAAAAGACCTATTCCGAGCCCTTGGCGATACGGCAGTTCACCAAGGAAACCATGCTCGTCAACGACAAGCCGGTGCGCGACTTTCCCCGGCTGCGAGGGGCGGGCGTGCATCTGGAAGACGCCGATCGCGACCACCTGGGCGATGTCGCCAAGCGGCTAGGGCTGGGCCTGGCCGCAGGGCTTGCGGTGTCCGCCGTCGTGATCGGGCTGATGTATGCGGGCTTGGCCAGGCGGCGCGCCGCAAGGGCCGCCGAGGAGGCGGCTTCGGACGTGCCCTGGCGCGCCATGGCCGTCACCTTCACGCTGCTGTGCCTGACGGCGGGCGCCCTGGCCGGCCTGTCCAGCGGCTATCACGCGCTGGGCACCGACCGCATCGGCAACGACGTGTTGTGGCAGGCGCTCAAGAGCATCCGCACCGCGCTGGTCATCGGCAGCCTCACCACCATAGCCATGCTGCCGCCGGCCATCGTCTTCGGCATCGCCGCCGGTTATTTCAAGGGCAAGGTCGACGACGGCATCCAGTATCTCTACACCACCATCACCTCGATTCCAGGCGTGCTGCTCGTGGCCGCCTGCGCGTTGATGATGCAGGTGTACATCGACAATCACGCCGACCTGTTCGACACCTCGGCCGCGCGCGCCGACCTGCGGCTGTTCCTGCTCTGCATGATCCTGGGTTTCACGGGCTGGGCCGGGCTGTGCCGCCTGCTGCGCGCCGAAACCCTCAAGCTGCGCGAGCTGGAATACGTGCAGGCGGCGCGGGCCTTCGGTGTCTCGCACTGGCGCATCATGACCCGCCATCTGCTGCCCAATGTGGCGCATCTGGTCCTGATTACCGTGGTGCTGGAATTTTCCGGCCTGGTCCTGTACGAGGCGGTGCTGTCCTATCTGGGCATAGGCGTGGATCCCAGCATGAACTCCTTCGGCTCCATGATCGATGGCGCCCGTCTGGAAATGTCCCGAGACCCGATGATCTGGTGGAACCTCTTGACCGCATTCCTGTTCATGCTGGCGCTGGTGCTGGCCGCCAACCTGTTCGCCGACGCGGTGCGCGATGCCTTCGATCCGCGTACGCGCCGCTACAAGCCTGGCCGCATGGCGCGGTTCGGCCTGTTCGGCCGCGCACCGCGTACGGCCCTGGCGACCGATACGCGCCAGTCCCGTCCGGGAGATGCGCCATGAGCCAGGCTCCCTTGCTTGAAGTGCACGGCCTGGACGTCGATATCGCCGGCGAAAGCGGCATGACGCATGCGGTCAAGCGCCTGCAGCTGGCGATCTCCAGGCGCCAGACCTTTGCGCTGGTCGGCGAATCGGGGTGCGGCAAGAGCATGACGGCGCTGGCGCTCCTGCGCCTGCTGCCCGACGCCGGCCGCATCGTGGGCGGACAGATCGACCTGGACGGAGAAGACCTCAACCGCCTGCCGGAAAGCGCCATGCGCGGCGTGCGCGGCGGGCGCATCGGCATCATCTTCCAGGAGCCGTCCACCAGCCTGAACCCGGTCATGCGGGTGGGCGACCAGATCATCGAAACGCTGATCGCCCATACTCCCTTGCGTGGCGCGGCGGCGCGCGCCCGAGCCGTGGACTGGCTGCGGCGGGTAGGCATCCCGGAGCCCGAGCGGCGCATCGACGACTATCCCTTCCAGTTCTCGGGCGGCCAGAAGCAGCGCGTCATGATCGCCATCGCGCTGGCGGCCGAGCCCGTGCTGCTCATCGCCGACGAGCCCACCACCGCGCTGGACGTGACGGTGCAGGCGCAGGTGCTGGACCTGCTGGCCGACATCCAGCGGGAAATGGGCATGGCGGTGCTGCTGATCACCCACGACCTCGCGGTGGTGAAGAACGTCGCCCATCATGTGGCGCTGATGCGCGGCGGCGAGATCGTTGAAAGCGCCGACGCCGAGGAATTCTTCCGCGCACCCAAACATCCCTATGCGCGGCAGTTGTTCGAAGCGATCCCCACGTTTGAAAAGCGCGGCACGCCGCTCACGGCAAGCGGCCGCGAGGCCATGGCGCGCGACGAGGCCCGGCTGGCCGCCAGCGCCCAGGCGGGCGAAGCGGCAGTGGTGCTGGACGTGCAGGACCTGAAGGTCCATTACCCCGTGCGCAAGGGGCCGCTGCGGCGCATCGCAAGCTGGGTCAAGGCCGTGGATGGCGTGACCTTCACCCTGAAGGCGGGCGAGACGCTGGCCTTGCTGGGCGAGTCCGGCTGCGGCAAGACCACCACGGGCAAGGCGCTGCTGCGCCTGATCGACGGCGCACGCGTTTCAGGCCGGGCCATGCTGCAAGGGCAGGACGTGCTGTCCGCGGACCGGCGCACGCTGCAGCGCCTGAGGCAGGACATCCAGATCGTGTTCCAGGATCCCTATGCCTCGCTCGACCCGCGCATGCGGGTGGGCGACATCCTGGATGAGGGGCTGGCGTCCCTGCGCAGCGGCATGGACAAGGAATCGCGCCGCACGCACGCCGCAAGGCTGATCGAGCGTGTGGGCCTGCCGTCCAATACCCTGGCGCGCTATCCGCATGAATTCTCGGGCGGCCAGCGTCAACGGATCGCCATTGCGCGGGCGCTGGCGGTCGAGCCCAAAGTGTTGATCTGCGATGAGCCCACATCGGCGCTGGACGTTTCCGTGCAGGCCCAGATCCTGGACCTGCTGCGCGAGCTGCAGGCAGAGTTGGGCATCGCCTACCTGTTCATCACGCACAACTTCGGCGTGGTCGAATATCTGGCGGACCGCATCGCCGTCATGGACGGCGGGCGCATCATCGAATTGGGACAGGCCGATGCGGTTCTGCACGAACCGCGCCAGGACATGACGCGCAGGTTGCTGGCCGCGGTGCCGCGCCTGCACTTCGGGCCGCGCGAAGCGGCCTGATCCGGCGTTCGAAGCAGCGGGGGCAGAGGCCCCCGCCGTCTTGCTACCCGGCCTGATGCGCGCTGCCTGTCTCCAGCCAGGCCAGGGTGTCGCGCTTCAGGTTGCGGCCGCAACGCGTCAGGAACGCATGCACTGCCTCCAGTTCCGCGGTGTCATACCCGCGCGCCGTCGTGGCGATGGCCTCGGCGATCCACTGCCGTTCCTGCGCCAGCGCCTGGCACGATTCCTCGACCGGCCGGATCACGATCATCCGGCGGTCCAGCGGGTGGCGGCCGCGCTGGACATAACCGGCCGCCTCCAGCCGGTTGATCAAGGCGGTCGCGCCGCCGGAGCTGATGCCCATCAACTGGGCCAGATGGCCGGTTGGAAGGGCATCGAACTCCATGACCAGCTCCAGCGCCTTCAGATCCGCCAGGGGAATGCCCAGCTTCTCCGCCAGGGCCGACTGGCATGCCGCGTTGTAGGCGGCGAACTGCCGGCCCAGCAGCAGGACGATTTCGTCCAGCATGCCGGACCGCCGGTTGCTTACTGCTGATTCAGCCATGCCGGTCACATGCTCGTGGTGAAAGTAGGTCTGTTGTTGCAGCATGATGTGGGTTCCTGGCGGTTGCGATGGATTACTTCTTGCCGGCCAGGCCGCCGAGCAGTCCGCCCAGCAGTCCGCCGCCAGCAGCGCCTCCCGCCGCACCGCCAGCCGTACCGCCGACGGCGCCGGTCACGCCGCCGAGCAGGCCTGTCACCGGAGCCAGCAGACCACCATTGGCGCCGCCAGTCGCGCCGCCCACGGCTCCGGTTACGCCACCCAGCAGACCCGTCACGGGCGCCAGCAGGCCACCCGTGCCGTTGGCGCCGCCGGTCAAGCCGCCCGTTACTCCGCCCAGGCCCAGACCGCCGGTGAGCGAGGCGACCGCGCCCGTGGCGTTGGCCAGCGTCGAACCCAGCGGATTGGCGTTGCCCGGCGTGGCATGCAGCAAACCGCCCGCGCTGGCGACAGCGCCGCCAAGTCCTTGCAGCACGCCGTTCAAGCCCGGCGTGCCGCCCGGCAACGCGCCGCCCAGATTCGTGACCGTGCCACCCAGACTGGTCAGCAGGCCGGCCACTGGCGCGCCCAGTTTGGTTGCATCGCCCACTTGCTGCGTCAGGCCCGTGACCTTGCCGGCCAGCGGACTGGCGGTGGGATCGAGCGCGCCGCCCACCCCGGCCAGCACGGGCTGCAGGCCCAGCGGCAGCACGTTGTCGACCGTCTTGCCGACATTGCCCAGCGCGGGCTCGAGCAGCGGGGTGGTGGGGCCGCCAAGCACCCCGCCGGTCACTCCGCCCACCACCTGGGTGATGGGCTGCAACAGGCCCCCCTGGCCCGACAGCGCTCCGGTCAAGGCGCCTACCGCGCCGGTGGCGTTGCCCAGCACGGTCGTCAGGGGATTCGGATTGTTGGGATTCGCGTTCAGCAGGCCGCCTGTGCTGGCCACGGTCTTGCCCAGGCCGTCCACGAGGCCGCCCACGCCGGCACCCAGGCCTCCGGGCAGTCCTGAGCCTTTGACGTTGCCGCCCAGGTCGCTGACCAGGCCGCCTACCTGTCGGACGATGCCGTCGGCCGGCTGCCCCAGACCGGTAGTCGCGCCGATCTGCTGGGTCAGGCCGACGACGGTGTCGGCGACCGGCTTGATCGTGGGATCCAGCGCCTTGCCCACGCCGCTCAAGGTCGTGTCCAGATTGAGGGGCAGGGTGTTGTCGAGCGCCGCGCCGGTATTGCCCAACGTGGTTTCCAGCAGGCCGCTCACGCGCGGCGGGTTGGTGCCGCCGCCAGGATCGGTGCCGCCTCCGGGGTCAGTGCCGCCGGGGTTGGTCCCGCCGCCGGGGTTGGTCCCGCCACCGGGATTGGTACCACCGCCCGGGTCGGTGCCGCCGCCAGGGTTGGTGCCGCCGCCGGGGTTCAGACCGCCGCCGGGATCCAGGCCGCCACCGCCAGGATTGGTCGGAATGTCCGTCCCGGGCAGGCCCGCGGTTTTCTTTCCGCCGCCGCCACCGCCGCAGGCGGCCAGGGCGCTTACCAGCGCGGTGGCAAGGACGGTGGCGGTCAGGACGCGTTGCAGGCGGCGCGTGTCGGAATGGGTATGCATGGCGAGCTCCTTTGGTTGGAAGAGTCAGGCGTCGAAACAACCCGATACGCTTCCTCATGCACAAACCATGCCAAGATTTTTCAGGCCCGCTTCAAGACGCCTGCTTCGGTAAATTCTGAGGAAATAAATCGCTTCATTATCAATGGGATATGGCGGTGATTAAGGGTTTTCCTTAAATCTGGAAAATCCTCATTTTTGCGATCGCCAGGAGCCTGCGAATGTTACGGAAAGCCGCCCATCCGACGTAACGTTACGGCGGGCGTTACGTAACGCCGGTGGCGTCGCCCAAGAAAAAACGCCCGTCATGGCGGGCGTTCATCGGCTTGGCGGGCGCGCTGTTCAGGACGGCTAGAACGCGTCGTAAAACAGCGAATAGTTGGCGTTGAAGCGCACGTCGCGGTTGTCGTTCACGGTGGCCGATCCCACCGGCTTGGCCACGTTGAAATCGAACAGATAGTATTTGTCGTCGGTAAAGCGCAAGCCGAGAGCCACGGAAGACAGGTGCCGCTGGTTCAAAGTCTGCAGGTCCTTGTTGTTGTACCAAGTGCGTGCGTAGTCGACCAGGGCGTAGGGCTGCACGCTGGAAAGGTATTCCCAGCCCACGCCGAAGCGGCGATTGATTTCCGCCGATACGCCGACGCCCTTGTCGCCGCTTTGGTCGCCCTGCGGATAGCCCATGGCGTAGCGCCAGCTACCGTACGAGATCTGTTCGGACGACGGCAGGATATTGCTGGAGTACTGCGCCGCCCCCGAGAAAACCAGGCCGATCTGGGCGGGCAGCACGAAGGTCTGCCTGGCGTTGAGGTTGTAGCGGGTGAAGTCCAGGTCCAGCAGCGGGGTGGCGGAATAACCGTAGTTGGTCGCGATGTCCTTCTTTGCCCCCGCCGCGTCGAACCCCTTGGCCACGCTCAACGTGACGTCGGTGGCCTTGGTCTCGGACACCTGGATGTAGCGCATTTCGGCGGTCGCCGCACGCACCTGCGCATCCTGCTGCAGCCACCGGTCGGTGCTGTGTGCCTCGTACCGGTCCTTCGAATTGGCCGCGTATACGCCCAGCGTTCCCGTCAGCGATCGGGTGTTGTTCAACAGGAATGGATAGCTCACGCCAACCCCGATGCGGTCGTTCTTCACGCGGCGTTCGAAGCCCAGCATTTCGATCGCGTCGTCCTGGGGCCGGGCGTCGTAGTGGTAGCCGTCGATCTTGATCGCCAGGCCGTCCGCACCAATCGGCACGCGGATTTCACCCGACACGTACTTCACGTCATCGGTATTGAAGGGCACCGAGGCTGTCAGCTTCACTTGCTCGCCCAGGGGCGTCAGGCTGTTGGTCGCCAGGTTCACGATGGGCTGCATGCCGGTGCCCAGGTCTGCGATGCCGCCGGTCAGGCTGACGGGCTGGCGGCTGGCCGCCAGCACCAGTTCGGTCGCGCCGTCCGCGCGGCGTGGCAAATCCAGGCTGGGCGTGAACTTGACGCCGGGCACGGTGCGCATCAGGTTCAACTGACGTTCCAGCGTGGCCTGCTTGAGCGGCCTTTCTTCCTGCATCGGCGCGGCCAGCGCTTCAAGCCGGTCCTGCGCATTGCCGATGTCGCCTTCGATCCGCACGTTGGCGATGTAGCCCTCGACCACTGTCACTACCACCAGGCCGTTGGCAAAGGTCTGGTTCTGCAGCAGCGCGAAGGAAAGCGGAAAGCCCTTGTCGCGGTAGAGCTGCGTGATCTTGTCGACTTCCTGGACCAGCTCGCCCAGGCTGATTTCCTTGCCAGCCAGAGGGCTGAGCAATCCGGACACTTCCTCGAATGGAATGGCGCGCACGCCGCTGACGTCGAAATTGCGCGGCACGATGCGTTGAGCCAGCCGGGCCTGCAAGGCCAGTTGTTCCGGCGTTGCGGTCTGGACGTAGGGCGGGGGTTGCGTTGCCGAGGGCGGACGCTCCAGCCGCGGCATGGCGTCCACCGGGTTGCCGCGTAGCGGGCCTTCCGCCCTGGCCTGAGAGCTGGCCGCCAATATGCACAAGAGGGCGAGGCAAATCGGACTCGCCGGAAACATGCGTCTCTTGCCTTTTTCGTCTCTCATTTCCGCTGGCGCTTCTGAACGGATAGCTGATCCCGATCGAGTATCGGATGGAAAAGGGCTGCAACAGTGTTAGGAAAAAGTTGCATTTGCCGGTGCGCATATGGTGCCAGCAATCCCGGCAGAATGACAATTAATTTCAAATTCCGCCTCCCTCGGCTCATCGCGTCGACATTATTTCGGAATATTCTTCCGCTGCGGAAACTATTTTCGGGTCAAGATAACCGCCGTTCAGCCGGATTTAATAATGTTTTCGAAAACTTAGGAGCGTTCGTTACACATCTTATGTCGCAATATAGCGAAATTCAGTGAAAACCCTGATGTGTATGATTTGGCAATATATAAACTAAAGATACGTATCAAAAATACGCAAAATGTGTGGCCCGCCCGGAGGTCAAGATGGCTGGGGATTACCGCAAGAATTGCTGCAACTGCCTGACGGCCGCGTATTGCCGTCATGGCTCGCCACAAGCGGGGCATTCATGAGCCCGGGCGATATCGTTCCGCTTTCATTCAATGGCGGTCTGGTGGCGCTTTCGTTCCTGATCGCCGCCTTGGGTTCGTATGTGGCCCTGCTGGCCGCAGCCGGTATTCGGGCAGAAACCCAGGACGGCGAAATCCGCATCGGCTATATCGTCATCGGCGCGGTGGCGATGGGCGGCGTGGGTATCTGGAGCATGCATTTCATCGGCATGCTGGCGCAGAACCTGCCGTTTGAAGTGGGTTACCAGGTCGGCCTGACGATACTCAGTTTCGTGGTTGCCGCAGGATTTTCCGGCTGGGCGTTCTGGTATGTCGGCCGCGAACGTTTCAGCTTTCTCCGATGCCTGGTCGGTGGCTGTGCCGCAGGGTTTGGCGTGGCCTCCATGCATTATGTCGGCATGAGCGCGGCGCGCATGCCGGCGGTATTGCTCTGGAACCTGCCGCTGGTGGTTTTGTCGGTGCTGATCGCCGTCATCGCGGCTACCGCGGCCTTGTGGCTTGCCTTCAATACCCAGAATGAACGCCAGCGCATCGGCGCAGCCGTTTTGATGGCCATCGCGGTTTGCGGCATGCACTACACCGGCGCGGCCGCCGGCGCCGTCATCTGCACGACCCAGAATGACGCCGTCGGCCTGCATATCGGCGGCGCCAAGCTGCCATACATCGCTTTCGCGCTCTCGATCGTCACCTTGTTCCTCATGCGTTGGCATTTGCAGCGCGCTTCCGAACGCTTTCGCGCGCGCACGGCGCAGCGCATCGACTCGATCATTGAATCGGCACCTGGCGCGGCTCCGGACAGATTGCCCGGAGCCACGCCAGGGCCGGGTTAGCTGGACCCTGGACGCGCGCCGCGGGAATCACGGCGGCGCGCAGGCAGTTCCAGGCTTTAGGGGGCCCTGCTTCTTGAAGAATGTTGAAGAACGGCCCCAGTCATCAATCGAGACCCATGGAGCTCGACATGAAAGCGACACTTGCGCAGTTCTGGAATGACGAAGACGGCATCACCGCCCTGGAGTACGGGCTGATCGCGGGAATGGTGGCGGTCGCCCTCATTGTCGCAGTGGGGGCGTTTACCGGGTCCTTGAAGGGCATGTTCGAGGAACTTGGCACCAAGCTGGACAACGCCAAGACCGGTACCACCACCCCGCCTCCGACCTGAGCCGCAACCCGTTCGCGCCGTGGCGGCGGTGAGTCGCTTGCCGCCGCGGCGCGTGCCCGCAACATCGCATCACTTGTTTGAAGGAGTCCGCGCCGATCCGGCGCGCCCGTTGTCGCATTCGTTTTTTCAGAAGGTCTTAGCCTTGTATCCAGGGGTAGTGCTGTGGTGGCTGTTGTTCACATGCTGGATTCTGGCGCTGATCCACGCCGATCTGCGCTATCGCCGCGTCCCCAACCGGCTGATCATCGCGGGACTTGCGGGCCAATTGCTATGGCTGCTGGCGGCCTTGCTGGCGCCTGGCTGGGCCTATCCGCCGCGATGGTCGGGATGGTGGATGGCGCTGGCCGGCTTTTTGGTCGCGGCGCCATTCCTGCCCTTGTGGCGCAGGCGTCTCATGGGAGCAGGGGATATCAAGGCCATCGCCGTGCTCGGACTGCTGCTGGGCTTCGCGCCGCTGATGGTGACGCTGGCGCTGGCCAGCGTGCTGGCCGGCCTGCATGGCTTGCTGTATCTGGCGGTGTCCCGGGTCTGGGCGCTGAGCAACCGGGCGCGGCAGATCCCCTATGCCGCGTATCTGGGCCTCGCCGCCGGCATCGCGGTTCTTATTCCGTGGAGTTCGCCTTGGTATTCGTGGTGTTCTTCCTGGTGTTTTACGGGATCCTGACATATTCCCTGGTGGTCGCCGCGCAGCATTCCGTGACCTTGGCCGCGCAGGATGGCGCGCGCAAGGTCTTGCAGTGGCAGGCGGGTTCCGCGTCGCTGACGGCGCGAGCCGACGCCGGCCGCGATTCCGCGCTGTACCAGGCGGAGTGGATCAGCACGATGTCCGCCGCGCCGGTCCAGGTGGCGGTCTGCGGCAGCGCGGGCGCGCTCAGCAGCGCGGCCGGCGGCGCCTGCAGCGGCATGCCGTTGGCGCAGGACCAGATCGAAGTCACCGTGTCCTACGCCTATGGGGCCCATCCGCTCATCCCCTCGGTGCCGCTGCTGCAGGCGGCGTTGATGCCGGCCTCCAGCGTGCTGAGTGCGCGCGCCACGGTGCATCTGGGCAATGCCCTGGGCGGGGGAGGCTGAGATGCGAGCCTGCGTGCAACTCCCTGCCGGCCAGACTTCACGCAAAGGCCAGCGCGGCATCGCGGCGTTGGAGTTTTCGCTGACGCTCACCTTGCTGCTGCTCTTCATCTGCGGCGTGGTCGGATTCGGCGCGCTGTTCTGGATGCAGCAGCAGTTGGCCGCCGCCGCGGCCGACGGCGCGCGCGCCGCGGTCTACGCCCGCTTCAGTGGTCAGGCCGATGTGCCTGCGGCGGCCTGCCTGGCGGCGATGGGCACCTTTTCCGCCGGCTCGGCGGTGCTGTGCAGCACCACGCGCGCGCCGTGTGCATGGACTGGGGCGGGCGGCAGGCCAGCCGATTGCGCCACCGTCGCCATGACCTACAACACGCAGTCCTGGCCGCTATTGGAGACCGTGCGAGGGCTGATCACGGCATTGCCGGGCACGAACCGGAACTGGATACCCAACAGATTGCATTCGCAGGCCGTCGTGCAGATATCGCAGGGGACACCATGAGCAGTCTGAGCAAGATCATCGCGGGCATGTTGCTGGTGGCGGGCCTGGTGCTGGCCTTCGTGGCCTGGCGGCTGGCCTCGGCGCCCGCGAGTCCCCCGACCAGCGTGGCGCCTGCGCCTGTCGCGGCGACGCCGGCGGAACCGCTCAAACTCCATCCGGTGGTGGTGGCGCGAGAGCCGATTCCGGCCGGTTCGCGCATCGACAGCGCAAGAATGCTGACGGTGGCGCAGTGGCAGGTTGCACTGTCCGGCGGGTTTGCCGACGTCGCGCCGCTGGAGGGCGCGGTGACGAAGGTCGACATCGCCGCAGGCGATCCGATAGTGCCCAGCCTGTTGACGCAGGGCCTGGCGCGCCAGCTCAAACCGGGCGAACGCGCGGTCGCCATCGCGGTGGACGAAGTGATCGGCGGCGGCAATCGCATCGTTCCCGGCGACATGGTGGACGTGTTCTTCATGATCGAGAAAAGCGCCGAAGTGGCCGTCGGCCAGGCCCGCCTGCTGCAGTCGCAGGTGCGCGTGCTGGCGTATGGCAAGGCGACGGTGGAAGGGCCGGACGAAAAGTCGGCGCTGCAACAGGGCGGTCCCGGCCAGCCGGCGCGCACCGCGGTGCTGGCCGTGCCGGTCGATCGCGTCAACGAGCTGATGCTGGCCAGCCGCGCCGGGCGCCTGCAGTTGGCTTTGCGCCCGGTGGGCGATGACAGCATGCCCGACGCGCAGTTGTTCGCCCAGCGCGGCACGGTGCTGCCGGTGCGGGCCGATCTGACCCCTGCGCAGCGCGAATCGCTGCTGACGGGACCGAACCGCGCCTATGCCGGCGAGAGCCTGGTGCAACTGGACGGCACGACGGCCGCGGCGCTGGCGCCCGCCGCCCGCGCCGCCGGCCGGCCCCAGGGTTCCGGCGGCGGCAGGACTGTGGAAATCATCCGAGGAGAGAAATCCGAGCGCGTGCGCTATTGAACGGGGCTGCGGGCGGACCAGGCGCTGGCCGCAGCCGGACTTATTCCATCATCGGGTCCAGCACTATGAAGAAACATCAGCGCACCACCATGATTTGCCTGCTGTCGGGCGCGGCAGCGATGATGCATGGCGCCCTAGGCCTGGCACAGACCGCAGCGCCCGCGGCAGGCGCGAATGCGCCGGCCCGCGACATCTCGATGGCGGTGAAGGGACAGCAGACCCTCATGCTGGATGGCGGCGCGCCCACGCGCATCGCCATCGGCGACCCGGATGTGGCGGACGTGAAGGTATTGCCCGCTTCCGGCAAGCGCGCGGGCTCAGTACTGCTCTATGGCAAGAAGCCCGGCACCACGCAATTGCAGGTCTGGTCCGGCAACAATGCGGCGCCGCAGATATGGAACGTCCGCGTCGGCGGCAGCGTGCAGGGCGCGTTGGCGAGCCGCGGCCTGGGCGGCGGCGCCAACGTGGACATCGCCGACGGCCATGCCGTGGTGTCGGGCCACGCCGAATCGCAGCTGGGGCAGATCGCGTCAGCCACCATGGCAGCATCCGCCGTGGGCGGGGAAAAGAATGTGGTGGACATGTCCACCGCAGGCGCCGGCGGCGTGGTGCAGGTGGAAGTGAAGGTCGTGGAAGTGTCGCGCTCGGTGATGAAGGCGGCCGGCATCAGCTTCACGGCCAGCAACGGCCCCTGGAGCGGCGGCAGCTCCACGATGCCCGCCAGTCTGGGCGGCGCGCTGGCTTCGGGTTTCTCGCTGTTCTACGACTCCAACAACTTTGCGGCGCGGCTGCGCCTGCTGCAGACCAATGGCATGGCGCGCGTCCTGGCCGAGCCGACCCTGGTGGCCCTGACCGGGCAGAGCGCCAGTTTCCTGGCCGGCGGCGAGCTGCCGATTCCGCAGGCCGGCGGCCTGGGCACGGTCAATGTGACCTTCAAGCCCTTCGGCATCGGCCTGACCGTCACGCCGACCGTGCTCTCGCGCGACCGCATCTCGCTGAAGGTCGCGCCCGAGGCCAGCGAACTCGACTACACCAACGGCATCGCCATCAATACCAGCGCGGACACCAGCACCATCATTCCCGCGTTGCGTACGCGCCGCGCTGATACCACGGTGGAACTGGGCGATGGCGAAAGCTTCGTGATCAGCGGCCTGGTATCGCGCCAGACCAAGGCCATGGTCAACAAGGTGCCCATGCTGGGCGACCTGCCCATCATCGGCGCGTTCTTTCGCAGCGTTGATTACTCCCAGGAGGACACCGAGCTGGTCATCGTCGTGACGCCGCGCCTGGTGCGCCCCATCGCGCGCGGCGTGGCCCTGCCGCTGCCGGGAGCCAAGCAGGAACAGACGGACACGGCATTCAACGCTTGGGGCTATTACCTGACCGGCCCGGTGGGCGGCCAGCAGATGCCGGGCTTTTCACGGTGAGCAATATGAAGACACATGCCAGCGAATGGGTGGGCCTGCAAAACGGCACGCGGTTCCTGTTCTGCTCCCAGGGCAACGCGGTTGCGGCGCAGTTGGGACAGGCTTTGGGCGACCTGGGGATGCTGACCCAGGAATCGCCGCGCATAGAGGAACTGGCGCGGCGCCTGACGGAGATCGCGCCGCAGGTGGTGTTCCTGGACTTCACCCTGAGCGACGACGAGCCTGGCAAACTGTTCAAGTCCGCCGAACTGGCGCGCTTGCTGGCCCGCATTGCGCCGACGTTGCCGCGCGTGGCGGTGGGCTTCCTGAGCCAGCCGGAAGGGGCGATCGCCGCCTTGCGGGCAGGCGTCAGCGATTTTGTCGATCCCTCGGTTGCGCCGCAGGAAATCAAGGAAGTGGTGCAGCGCCTGCTCGACCGGCAGTCCGATGGCCGCATGGACGGCACGCGCCGCAGCGTCGTGCTGCTGGGCGCGCGTCCGGGCGTGGGCGCCAGCACCCTGGCCGTGCATCTGGCGGGCATGGTGCAGGACCGCCTGAAGCTTGCGCACGGCCAGCGCGCCGCTGCCTTGGGAGCCAAGGCGGCCAAGCCTTCCGGCGAACCGCTGCCCTTGTCCAGCCGCGTGGCGCTGATGGACCTGGGCTGGCCCGTGGGCGATTGCCAGCTCTATCTGAATATCGGCGGCGACTTCGATTTCGCCGAGGCGGCCCGCAACCTGCGCCGCCTCGACTCGACGCTGCTGGGATCGGCCATGGCGCATACGGCAAACGGCTTGAGCGTACTGTCGCTGCCGCGAGACCTGGGCCAGATGCGTGACGTGTCGCAGTCGGATTCGCTGCTGGTGTTCGAGCGCATGCGCCAGCACTTCTCGGTCGTGGTGGCCGATGCGGGCGGTTTCAGCAATCCCGAATTCGTGTCGGGGTTGGCGCGCGCCTCGCAGCTGAACTGGATCGTGACCGACCAGAGCGTCGGCGCGCTGGTGTCGCTGGCCGGCGTACTGCAGGAGCTGGAGCAGCAGCACGTGGACCGGCGCAGCCTGGGCCTGATCGTCAACCGCTATGACGAACGCTACGGCATGACGGCGCAGCAGATCGCCGAACGCTTCCAGCTGGAACTGGTGGGCACGCTGCCGGACCGCACGCTGCCCCTGATGGTGTGCACGAACCGGGGCCATCTGCTGCACGAAGAGGCCGAACGCGATGTCTACGTGCGCGCGGTGCAGGCGCTGGCGGAACGCCTGTGCGCCGAAGAGAACTCGCCTGGCGGGCGGGCAGGCTGGCTGGCCACCTGGCTGCCCGGCGTGCACCGCCGCATGGTGGTCGGTTGACGGACAGACAGACGGACGGCTACGGGATCCGACATGATCATGACAGCGACGATAGAGTTCGGCGGCGATGGCGACAAAGGCTTTTCGGCGTCGGACCGCTACCAGGAAGTGAAGACGGCGGCGTACGAGCACCTGCTGTCCCGCATCGAGGAGCTGGGTGCGGAGTTCGGCCGCTGGGCCAGGTCGGCGATCCAGGAATTCGTGGACATCGAGGTCGCGAGCTTCGTACGCCTGCGCCGAGTGCCGATCAACGAAGGGGAAATGCGCGCCATTGCCGAAGCGCTGACCAAGGAACTGGCCGGCCTGGGCCCCCTGGAGGATCTGCTGGCGGACCCGGCCGTGGAGGACATCCTGATCAACGGCTATGACAATGTCTTCGTCTCGCGCCGCGGCGTGCTGGCCCGCGAGACGCTGCGCTTCACCGACAATCAGCATGTGCTGCGCATCGTGCGCCGCATCCTGGCGCCGATCGGCCGACGGCTCGACGAGTCCAGCCCCATGGTGGACGCGCGCCTGCCCGACGGCGGCCGCCTGAACGTGGTGATCGAACCATTGGCGGTCGACGGCCCCATGGTGTCGATCCGCAAGTTCCGCCAGGACCCGCTCAAGCCGGCGGACCTGCTGACCTTGGGCAGCTTCGATGAAGAGATCTACCGACTGCTGAACGAGGCAGTGAAGAACCGTTGCAACATCCTGGTGTCCGGCGGCACCAGTTCGGGCAAGACTTCGCTGCTGAACGCGCTGGCGTTCTTCATTCCGGAAACGGAACGCGTGGTGACGGTGGAGGACACCGCCGAACTGTCGCTCAACCATCCCCACGTGGTGCGGCTGGAGTCGCGTCAGGGCGGCTTTGACGGCAGCGGCGCCGTCAGCATCCGCGAGCTGATCCGCAACAGCCTGCGCATGCGGCCGGACCGCGTGGTGGTGGGCGAAGTGCGCGGCGCCGAGGTCATGGACATGCTGCAGGCCATGAACACCGGACACGAGGGATCCATGGCGACCATCCATGCGAACTCCCCGCGCGAATGCCTGTACCGGATCGAGATGCTGGCCGGTTTCGCCGGATTTCAGGGCAGCGAGGACAGCCTGCGCAGGCAGATCGCCAGCGCGCTGGACTTCATCGTGCAGATCGGCCGCCTGTCCAACGGCAAGCGCCGCGTGCTGTCGGTGACCGAGATCACGGGCATGGGCGACAACGTGATCTCCACCCAGGAACTCTATCGCCACGAATCCTACGCAACGCAGGATGGCGAGGAGAAAGATCGCTGGAACTGGCTGGGCATTCATCCTCACACGCCCAAGCTGGCCAAGCTGCGCAACGAGGCGCGCGCCAGCGACAACCCGCCGGACGACCGCGATGGCGGGGGTGGCGGATTCTGGAGCAGGAGGCGCTGATGCAGGAAGCCCTGGCGCTTGCGAGCCTGGCCGTGGTGCTGACCATAGGAGCGGTGCTGCTGTGGCGCCATGCCGACCGCCGCGCCCGCCGGGCGGCCAGTTCCGCCTTTCTGGAGAGCCAGCTGCAGCGGGGCCGCGACGAGGCCGCCGCCGACGCGCCTTTCGCTGAGAACACACGTGAGTTCCGCAGCGGGTTTTCCGGTTGGGACCGCTTGCTGCGCCTGGCCGGCCTGCGGCAAAGCGCCGGCTTGTATGTGCGCATCGCGCTTCCCGTCGTGGTCGGCGCGGCGCTGGCATGGACATTCCTGGGGGCGCTTTCCGGCGCGGTGACCCTCCTGCTGCTGGCGGTGTTCGCCTACTTCCTGCTGTGGCTGAAGGCCGACAAGCGCCAGCGGCGCATGATCTCGCAGCTGCCCGCGTTCCTGGACAACATCGTGCGCCTGCTCACCATCGGCAACAGCATGGGCGCCGCGTTCCAGACGGCCGCCGCCGCTGCCGACGAACCTTTGCGCGAAGTGGTGGAGACGGCGGCCGGCCTTAGCCGCTCCAAGGAGCTCGACGCGGCCCTGGCGCACGTGTCGCGCCTGTATGGGCTGAAGGAGCTGTACATGGTGGCGGCGGTGGTGTCGTTGGCCCTGCGCTTCGGCGGCCGCAGCGACCAGGTGCTGGAACGCATGGCGGCCTTCATGCGCGACGTGGCGCAGGCGCGAAATGAACTGACCGCCAGTTCGGCCGAGGTCCGCTTGTCGGCCTGGATTCTGGCCTTGCTGCCGGTGGGCATCGCGGGCTTCATCATCGTCGCCAACAACAACTTGTTCATGGGCCTGTGGCAGGACCCGCAAGGCTTCAGGATGCTGCTGACCGCGGTCTGCCTGCAGATCGGCGGCTGCTATTGGCTCTATCGCATGGCCAAGGCCATTTGACCGGAGGGGCGCCATGCAAATCCTGCAATCCTGGAACGCTTCCACCGTGCTGGCGATGGCGCTGATGCTGGTGGCGGCTGGCCTGGTGGTGCTGGGCCTGGGCATGGCGCGGCGCCTGCGCAGCCAGGGCCGCAGTCGCCAGGTGGTGGATCAGGCGCTGGCCGCGCGCGACGGCGCGAGGGCGTCGGCGGCCGTGCGCAGCGAAGGCGGGCAGGGCAGGCTGGCGGCGGCCGCGCGGGCGGCCGACACGTTCGGCAAGCGCCTGAGCGAAGGCCGGCTGGCCGATGCGCTGCTGGCCGCCGAGGACCGCAAGCTGGTGGACATGGCCGGCTATGCCAACCCCGGCACCGCGCGTTCGCGCTTCGTCCTGATCCGGCTTGGCCTGGCGATCCTGCTGCCCGTGGCGGCGGTCATGCTGGACTGGCACAAGCATCTTCCGGATATGCCGCTGGGCGCTTTTGTCGTGGCCTTCGTGGCTTTCGCTGTCGGCTACATGCTGCCCAAATGGATCGTGCAGCGGCGCCTGGCGCGCCGTCGCAGGCAAGCGGCCGATGAGTTGCCCTTGCTGATTGACCTGTTGCGCCTGTTGCAGGGTGTGGGCCTGTCGATCGACCAGAGCCTGCAGGTGCTGGTCAAGGAGTTCGGCCAGGTGCTGCCGGTGCTGTCATTCGAATTGCGGCTGGCGTCCGAGCTCTATGTGCGTGGCCGCACGCGCGAACAATCGCTGGCCAGGATGGCCACGGGCTTCGACAACGACGACCTGTCCGCCATCTGCCGCCTGATCGCGCAGGTGGACCAGCACGGCGGCGCGGTGCAGGAGCCCTTGAACCGCTTCGGCGAACGCCTGCGCGACAAGCGGCGCCTGGAACTGAAGGAGAAGGTGGGCAAGACCACGGTCAAGATGACCGGGGTCATGATCGTGACGCTATTGCCCGCGCTGTTGATCGTGACGGGCGGGGCTGGGTTCATCGCGGTGTTGCGCGGTTTGTCGCGCATGGGGGGGATGTAATGAACGGCGCAACGGAAAGCAGCTCGCGCGCATGGCGCTGCGTGCTTGTCGTCACGGTGTTGGCGGCGGGCGCGGGGTTGAGCGGATGCAAGACCAACAACGCGGAATCCGCCTGGCAACTGATCCAGCAACAGCAGCAGGAGCAGGCGCTGTTGCGGCAGAAGGAGGACGAGGCCCAGAGCAAGAGCCGGCCCAAGGAACCCGAGATGATGCTGTCCATGATCGTCGAGGCGCAGCGCCAGGAACGCTATTTCGCGTCGCTCGCGTACATCGACGGCTATCAGCAGAAGTACGGCAACGACGCGCGCGTGGCCGTGCTGCGCGCCGAGGCGCTGCGCCAGACCGGGCAGGCGGCGCTGAGCGAACAGGCCTATCGCGCGCTTACCGCCACCGACCAGGCGGCCGAGGGCTGGCACGGCCTGGGTCTGATCGCCGGTTCGCGCGGGCAGTTCGACCAGGCGGCCGATTATTTTTCGCGGGCGGCCAAACTGGCTCCCATGGACGCGCGCATCCTGGGCGACCTGGGCTATGCGCGCCTGCGCGCGGGCGATCCGGCGGGCGCGCGCGTGCCGCTGGGGCAGGCGGCCGAACTGACGCCGGAAAGCGGCAAGGTGCTGGCGAACCTGGCGGTGTTGCTGCTGGTCGAGGGCGATCCGCTCAAGGCGCAGCGCCTGATGGAGCGGGCGCAACTGAATGAAGAGGCGCGCGGACAGGTGCTGCGCCTGGCCGCCGAGATCCGGGGCCAGCTGGCCCCGGCGGCGGGCGCTTCCTATGCGCCTGCCACCCGGGTGTCCAGCGGCGAACAGGCCGTCATGCCGTTGATGAGCCCCTTGATGGACGGCTTGGGTAACGGACCCATCGTGCGCTAACCCCGTTTTGAGGAAGACTGCCATGTCCCATTCGACCCAGCACGCCTTGTTCATCGTGGCCTGCGCGCTTGCGGCGCAGGCGCCCGCGGCCGTCCTGGCGCAATCCAATGCGCCGTTGACGGGCAGCATGTCGGGCGCCGCGGGCAGCGCGCCGTCCGCTCAGGCGCCTGCCGCCGTGTCGGCGCCGGAACCTGTGTCCGCCATGCCGGAGCGGGCCGTAGTGCAGCAGGTGCAGACTCCGCTGCCGCAGGCGCCCGCCGCCGCGCCTGCGGCGCAAGAAGGCTTTGGCGACGTGACGCGCGGGCTGCTGGCGGCGCAGGCCGACGGGCGGCGCGCTGGCAATGCCTTGCCCGTGCTGGGGCCGGTGTCTACCGCCGCCTGGAACCGCTATCTGGAGAGCTTCAAGCATCCCATTCCCGTGTGGTTCGACCGGAATGTGGAAATTCCCAACGTCCAATAGGTTCCGGGCGTTGGTATTCCCCGCCGCATGCGGGTATGGAGTCGCAAGAGCATGTCAGCCGGCCGTCCACATCCTTCCTCGCCGTCGCGGCAACGCGGCAGCATGACCGTCGCCGTCGTCTTCGCGGTGCTGGTGGGGGTGGTGTTGCTCGGCGTGCTGCAGCTTGGCTACGGCTTCTACATGAAGCGCGAAATGCAGAAGGCGGCGGACCTGGCGGCGCTGTCGGCCGTCCAGGTGCTGAGCCTGGGCTCCAGCGCGGATTGCGCCCGGGCCGCCGCCGCTGGCCGCGCTTCCGCCCTGGCCAATGTGCCGAACATCCTGGATGCGTTCACGGCCGCCGATTTCACGGTGGAATGCAAGGTGTGGGATCCGACGCGGTCCGATCCCTCCGGCATGCACGTCTTCGACGCGGCGGGCGGGCAGGCCTATAACGCAGTGCGGGTAGCGGCGCGCAAGCAACTGGCCAATCTTATCCCTGGCGTGGGCGGCGTCACGGCGTCGGTGGCGGCGGTGGCGACCAACACCCAACCCGTGGCGACCTTCACAGTGGGGTCGCGGCTATTGCGCCTGGAACGCGGCGGCCTGCTGTCGCAGCTGCTGGCCACGGTGGGGGCGTCGCCCACGCAACTGGACGTGCTGGACGCCGCCGGCCTGGCCAATGTCGGCATTACGCCGGCCGGCCTGCTGGAGGCGCTGGGCCTGCCGCTGTCGGTGGCTGCGGGCGTGGGCACGCCCGAGCAATTGACGGCGCTGAGCAACCTGACCCTGGGTCAGCTCTTGCGCGCCACGCTGAGCGTCATCGACAAGCAGAGAACCGCCAACGCCGATGTCGGATTGTTGAGCGAAGCCATCAACACGGTGTTGGACTTGATGCCGCTAAACCTTCCTGTGAAGCTGTTCGGCGATGGCGGCGTGCTGAATCTGAACGTGGTGGGCGGCGACCCCACCGCTGCCTTGCAGGCCCAGGTCAACGCGCTGAACATCCTGGAAACCGGACTGGCCATCGCCAACGGCAGCAACCTGATCAATCTGGGGCTGAGCGTGCCGCTGCTGGGCCTGGACGCCCGGGTGCGCATCGTCGAGCCGCCTGCCGTGGGCGTGGGCGGTGTCGGCGCGCAAGCCATCAGCGCCGGCATACGCGTGTATCTGCGCGTCAACACCAGCAACATCCCGCTGGTCGGGCCCTTGCTGGCCAACACCCTGAATACCAAGGTGGATCTGCCCATCATCATCGACGTGGCGCAATCCACAGGTACGCTGCGCAAGCTGTGCGAAGCGCCGCTGGCCGAGAACCAGGCGATGATCGATGTGACGTCGGCTGCGGCCAGCGTCTGTCTGGGCCGCTTCCCCGGCATGGCGTCAGCCACCGACCCGAGCGCCGCGAATTTCCAGTCGCTCACGAACCGCTGCGAGCCCAGCGCATTCGGCGCCATAGGACGGCATCAGGTCTTGAACGTACTGGGCATATTGCCGCTTACCGCCCGGGTCACGCTGCCGGTGTTCAGTTCCTCGGCGCCCGTGTCGGTGACGCTCACTGCGCCGCCATCGCCCAACGCCACCGCCACCGTCAATGCCACCAACGTGGACCTGTCCAAGCTGGCCTCCAACCTGACGGACGCGCTGATCGGGGGCATCCTGGGGGATCTGTTCAAGACCGGCACCCCGCTGACCGAAACGCAACGCACAGAGCTGGCGACGCAGTTGGTGGGCGGAGACAAGAACAACGCCGGCAAGACCATCTCCAAGGTCGTCAACGACATGCAGTGGTCCAAGACGGCGATGGACCAGCTCGGGGCGCGTCTGACCACGGGTGGCTTGACGGGGGTGTTGGGCGGCACGCTGCAACTGGTTGGCGGCATCCTGAACTCGCTCTTGTTGGCCCCCCTCAGCGACGTGACCTGCGCGCTGGCGCTGGTGCCGGACGCGATCCGGCAGTGCCGCGTCAACGCCGTCGGCGCGCTGGCCTTGAACGGCAGCGGGCAGGTGGGCGGCGTGCTGTCGGTCGTCATGGTGCTGCTGGATCCCTTGCTGAGTTCGTTGTCCGTGGCGTTGCAGCAACTGCTTAATGTGCTGGGCCTGAGCGTGGGCCAGACCGACGTAGCGCTGATTTCCGTGGATTGCGGCAAACCCCGCCTGGTGTATTGATGATGAAGCCTCTGACCCCTGTCCTTTCCATCCCCGCATGGTCCAAGCGATGAGCCAGAATTTCGCGCGCGAAGAATTCGACGTGTACGTCTGGGAAGGCACCTCCGACATTGCCAGCCGCGCCGAGCGTTGCCTGGCGGGCATGGACGTGTCGCTGCTGCGGGCGGACGCCGGCACCGCGTTTCCGCCGCCCCGCGACCTGGCGCGGCCTGCGGTGGCCCTGGTGTCGGTGTCGGTGATGGGCGACAAGCGCTTCAGCGGCTACGACTGGCTGGCGGCCCAAGGCCTGCCGGTCATCTGGGTCGCCGCGGAAGCGCGCGGACGCGACCCGCGCTACTACCCGCCGGAATACTCCTACACGCTGCCGCTGACCTTCACCACCGCGGACCTGCGCAAGCTGTTGTATGAGCTGCTGGGCACGCTGAATCAACTCAATCGCGCCGCGCCCCGGCGCGAGCAGCCGCTGATCGCCGTCTCCGCGACCATGCGGGACCTGCTGGCGGAAGTGGACATGTATGCAGACTGCCGCAGCAACGTGCTGATCCATGGTGAAACCGGCGTGGGCAAGGAACGCATTGCGCGCCTGCTGCATGAGCAGGCCGCCTGGTTCGACGGGCCCTTCGTGGCGGTCAACTGCGGCGCCATTCCGGAAGGCCTGTTCGAGGCGCATTTCTTCGGCCATGCCAAGGGCGCGTTCACCGGCGCGATCGGCGCGCACAAGGGGTATTTCGAGCAGGCCAGCGGCGGCACGCTGTTCCTGGACGAAATCGGCGACCTGCCACTGTACCAGCAGGTCAAGCTTTTGCGCGTCCTGGAGCAGAACACGGTGACGCGGCTGGGCTCGACCGTGGAAGTGCCGGTGGACTTCCGCCTGGTCGCCGCGACCAACAAGGATTTGCGCGTGCTGGTGGGGCAGGACGAGTTCCGCGCGGACCTGTATTACCGGCTGGCGGTGATCGAACTGCGCATACCCAACCTGGAGCAGCGCGGCCCGCAGGAGAAGGCGGCGATCTTCCGCGCCTTGCTGCAACGCCTGGGCGTGGAGGACGAACCGCCGCAGTGGTTGCTGGAGCGCGTCTCGCGCACGCGCTACGAGGGCAATGTGCGTGAACTGTCCAACGTGGCCGAGCGCGTCGCGATCGTGCGGCGGCAGCTCCAGGCCTGGGACCCGCCGCGCATCGAACGCATCTTCGACCAATTGGCCGAGCCGCTGCACTCTGCTCCAGCCTCGGCCGCCGCGAGGGTCGAGCCCGCCGCCTTCACCGATGCCGAGCGCGCAGAACGCGAGCGCGTGCTGGCGGCGCTGGACGCCAACGGCTGGCGCCGTCAGGATACCGCCCACACCTTGGGCATCAGCCGCAAGGTGTTGTGGGAAAAAATGCGCAAGCTGCAACTCGGGACGGGCCAGGGCGAACCCGCCGATGGTCTCGCCGAGACGACGATGTGAACACGCAATAGGTAATGCCCCGTAGTGGGCGACAGTTGCGGAGCCGGCGCATGTAAGCGGGTCTGTCCCGGCCGAAATAAATTGCTATAGTTCCGCAACGATTTTTTTGGGGAAGGCATGAACGTCCAATTTATCCGTGGCGCCGCCCGCATGGCGCTGTTGGGCACGGCCCTGTCCGGCCTGGCCGCTTGCGCCAGCGCACAATCCGAAGCGCCCCGGGCCACGGTTAAACAGGTCGAGGACACGCAGGCGGCCTCCACGCCCGTGACTCCCCCCGCGCCGCCGCCCGCCGCGCGTCCGGCATCCACGCTGTCGGAGCTGCAAGGCCTGATCCAAAGCCGCCAGGTGTCGGAGCTGCGTACTGCCTATAACGGCACCTACGGCGCCAGCCTGCTGTTCAAGCCGGACGACCTGACCTATTACGTTGCCTTGTTCCAGCAGAAGGATTTCTGGCGCGTGGTGAAGAGCAAGTCGGACAAGCAGGCCGAAGCCACCTACCGCGCCTTCGTCGCCCAATCCGCCGAGCTGGCCGAAGTGGACATCAAGCGCATCAAGATGCAGGCTGAATACGCGCACGCCGAGAAGCTGCTGGCCAGCCGCAGCGCCGAACTGAGCACCCTGCAGGCCGATCGCGCGGTGCGCCTGCAGCAGGAAGAGCAGGTCGCGGCCCGCCAGGAGCAGTCGCGCCAGGAAGCCACGGCGCTGGCTGACCAGCAGAAGGACGTGCGCCAGCAATTGCGCGATCTGCAACGCCAGATCGACGCCTTGCAGGCGCAGCAGGCGCAAGTGGGGAACCCGGCGGCCCAGAACCGCGGCAAGTAACCCGCAGGGCAGGCTGAGTAGCGGGCCTGCGGGCCCGCTTTGTCTTGGCCGGCCGTGAATAGGCATTGCGCACGCAGGGGCTAAGCGCCTGCCCTGGGGCGCTTTCTTGTATTCTGGGAGTTGCACCCCATATAGACGCCATGGCACTTAAAGTTTTCGACCTCCAGTGCGAACACAGCCACATTTTCGAGGGCTGGTTCGGTTCGCACGAAGACTATGACGCGCAGCAGGCGCGTGGCCTGGTCACGTGCCCGGTTTGCGGTTCGGCCAGCATCACCAAGCGGCTGTCCGCGCCGCGCCTGAACGTCGCCCACCTGCACGCGCCAGCCGCCCAGCCGCCGGCGTTGCCGGCCAACGCGTCCGACGCGGAAAAAATGGCCGCATTGCAGGCAGTCGTCATGCGCCAGGTGCGCGCCTTGCTGCGCAACACCGAAAACGTCGGGCCGCGCTTCGCCGAAGAGGCGCGCCGCATCCACGAAGGCGATGCCGACGACCGTCCCATCCGCGGCACGGCAACGCCGGAAGAGCGCGAATCGCTGGCTGAGGATGGCATCGACGTCATGGCGGTGCCGGATTTCCTGGACGACGAGCGCCTGCAGTGACCCGCTGCGCCGCCCCTAGCCGATTCGGACAGGAAAACGGGCGTACGGAATGTCAGGTGGTATGCCTGCGTTCACCGATCTTGGCCGAGAAGCGCAGCAGATAACCATCAGGGTCCTGAACCAGGAACTCGCGCACGCCGATTTCAACGTCATTGCCCCGATACCACTGCTCTACCGGATTCCGGAACAGGGGCCATTTGGCGTTAGCAAGCGCGGCAAGAAAGGGCTCCACAGAGGGCACATCGATTTCGAAATTGATTCCCCTGCCCAGCGGAATGCTCAACGGACCTGTGATCCAACCGTTGTCGCCGCGCCGTTCGACGAGCATGACTTGCGCTCCGTCGAGGTCCAAATATACGAAGCCGTCTTCCTCGCGGCTGTACATGATCGAGAATCCACAGAGACCAACCCAGAATTGCAGACTTGCCGCGATATCTGCGACAAGCAACTCGGGCACCAGCTTTGCACGGCGAATTTCCACAGTCGCAGTTCTCCAGCTTAGGCAGAGTGTTGCCGCGGTCAGCGCAAGCATTCCGCTTCGTCAGGAAGTCGTCGATGAATGAGCGCGTTTCAGTTATTAGGCGTGAGCCGGTGGCCGAATAAGGCTTTCTGCGGGAATGCCGAGCTCGGTGTGCAAACGCCAGATCATTGGCAATGTCAAACCGCGCTTGCGGTTCAGCACTTCGTATACACGGTTGCGCTTGCCGATCATAGGCTCCAGATCCTTAGGGGTCAGGCCGCCTTGCTCCATCCGGAATTTAATGGCCTCGACAGGGTCTGGCAGATCGACCGGATAGTGCTTCATTTCATACGCTTGCACCAAGGTGGCCAGCACGTCAAGGCGGTCACCGTCAGGTGTGCCCAGTTCAGGATCAGACTCCATCAACCGGGAGATTTCCTTGAGCGCCGACTTGTAATCGGCCTCGGTATGTACGGGGCGGATTTCCATGTTCATTCCATTTCCACGGTTTCGGCGTCAATCTTGTCGTACTCCGCGTGAGTGCCGATGAACTTCACGTAGACGATGCTCAAGTTGAATGCGATTGCCACAATCAGACGGAAATCATTGCCTTTGATGTTGAACACCACACGCCGATTCTTCAGGATGCTGGCGTGGCGATACTGAGCCTTGATATCCGCAGGCTGCTTCCATTGCGCCTTGCTGGCCTCGTCCACCCACGCCTTGAGGAGTTGTTCTGCCGCTGGGTACCTTTCCCAGAACTGGCGGAGGGTGCTTAAGGCTATGAGTCGCATAGCGCAATGTTAGTCCCAATTTGGGACTGGGGGCAAGTCCCATGTGGTCCGGCTATATGCCTTCAAGCAAGGGCCGCAAGATTGGTCAGGCAGACGGCAATAAAAAAGCCAGACCCGAAGGTCTGGCTTTTTCTTGCCTGCTTGCCGGATCAGTTGTTGACGCGGCTGCGGTATTCGTTCGTGCGGGTGTCGATTTCGATCTTGTCGCCGATGGCGCAGAACAGCGGCACGTTCAGTTCGTAGCCGGTGTTGATCTTGGCGGGCTTGGTCACCTTGCCCGAGGTATCGCCACGCACGGCGGGTTCGGTGTAGGTGATTTCGCGCACGAGCGTCGTGGGCAGTTCAACCGAAATGGCGCGGCCGTCGTAGAAGACCACTTCCACGGGCATCGCTTCTTCTAGGTAGTTCAGGGCGTCGCCCATGCTCTCGGCTTCGATTTCGTACTGGTTGTACTCTTCGTCCATGAAGACGTACATCGGGTCGCCGAAGTAGGAGTAGGTGCACTCCTTGCGGTCGAGTTGGACGACTTCGAACTTTTCGTCGGCCTTGTAGACCGATTCGCTGGCCGAGGCGGTCAACAGGTTCTTGAACTTCAGCTTCACAACAGCGGCGTTACGGCCCGACTTGTTGTATTCGGCTTTCTGGACCACGAGGGGATCCTTGCCGACCATGACCACGTTGCCGACTCGCAATTCCTGAGCGGTTTTCATCGATAAAACTCCGGGGGTGATGGGTGCACTCGCCGTGCTTGCAAAAAGCCGCCGCAGCTATAGCTTCTAGCGGCTTCGTGCACACCCCGGGAGGCGTCATAGTTGAGGCCCGACAAATACAGGGCGCTCGGAAAACTCTCTATTCTAACGTTTCTTGGCCAAGTCTGCGCAAAAATCAGCCAGATTTTCGGCAAGATCCGGTAGCGCGGCCTGGCTTGCGTCCCAGGCCCGCGCGGCGGCGGCCCAGTCCCCCCAGGCGGCTGGCGCCAGGGCGGCAGACAGCGCCGCAGCAGTTGCGCCCGTTTCCGGCTCGTTCCAGGCCCGGATCAGCGTCTGGGCGGTTTCCGGGGCCGGATAGCGCGCCAGCCACGCTTCCAGTTTCTCCAGATGCACGTTTTCGTCCTGGGGATAGATCTGCCAGACGAGCGGGCGCGCGGCCCAGGCGGCGCGGACGAAGGAATCCTCGCCCCGCACGAAATTCAGGTCGCAGCACCACAGCAGACGGTCGAAATCCGGCTGCGCCACGAAGGGCAGCCGGGCCACCGCCGGCGCGCCCGGCGCCGCACAGGCGGCTTCCAGCCCGGGGGCCACGCCTTCGGGGGCAAGCAGCAGGGTGGGCCGCGGATCCGCCGCCAGAGCCTCGGCCAGCGCCGTTACCGGCGCCGTCGGATAGCAAAACAGGGACACGGTGCGCGCGCCGTCGCGGCGGCGCAACAGCAGGTCCTGTGGCACGCCCAGCGACCGCAGGAAGGCTTCCTGGTCTTGCGGCGATGTCTGCAGGGCGTCGCGCTCCGCCGACAGGCCCGGCTCGCGCAGCAGTCCGCCGGTGGCGCTGGTGAAGCCGGGAAAGAAAAAGTGCTTGACCAGCCCGTCCGGCCGCTGCGAGGGCAGGCCGTGGCAGCTTTCCACCCAGGACTCGGCGCTCAGGTATTCCAGGTTGACCCAGGCCGGATGCTCACGCCGCATGCTCTCCAGGAATGCCTCGGGGGGATCGCAGGCGAATGCCTCGATCACCACATCGCGCGCGGCGAGCGCCGGATCCGGGGATTCGGTCCAGTGCACGATGTCGATGCCCGCCAGTTGCTGGCGCGGGCTATCCGTGGCGATCCCGGGCTGGATGCGGGCGAAGCTGGCCAGGTCGTCGACCCACAGGCGCACATCCCAGCCGCGGCCGTGCGCCAACCGGCGCGCCAGCCGCCAGCAGACGCCGATGTCGCCATAGTTGTCGACGACCCGGCAGAAGATGTCCGCTTGCATTGCCGCCTAGTGGAACTTGGCCGGCGAGGCTTCCGCGTCCTCGGGCAGTTCGGCGTGCACCAGTTCGCCCAGCGGATTCGGGAAGTAGGGCGCGCCGCAGTCTTCACAGTACTCGGGAGGCAGCACGCCGGGGATGCGGCGCACTTCAGTGACGCCGTATTCCTTGAGCAGCGCGGCGATCTCGTCCACCACGTCGGGCTGGCCTTCGTCAGCCGGCAGGTCTTCCTCGCGCCCATACAGCGGCCAGACGCAGCCGTAGTACACGTCGTTGCTGCTGCGCGCGGTGAAGCCGATGCGGTACTCGTCGATGCGGCTTTCGCCGCAGCCGGCCACCACCGCGCGCAACTGGGAGGCTTCCAGGCTGACCGCGCCCTCGAGCCAGCTGACCGCTGCACGCAGCGACAGCGGGCGCACGCGCCGGTCGGCTTCACGGTTGCTGACATAGTAGGCGTCGGGCAGCAGGGCTTCGAAACCGCAGCCCGGCAGCAGATTGGCGAGGGTCGGCTGGGCCTGCGCCGCCCATTGTTCCTGGCAGGCATCGCGGCTGGCGTCGGCTTCGCCCAGCTGTTCCTGCCAGCGGAAGATCGGCTCGCCTTCGGGCACCGCGACGGCCGCCACGATGTAGCGCGTATCGGCCAGCATGTTGGCCGTTTCGGTCTCGGTGTTCAAGGCGGGCTTGGCGGTTTCTGCGCCCAGCGCCTGGGTGCCCAGGCGCTGCAGCCATTGCCAGGTTTCGGAGAAGGTGCGCGGCATCTGGTCCACACTGACCAGCACCGGCATCAGCGAGCTGCGGGCCTTGCTGGACAGGACATGCCCATGCAATTGCGCCATCAGGGCCTGTTGCGCGCCGGCGGCGATCGGGCCGGTCGGAATGGCGTAGCGGGTCCAGGCGACGATGGGGGCCACGACCAGCAAAATGTCGTAGTGGACGCCATTTTTCTCGATCTTCATCGATTCGGACAGGGTTTCGGCCTGTTCGATCAGGATCTCGTATGCGCCCACGTCGCTCTGGGCGAGGTGGTCCAGGGCCGCTTCCAGGGGGGCATCCTGCCCCGCCTTCAGCAGCTTCGGAATCGCTACGCCAAGCTGGTTCTCCCAGAACACGTCTTCGAGGCGGCTGCCCGAGCGGTTGAGCGCCTGGGCAAGCGCGACCAGTTTGGCGGCGTCACGGGTGAGGCGGGGAGCGGATTGGCTGCGGGATCGGGCCATAACTTCGGGGAGCGTCCAGTAAGTGTGCAACTGTGTAGTTTAACGCCCGGCGCGGACGGCGGCGCGCACCTCCGGCGGCGGGGCGCAACAACGGCGCGACGGTGTGATTGATGCTAAATAAGCAACAGATAATGCCGAGCCAAGGGGTTTATTGCTGAGAAGAATCGGCGGAAAATCTAGTCATCTACTCAATATCAGGAGGCACCGCCATGCGTTGGCCTACGCTTTTCGTATCCCATGGATCCCCCATGCTCGCCGTGGAACCCGGACTGACCGGCCCGGCGCTCGCCGCCTGGAGCGCCGAGCAGGGCCGCAAGCCCAAGGGCATCCTGGTGGTCTCGCCGCACTGGATGGGCGAGGGCCTGGCGCTGTCCACCCGCGACCGCCAGGTGGCCTGGCACGATTTCGGCGGCTTTCCGCCGGAACTCTATGAATTGCAGTACACAGCCCCCGGTTCGCCGGAGTTGGCGGCGCGGGTGCAGGCCCTGCTGGCCGACTCGGGTATCGCTGCAGACCTGGACCCCCGACGGCCGCTGGACCATGGCGCCTGGGTGCCACTGCGCTACCTCTATCCGGAAGCGGACGTGCCGGTGGTGCAACTGTCCCTGGACATGGGGCGCGACGCGGCTGGCCAACTGGAACTGGGCCGCGCGCTGGCCCGGCTGCGGGACGAAGACATCCTGGTCATCGGCTCCGGTTCGCTGACGCATAACCTGCGCCACGTGCGCATGCCGCAAGACGCGCCCGCGCTGCCTTACGTGCCGGCTTTCCAGCAGTGGTACGCGGACAAGCTGGGCGGCCATGACCTGCCGGCGCTCTTGGATTGGGAGGCCCAGGCGCCGGGCGCGGCGCAGGCCCATCCGCACGACGACCACCTGATGCCCTTGTACGTGGCGCTGGGTGCGGGCGGAGCCGGTTTCCGGCGCCTGACCGACGAAATCTCGTACGGCGCGCTGGCGATGGATGCCTACGAGTTCGCGGACTGATCCCAAGCGCGGCCGCGGCGCCGCGCAGGCCGCAATGAAAATGGCCCGGGAACCTCGCGGTTCCCGGGCCATTGCCTTGCCTGTCAGGAGATCAGGCAGCCAGCAGCTGGCGCAGCACGAAGGGCAGGATGCCGCCGTGCTGGTAGTAGTCCACCTCGATCGGGGTGTCGATGCGCAGCAGCACCGTGACGTCCTGCTTCGATCCGTCCTTGCGGGTGATCGTCAGCGTCACGTCCTGCATCGGCTTGATGCCGTTTTCCAGACCGGAAATGTCGTAGGTTTCCTCGCCGGTGATGCCCAGCGACTGCACGCTGTCCGCGCCCTTGAACTGCAGGGGCAGCACGCCCATGCCGACCAGGTTGCTGCGGTGGATGCGTTCGAAGCTGCGGGTGATCACGGCCTTCACGCCCAGCAGCTGGGTGCCCTTGGCCGCCCAGTCGCGCGACGAGCCGGTGCCGTACTCTTCGCCGCCGAACACCACGGTGGGGGTGCCCGCGCCGACGTACTTCATGGCTGCGTCATAGATGGACATCTGTTCGCCGGTGGGCTGGAACAGGGTGTCGCCGCCCTCGAAGCGGCTGCCGTCCGGCAGCGCCGGAATCATGAGGTTCTTGATGCGCACGTTGGCGAAGGTGCCGCGCATCATGATTTCGTGGTTGCCGCGGCGTGAACCGTAGCTGTTGAAGTCGGCCTTCATGACGCCGTTTTCCTTCAGCCACTTGCCCGCGGGCGAGGTCTCCTTGATGGAGCCGGCCGGCGAGATGTGGTCGGTGGTGACCGAGTCGCCGAACACGCCCAGCGCACGGGCGTTCTTGACCGTCGGCATCGCGCCCGGCGTCATGCCGAAGCCGTCAAAGAAGGGCGGCTCGGCGATGTAGGTGGAATCAGGCCAGTTGTACGTGTCACCGGTCACGCCCTTGATGTTCTCCCAGAGTTGGCCGGGATTGCTCTTGACCTGGCCGTAGTTGGCCTCGAAGGCCTTGGGATCCAGGGCGTACTTCAGCAGCGATTCGATTTCCTCGGTGGTCGGCCAGATGTCGCCCAGCCACACGTCGCCGTTCTTGCCGCGGCCCACGGGCTCGGTCATCAGGTCGCGCGTGACGGTGCCGGCCAGGGCGTAGGCCACGACCAGCGGGGGCGAGGCCAGGAAGTTGGCCTTGATGTTCGGGTGGATGCGGGCCTCGAAGTTGCGGTTGCCCGAGAGCACGGCCGAGCAGATCAGATCGTTGCCGGTGATGGCTTCGTTCAGGTCCGGGGTCAGGTCGCCGGCGTTGCCGATGCAGGTCGTGCAGCCGTAGGCGGCCACGTCGAAGCCCAGCTTTTCCAGGTAGGGCAGGAGGCCCGTCTTGGTCAGGTATTCGGTGACCACGCGCGATCCGGGGGCCAGCGAGGTCTTGATGTGCTTGGGCACCGTCATGCCGGCTTCCACGGCCTTCTTGGCCAGCAGGCCGGCCGCCAGCAGCACGCTGGGGTTGGAGGTGTTGGTGCAGGACGTGATGGCGGCGATCAGGACGTCGCCGTTCTTGACCTGGGTGCCAGCGCTGGTGGTGAAGGTCTGGCCCAGCTTTTCGGCGGGCTGATTGAAGCCGTTTTCAGCGACCGGCTTGGAGTACAGGTCGATGAAGGTGTTCTTCACGTTGCCGATTTCGATGCGGTCCTGCGGACGCTTCGGGCCCGCCAGCGACGGCGCGACGGTGGACAGGTCCAGCGTCAGCAGCTTGGTGAAATTGATGTCCTTTGCCTTGGGCACGCCGAACATCTTCTGGGCCTTGAAATAGGCCTCGAAGGCGGCGATTTCGTCTTCGGTGCGGCCGGTGCCGCGGAAGTAGTCGATGGTGCGCTCGTCGACCGGGAAGAAGCCCATGGTGGCGCCGTACTCCGGCGCCATGTTGCCGATGGTGGCGCGTTCGGCCACCGACAGGCTGGCGGTGCCTTCGCCGCAGAATTCGACGAACTTGCCCACCACCTTCTCGCGGCGCAGCATTTCGGTGATGGTCAGCACCAGGTCGGTGGCGGTGACGCCGCCGCGCAGCTTGCCCTTGAGTTCCACGCCGACCACGTCGGGGGTCAGGAAGTACACGGGCTGGCCCAGCATGCCGGCCTCGGCTTCGATGCCGCCCACGCCCCAGCCCACCACGCCGATGCCGTTGATCATGGTGGTGTGGCTGTCGGTGCCCACCAGGGAATCCGGGTAGTAGACGTTGTTCTTCTTGTCCAGGTGCACGCCGCGCGCCAGATATTCCAGGTTGACCTGGTGGACGATGCCGAAGCCCGGAGGCACGACGCCGAAGGTGTCGAACGCCTGCATGCCCCACTTCATGAACTGGTAGCGCTCTTGGTTGCGCTTGAATTCCAGCTTCATGTTCAGGTCCAGCGCATTCTTGGTGCCGAAGTAGTCGATCATGACTGAGTGGTCCACCACCAGGTCCACCGGCACCAGCGGCTCGATGCTCTTGGGGCTCTTGCCCATCTTGTCGGCCACGGAACGCATGGCGGCGATGTCGGCGAGCAGCGGCACGCCGGTGAAGTCCTGCAGCACCACGCGGGCCACCACGAAAGGAATTTCGTCTTCGCGCTTGGCATTGGCCTGCCAGTTCGCCAACTGCCTGACGTGCTCTTCGGTGACCTTCTTGCCGTCGCAGTTGCGCAGCACGGATTCCAGCACGATGCGGATCGAAACCGGGAGCCGCTGCACGTCGATGCCGAGGGACTTGCCCAGCGCCGGCAGCGAATAGTACTGACAGGATTTATTGCCGATCTTGAAATTCTTGAGGGTGTCTAGGGTGTTGTGCGGCATGATGGACTCCGTGGTTTTGCCCGGTTGAAGCCGGCATTTTCTGGCGTTTTTGCGCATTTGTCATTCTATGTGAGACTGGCGCCTGCGCGGCCGTATGTCTTATATCTTATATAAGACTTGAGCGAACCGCCAAAGTTCCCCTACTGCGATCAGGGGCGGGCGGCCGTTGGCCCAAACCGATACTCTGGCCGAGGCGTGCGCGGGTCGCAAGCCTCTTTTATCAAGAAAGTCCTACGCGGATGTTGCGGCCCTGCGAGGGAAGGCGGGTCTACGCAAGGAATTCGCGCAGCAGCACGGTCAGCTCGCTGCGCAGGAAATCGACGACCGCGCGCTGGGCGGTCGACGGATAAGGGTTGGGTGTGGTCAGGATGAACAACTTGTCGCCTGGCCCCAGGGCTTGGTATGCAGGCAGCACCGGCGCAAGCCGGCCCGCGGCAAGATCCTCATGCACCACGTAGGCCGGCAGCAGCGCGACGCCCGCGCCGGCGCGCGCGGCTTGCGCCAGGAACGGGAAGTACTCTGATTGCAGCCGCGGCGCGAGCTTGGCCTCATGCAGCTGGTCCTTGCGGCGCAGCCGCAGCGTGACCTGGGGCCTGGGGTCGGGCGGGCCCAGGAAGTGCAGGCGGCCGAGATCGCGCGGATGAGCCGGCGGGCCGAACTGCTGCAGATAGGAGGGCGCCGCGCACAGCACCCATTTGACGTCGCCCAGCGCGCGCGCCACGTAATCCTGCGGCGGGGTCGTCATGACCCGCAATGCCACGTCGATTTCCGACGAAATCAGGTCGCTCACCCGGTTTGAGAACAGCACGCGCAAGGTCAGCGACGGATGGCGCAGGGCGAAGCTCACCAGCAGCGGACGCAATTGGTCCAGTTCCCCCAATCCGGTGGGGATGCTCAGCCGGACGTGGCCCGCGGGCTCGGATCCGAGCTTCTGCAACGCATGGCGGGCGGATTCGACTTCGTGCGCCATGCGCGCGCCGTGCTCGTACAGCACAGAGCCTTGTTGCGTCAGTTCCAGCCGCCGGGTGCTGCGGCGGATGAGCTGGGCGCCGAAGGCGCGTTCCAGCTTCTGCAGATTGCGGCTTACGTGCGAACGGGTCACGCCGTGGCGCACCGCCGCCTCGCTCAAGGTGCCGGCGTCGACGATGGTGACGAACAGCTGTATCAGGTTGAGGTCCAGCGCGGGCAGGGCGGGCATGCGCAGTCCTATTGTTGACTATGAGGAAACATAGTTTACGCAAGCTGCGGGATTGTCGCGGCGTGGCGGCGGTTGATATTCTGGCCACCATCGCAAAGGAGACCAGACCATGCCCCAAAACCCATCCGGCGGGATGTCCCCGCAAACCATGTTCCGCGCCGATCTATTTCGCGGCGAGCGCATCCTCGTCACCGGGGGCGGCACCGGCCTGGGCTACGCCATGGCCGAGCGCCTGGCGTCGTTGGGCGCTGCGCTGCACCTGTGGGGACGCCGCGCCGCCGTGCTGGAAGAAGCCGCCGCCGGGCTGCGCGCACGTTACGGCGCCGAGGTCCACGTTCAGGCGGTGGATATCCGGGATGCCGAGGCCGTGGACGCCGCCGTCGACGCCATCTGGACCGGGCACGGTCCGCTGACCGGCCTCATCAACAACGCCGCGGGCAATTTCATCAGCCCCACTGAAAAACTGTCGCCGCGCGGCTTCAACGCCATTGCCGACACCGTGTTCCGCGGCACCTTCTACACGACCCAGGCCGTGGGCAAGCGCTGGATCGCGCAAGGCACGGGCGGGGCGGTGCTGTCCATCGTGGTGACCTGGGTCTGGACCGGTTCGCCCTTCGTGGTGCCCTCGGCCATGTCCAAGGCCGGCATAGACGCCATGACCAAGTCGCTGGCCATCGAATGGGGCCGCCACGGCATCCGGCTGAACGCCATCGCGCCGGGCGTGATTCCGACCGAAGGGGCCAGCGCGCGGCTGCGGCCCAAGGACTCGGCCGCGGACGCGCAGACGCAGCAGAATCCGATGAGGCGCCTGGGCACCGGACATGACATCGGCGAGCTGGCGGCCTTCCTGCTGAGTCCGGGCTATGACTGGATCAACGGCCAGACCATTGCGCTGGACGGCGGCGACTATCTGGCCAACGGCGCTTACTTCAAGCAGTACGCGGAATGGAGCGACGCGGACTGGGCCGCCGCGCGCCAGGCCATCGAAGCGCGCACCGCGCAGGACAAGGCGCAGCGCAGCACGGGGGGCGCATGACAGGCAGCACCATCCACGCGGGCGGCGACCGCCTGTCGGGCGCGGCGCTGGCCGCACGCGGCGAACAGGTTGCCGCCGGGCTGGCGGCAATGGGCGTGCGGGAAGGCGACGTGATCGCCGTGCTATTGCGCAACGGCCTGCCTTATCTGGAGATCATCCAGGCCTGCAAGCGGCTGGGCTGCTACTACTGCCCGATCAATTGGCATTTCACCGCGGCGGAAGTGGCATTCCTCATCGAAGACAGCGGCGCCCGCCTGCTGGTCGCGCACGACGACCTGTGGCTTCCGCTGCGCGATGCGCTGCCCGCCGGCCTGCCGGTGCTGCTGGCCGGTCCCGGCGCGGCGCAATCAGGGCATGCCGACTACGACGCCTGGCGCGACCGCCAACAGCCCTACGACGGCCCGCGCGTGGCGCCGCGCGGTCATATGGCCTATACCTCGGGCACCACCGGTCGGCCCAAGGGCGTGGTGCGCGCGCCGTTCCCGCTGGAACACCTGGGGCGCCACCTGCAACAGGTCGAAGCGGTGGTGGAGGCGGCCTACGGCCTGCGCCCGGGATCGCGCGCGCTGCTGCCCGCGCCGATCTACCACAGTGCGCCCAGCGTATTCGCGCAGGTCGCCCTGCGGGTCTGCGAGACCTTCGTGCTGACGGACAGGTTCGATCCCGTGGAAGTCCTGCGCCTGATCGAGGCGCATCGCATCGATACGGTATATCTGGTGCCCATCATGTACGTGCGCCTCTTGAAGCTGGACGCCGCCACCCGCGCGGCGCACGACCTGTCGTCGCTGCGCTTCGTGGCCTCGACCGGCGCGCCCTGCGCGCCGGAAATCAAGCGCGCCATGATCGAATGGCTGGGACCGGTCATCCATGAAACCTATGCGTCGAGCGAGGCGGGCATGGTCACCGTCATCGATTCGCACGAAGCGCTCGCCCGTCCCGGTAGCGCCGGCCGGCCTATCGGCGGCGCGCAGGTCAGGATCTATGGCGAAGACGGATCGCCCTGCGCGGCGGGCCAGGTCGGGCGGATCTACGTGCGCCAGCCGGCCTACGCGGACTTCACCTATCGCAACAACCCGCAGGCCCGCGCCGACGTGGAGAAGGACGGACTCATCGGTCTGGGCGACCTGGGCTATCTGGACGCGGACGGCTATCTCTATGTGTGCGACCGCGAATCGGACCTGGTGATCTCGGGCGGCGTGAACATCTATCCCGCCGAGGTCGAGCACCAGCTGATGCAGTATCCGGGCGTGGCGGATTGCGCGGTGTTCGGGGTGCCCGACGACGAATACGGCGAGCGGCTGATGGCGCTGGTGCAGCCCTCGGCGGGCGCCGCGCCCGACCCCGAGGCGCTGAGGCTATGGCTGGGTGAACGGATCGCGCGCTACAAGGTGCCGCGTGAACTGCAACTGCGCGCGGAACTACCGCGCGACGACAACGGGAAGATCGCCAAGCGCCGGCTGCGCGCCGAATTCTGGGCGGGCAGGCAGCGCCAGGTATAGCAGGGCGGCGCATCGCCGCAACAACAAAACCCACAAGGGAGACAGGCATGGCAATCAGGCTGAACCTCAGGCTGCGTCGCATCGCGACCGCGGCGATCGTCGCGCTCGCGGCTCCGGCCGCCGCGCTGGCGGCATTTCCGGACAAACCGGTCAAACTGGTCGTGCCCTATACGCCGGGCGGCTCCGCGGACCAATTGTCGCGGGTGCTGGCCGAAGGCATGTCGCGCGACCTTGGGCAACCCGTGGTGGTGGAGAACAAACCCGGCGCCAATACCATGGTCGCGGCGACCCAGGTGGCCAGGTCGGCGCCGGACGGATACACGGTTTTCCTCGCCAGCAACGCCAGCATGGTGCTCAATCCCATGCTTTATCAACGCATCGCCTATGACGCCGCGCGCGACTTCCGCGTGTTCGGCATCGCTGCCGAGCTGCCGCTGGTGGTCGTGGCGAACAACGAGGTCCCAGCGGGCACGCTGGCCGAGTTCGTCACTTATGCCAAGGCCCGGCCCGGCAAACTGAACTACGCCTCCGTGGGCATAGGCAATCCGCTGCAGTTGGCGACCGAACTGCTGAAATCGCGCACGGGCATGGACGTGGCGCATATCCCGTATAACGGCAGCGCGCCGGCCCTGACCTCGCTGATGGGCAATGACACGCAGCTCATGGTGGACGTGATCAGCACCTCGCTGCCGCTGGTGCGGGAACGCAAGATCAAGGCGCTGGCCGTCACGACCAGCGAGCGGCTGGCCGTGCTGCCGGAGGTGCCGACCGTGGCGGAAAGCGGCTTTCCGGGATTCCGCGCCGCCACCTGGTTCGGTCTGGCCGTGCCGCGCGCCGTGCCGCAGGCCGAAGCGCAGCGCTTGCAGGCGGCGCTGGACAAGGTGCTGAAGGATCCGGCATTCCGCGGCCGTTTTGAACCCCTGGGCCTGGTGATCCAGGCGCCCCGCAGCCAGGCAGAGATCGATGCCTACGTGCAGGAAGACCGCCAGCGCTGGGGCGCGGTGATCGAAGCCAATCACATCAAGCTGGACTGAGGCGGCAACGGCCGGCTGGCCACGCCGCCTGGCCGTCGGCGCCGTCAGGCCTTCTTGCCGCCGCGGCGCGCCTTGCGCGTGACATTGCGCCGCGACATCTCGGAGTCCAGGATCAACCGGCCTTCGAGCTTGCCGTGCATGCGCTTGACCGAACGCATCGCGTCCTGCATGTGTTCGCTCATCAAGTCGCGCACCTTCTCCACGTCGCGCTCGCGCGCCGCAGCCAGGATCTTGCGGTGAAAGCCCGTATTGGCGCTGCCGAAACGCTGCTGCTCGGATAGCGGCATCTCGTTGTCGAACACGGTCAGCTGCCGGATCATTTCGTTGGTCATCTCGCAGCTGAAGCGCAGGAACGGGTTGGGGCAGGCCGCCGCGAAGATGTCGTGGAAATTGATTTCTTCCTGGCGCTGCGCCAGCGGGTCATCGACGTGCTCGGCCGACGGATCGCAGCAGGCGATGTTCTCCTCCAGCGCAGCGAAATGCGCGTCCGTCAGGAACGGCACCGCGCTGGCCGCGAGCTCGGGCTCCAGCAGCTTGCGCACCTGGTAGATGTCCTCGATCCGCACTTCCTTGAAGAACAGGTAGTTCTGCATCAGCTGGAAGGTGCGGTCCAGCGGCACCTCGACCACGGTGCCGCCGCCGCCCGGTCCGGTGCTGACCTTGACCAGCCCCTGCACCTCCAGCGACTTGAGCGCTTCGCGCATGGTGCTTTTGCTGACCGAGAACATGCTTTGCAGCTCGCTTTCGCGCGGCAGCTTGTCGCCCGGCAACAGGTTCTTGGCCGTGATCAGCCGCTTGATCTCTTCGGCGACCAGGTCGCTGCGCTTGGGCGGACTCGACGCGCCCGCGGCTTGTAGGTCGTGACTGTTGAACGCCATTGCGTTCCTCCGTTGCTGCGTGGTGTGCGCGGGGCATGCCCCGGGCGGGTTCTGCGCGGACCCCGGGTTATACCTGATGCGCCCGCTATTGACAGAGCCGGCTCGCCAAACTGATCATGATAATAATCCTATTTATCATGATAAATAGGATGGTAGTCGCAGTATAGGCATGAGCGCCGGGACTTGCGAATACGCCCACGCGGCGGCAGCCCTGGCACGGGAGCTTGGAGCAGACAGAGTCGGAATGGGGACGCGCATGGTGCGCGCTCGACATCGTCAATATGCCGCGGCACCGCCAGCGGCAGCCAGGGAGAACCATCTTGAATCGCCGCAACCTGCTGAAATTGGCCGCGCTTGGCGCCGTGCCCGGATCACTCTGGACCGCCCGGTCCGCGCTGGCGCAAGCCGACGCCATCCAGTTCGGGTGTCCGGTGCCCATGTCGGGCGCCTTTGCCGCCAACGGCAAATACGCCGACCTGGGCATGAAACTGGCGCTGGAGCAGTATGGCCGCGCGCTGGACCGGCCGCTGGCCTATACCGTGCTGGATACCGAGGGCAAGCCGGCCACGGCGGTGCGCAAGGTCCAGGAAGTCTCGCAACAGAAGGGCGTCAAATTCTTCGCCGGCGGCATCCTGTCGTCCGAAGCGCTGGCCATGGGCAAGGAAGTCGAGCGCGCCGGCGGCGTCTTCATCACCACCGCGGGCGCGGACGAAATCACCGGCAAGGACTGCAACCGGGCCACCTTCCGCTGGTCCGTGCCCACCTTTGGCGCCATCGAGCAGACCGTGCGTCCCTTGCTCGAAAAGCTGCCCAACGCCAAGCGCTGGTACACCATCACGCCGCAATACGTGTTCGGCGATGGCCTGCTCAGCGCGGCCAAGGCGATCTTCAAGGAAAAGGGCATCGAGCATGTGGGCAACAGCTATCACTCGCTGACCGAGAAGGAATTCAGCGGCTACCTCACCAACGCCATGGCCGCCAAGCCGGACGTGCTGCTGATCCTGAACTTCGGCTCGCAGTCCTCCGACACGCTGCGCCAGGCCGTCAGCTTCGGCATGAAGCAGAACTGCACCATCCTGGTGGCCTGGGCTTCGGGCCTGGAACAGTTCGAAGGCCTGGGCGCGGACCTGTGCGAAGGCGTGTACTTCGGCGCGCAGTACTGGCACGGCATCGACTCGCCGCTCAACAAGGAACTGGTACAGCTGTCCCGCGACAAGACGCGCGCCAATCCCAATTACAGCCTGGCGGGCTCCTACATCTGCACCCGCATCATGCTGGACGCCATCGCCCGGGCCGGCAGCGCCGACCCGGCCAAGGTGATCGCCGTCATGGAGGGTATGGCCTACGAGGGCCTGACGGGCAAGGAGGAAATCCGCAAGGAAGACCACCAGGTCCTGAAGAACTACTACCTGCTCAAGGGCCGCGCCAAGAAGGACATGAAGGACAAGGACGATTACGCCGAGATCGTGCATAGCGGTCGTTCCTTCCTGCCGCCCGCGGAAACCGGCTGCAAGCTGTAGCCCGCCCCTGAGGCGGGCGGCCGTGGGCGCGTCGCGTCCGCGGCCGCCGCGTGCCCCGCGGCCTTCCGTTACCTCCATCGGGCATACCCATGAACGTCTATCTCCTCCAGATCATCAATGGGATCGGGGTAGGCATGCTGTACTTCCTTCTGGCAGTCGGCCTGTCCATCGTCTTCGGTCTGTTGCGCTTCGTGAACTTCGCCCACGGGGCGTTCTATCTGCTGGGCGCCTACTTCTGTTTCCAGGCCATCCAATGGGGCCTGAATTTCTGGCTCGCGCTGGCCATCGTGCCGCTGCTGGTGGGCGCCGGCGCCTGGGTCGTGGAGAAAGTGCTGCTGCGCCACGTCTACGCGCAGGCGCATGAATTCCACATCCTGATCACCGTCGGCCTGGCGCTGGTCCTGCAGGAACTGGTCATCGTGATCTGGGGGCCGATAGGCGACAACGTCGCCGCACCCTCGGCCCTGCAGGGCGTGGTCATGTGGGGCAGCTTCATCTATCCCAAGTACCGTCTGTTCGTGATCGGCTTCACCGCTGTCTTCTCGTTGCTGCTCTGGTATGTGCTGGAAGGCACGCGGCTGGGCAGCGCGGTGCGCGCGGGCAGCGAATCGACCGAAATGGTGTCCATGCTGGGCATCAATGTGTTCCGCATGTTCAGCCTGGTCTTCGCGCTGGGCGCGGCGACCGCCGCCCTGGCCGGGGTGTTGGCCGCGCCCATACGCGGCGTCGAACCCTTCATGGGCATCGAGGCCCTGGGCATCGCCTTCGTCATCGTGGTGGTGGGCGGCATGGGCAGCTTCTTCGGCGCGCTGGTCGGCGGCCTCCTGATCGGCGTGGTGCAGAGCGTGATGAGCACGCTCTGGCCGGAAGGCGCGCGGCTGATGATCTATGTGGCGATGGCGGCGGTGCTGCTGCTGCGTCCCCACGGCCTGATGGGGAGAGGATGATGACGCGCTTGAAATCTCATGCCCAATTGCTGCTGGCGCTGGCCGTGGTGCTGCTGTTGCCGCTGTGCATGCAGTCGGGCTCGCTGGCCACGGAAGTGCTGATCTACGCGCTGGCGGTGCTGGGCTGCAATCTGCTGCTGGGTTTCACCGGGCTGTTGTCGTTCGGCCAGGGCATCTTCTTCGGCCTGGGCAGCTATGCCGTCGGCATCCTGTTGACGCGTACCGGCCTGCCGATGCCGCTGGCGTTGCTGGCGGCGATGGCGGTGGGCGCGCTGGGCGCGACGCTGGTGGGCTGGTTCGCCATCCGCCAGCGCGGCACCTACTTCGTGATGCTGACGCTGGCCTTCGCGCAAATGTTCTACTTCCTGGCGTACAGCCTGCCTGACCTGACCGGCGGCGACAATGGCCTGCTGGACGTGCCGCGTCCGGCGCTGTCGGTGGCGGGCCTGCAGCTCATGCCGCTGGCCACGCCCTGGCAGTTCTACGCCTTCGTGGCGGTGTGCTTCCTGGCGATATTCTGGCTGCTGCTGCGCGTGACCAACTCGGTGTTCGGCCGCACGCTGCTGGCGATCCGCGACAACGAGGCGCGCGCCATGGCGGTGGGCTACAACGTGCGCCTCTTCAAGTTGGCGGCTTTCGCCATCTCGGGCGCCGTCACCGCGCTGGCGGGCGCCTTCCTGGCGATGATGACCGGCATCGCGCCGCTGTCCAGCATTGAATACCACAGCAGCGAGATGATCCTGGTCATGACGGTCATCGGCGGCACCGGCAACCTGTTCGCTTCAGTGCTGGGGGCAGCTTTCTACGTGCTGTTCGCGGACTGGCTTTCCACTTTGTGGCCGCGCTGGCTGATGCTGCTGGGCTTCCTGCTGATCGCGGTCAGCCTGTTCATGCAGAAGGGGCTGTGGGGGCTGGGAGAACGCATCTGGCTGGCGCTGCGGCGCAAGCCTGCCGGCGGCGAGCCGGCCGCCAAGGAGGGACGCGCATGAATCCGCAACATTCCGCGCCGCTGCTGCAGGCCAGGGGCATCGTCAAGCGCTTCGGCAAGTTCGTGGCCCTGCATGGGGTCGATCTGCAAGTGCAGCCGCGCACGGTGCACTCCGTCATCGGCCCGAACGGCGCGGGCAAGACCACACTGTTCCATACGCTGACGGGCACCTTGCGCACCAGCGAGGGCAGCATCGTGTTCGACGGCCATGACGTGACGCAGGAGGCCGATTATCAACGGGTGCAGCGCGGCATCGCGCGCTCTTTCCAGGTCACCAGCCTGTTCGCCAACCTGCCAGTGCAGGAGAACCTGCGGCTGGCGGCGCAGGGCGCGCATCGCGCCGGCGCCTTCGACTGCTGGCGTCCGCCCACCGGCCCGCGGGCGCAGCGCGAGATCGTCGACGCGGCGCTGGAACGGCTGGGCCTGTCGCGGCTGGCCAAGGTGGCGGCGGGCGCGCTGTCGCACGGCCAGCAGCGGCGCCTGGAAGTGGGCATGGCGCTGGCCGCCCGGCCGCGCGCGATTTTCCTGGACGAGCCCACCTCGGGCATGGGGGTGGACGACCTGGATGAGATGAAGCGCTTGATCCGCAGCCTGCGCGACGATCACACGGTGGTGCTGATCGAGCACAACATGAACATCGTGATGGATATCTCCGACACGATCACCGTGATGCAGCAGGGCCGCGTGCTGGTCGAAGGCACGCCTGCCGCGATCCGCAGCGACGAGCGGGTGCGCGCCGCGTACCTGGGCAACATGATCACGGGAGGCCGGGCATGATGCTGCATGTCGACGCCGTACACAGCTATTACGGCAAGAGCCATATTCTGCAAGGCGTGTCGCTCGAGCTGCCGCAGGGCGAGGTGATCACGCTGCTCGGGCGCAACGGCGCGGGCAAGTCGACCACGCTCAAGACCATCGCCGGCGTGATCGCGCCCAAGGGCGGCGCGGTGCGCTACGGCGGACGCGACATCGCCGGGCTGCCGGCGCACAAGATCGCGTCCATGGGGATCTGCCTGGTGCCCGAGCACCGCGGCATCTTCAAGCTGCTGACGGTCGAGGAAAACCTCAAGCTGGGCATGCGCCGCGATTCGCCCTGGCAGCTGGAAGACGTCTACCGCATCTTTCCCCGCCTGAAGGAGCGGCGCAGGAACGGCGGCGGCCAGTTGTCCGGCGGCGAACAGCAGATGCTGGCCATCGGGCGCGCGCTCATGAACCATCCGCGCGTGCTGATGCTGGACGAGCCGGTCGAAGGCCTGGCGCCGGTGATCGTCGAGGAGATCGTGGCGCAGATCAAGTCCATCAAGCAGGCCGGCGTCACCATCCTGCTGGTGGAGCAGAACCTGGAAGTCTGCACGCAGCTGGCCGACCGTCATTTCATCATCGAGCAGGGATCCATCGTCTACCAAGGCAGCAACGCGGCCTTCATGGCGGACGAAAACGTGAAGGACCGATACCTGGGCGTGGGCGTCTAGGGACCGCCTGCGCCGCGCAACCGAAGCAAGGGAAACACCATGGAAATGAACACATTGGAGGCCGTCAGCGGCATCCGCATCGATGGCAGCCGCCTCTGGAATTCGCTGATGGAATTGGCCCGCATCGGCGCCACCGACAAGGGCGGCGTGTGCCGGCTGGCGCTGAGCGACCTGGACCGGCAGGGTCGCGACCTGGTCTGCGCCTGGGCCCGCGAGCTGGGCTGCAGTGTGCGCGTGGACGCCATCGGCAACATCTTCATGCGTCGCCCCGGCCTGCGCGATGACTTGCCCGCCGTGATGACCGGCAGCCATATCGACACCCAGCCCACCGGCGGAAAATTCGACGGCAACTATGGGGTGCTTGCAGGCATCGAGGTCCTGCGCACGCTGCACGAACGCGGCATTGCCACCGAGGCGCCGCTGGAAGTGGTGGTGTGGACCAACGAGGAAGGCTCGCGCTTCGTACCCGTGATGATGGGTTCCGGCGTGTACGCCGGCGCTTTCACGCTGGAGCACGCGCTGGCTGCGCGCGACCGCGACGGCGTCAGCGTGGATGAAGCGCTGCGCGCCATCGGCTACGCCGGTCCGGAACCCGCGCGGCCCGGGGATGTCGGCGCCTACTTCGAGGCACACATCGAGCAAGGCCCCATCCTGGAGGACCGCGGCATCACCATCGGTTCGGTGCAGGGCGCCCTGGGGCAGCGCTGGTACGACGTCGCCATCACCGGCCAGGAGGCGCATGCGGGGCCCACGCCCATGGAACTGCGCCGCGACGCCTTGCTGGCCGCGTCCAGGCTGGTGCTTGAGGTCAACCGGATCGCGCTGGAGCATGCGCCGCATGGCCGCGGCACGGTTGGCTGCATCGACAGCTTCCCGAACTCGCGCAACGTGATTCCCGGCCGCGTGGCGCTTACCGTAGACCTGCGCGCCGCCGACGACGCCACGTTGGACAGCATGGCCGCGGCGTTTGCGCGCGTCTGCGAGGAACTGGCCGAGCCGGGCCGCTTCCAGGTCGACAGCAAGGAGGTCGTGTACTTCCCGCCGCAGCCCTTCGAGCCGCGCCTGGTGCAGGCGATCCGCGACGGCGCGGCCACGCTGGGCCTGGATTCGCTGGACGTGATCAGCGGCGCGGGCCATGACGCCGTCTACATGGCGCGGGTGGCGCCCACCGCCATGATCTTCGTGCCGTGCAAGGACGGCATCAGCCACAACGAGATCGAGGACGCGCAGCCCGAGCACCTGGAGGCGGGCTGCAATGTGCTGTTGCACGCCATGCTGCGCTGCTGCGGGCGCATCCAGTTTTCCGATGGGGGCGCGCAATGAAGGCGCTGATCGCGAGGTTGAACCACGAGACCAACACCTTCTCGCCGGTTCCCACGCCGCTGTCCGCCTTCGGCAACGGCGGCCCCGCCTACGATGCGGCGGCCTATGAAGAGAACAAGGGCAAGCGCACCGCGATGTCGGCGTTCATCGACCTGGCCGAAGCGCGCGGCGCCGAACTGGTCACGCCCGTGTCGGCCACCGCCTATCCCAGCGGCCGCGTCGATGGCCAGGCCTATGCCGAGCTATGCGACCGCATCGTGGCCGCAGCGCCGGGCTGCGACGTCATCCTGCTGGACCTGCATGGCGCCATGGCGGTGGAGACCACCGATGACGGCGAGGGCGACCTGCTTGAACGGCTGCGCGCCGCCGCGCCTGGCGTGCCGGTTGCCGTGGCGCTGGATCTGCACGGCAACGTCACGCAGAAGATGATGGACAACGCCGACGTCATCGTCAGCTTCAAGACCTATCCCCACATCGACATGTACGAAACCGGCGAACACGCCGGCAGGCTGCTGTTTGCGGGCATCGACGGCCGATGCAAGCCGGTCATGGCGTGGCGCCGGTTGCCGCTGGTGTCGCATTCCCTGCGCAGCAACACGGCCGAAGGCGCCATGCGCGCCGCCGTCGTAGCGGCGCGCCAGGCAGAGGCCGCGGGGGCGCTGGGCGTGTCGGTGCTGGCGGGCTTCGGCCTGGCCGACATCCCGCATCCCTGCGTCAGCGTGGTCGTGGTGGCCGACGGCGACCGCGCCGAGGCGGAGCGCGTGGCGGGCGAGATCGCCTCCCTGATCTGGGAGCAGCGCGACGGATTCTTCTATGACAGCGAGCCGCTGGCCGAGTCGCTGGCGCGCGCCAAGATCCTGGCCGAAGGCGCAAGCAAGCCGGTGCTGCTGCTGGACCATGGCGACAATTGCATGAGCGGCGGCACTTGCGACACCCTGGACGTGCTGATGGCCGCGCTGGATGCGGGCCTGGAAGGCATACAGGCGGGGCTGTACTGCGATCCCGAGGCGGTGGCCGAATTGACCCGCGCCGGCGTCGGCGCCACGGTCGAGCTGCCGGTAGGCAACAAGCGCGCCATCGGCGAAATCGGCCGGGAGGCGCAGCCCGTCACGCTGCGCGGCACCGTGCGCGCGCTGAGCAATGGCGAGTACCTGATCACCGGGCCGACCTATACCGGGCAACTGGCCTGCATGGGCCGCAGCGCGGTGCTGGACATAGGCGCCGCGCAGCTGGTGCTGACCGAGCAGACCCACGAACCCTGGGATCTGGGCGTGTTCCAGAGTCTTGGACTGGATCCGTCCCGCGCCCGTTACGTGCTGGTGAAGTCGCGCATGTACTGCCGCCCGGTGTTCGTGCCGATCTCCCAGGCGCTGGTCGAATGTGACAGCCCCGGCGTGACCAGCTCCGACTGGTCGCTGTTCGAATTCCGCAGACGCGCGCGGCCGCTGTACCCGCTGGAACCCATGGCGGCGGCGGACTACGATCCTCGCGCGGGCCGCCGATAGACCCGTCGGAAAGACCAGGGCGCCACAAGCGGCAGCTGTGGCGCCCGGGCAACGAACATTCTCAAACAAAAAGTAACATAAATGAGAATGATTCCGTTTGCCGTAGAATGGGGCGCTCAGCAATTCCAGTCCCCTTTGGTGCAGCCGGCCCGGCAAGGCCCTGGCCTTCCGGCACATTCCAGACGCATCCGTAATTCTTAGTGCGCGCGTGACCCCATCGGGATTTTGATCTCTGCCTGCGAACTTCCCGACATGAAAATCCGAACTCTTGCCTGCATGGCCGCCGCGCTGCCGTGCTATCTCCCCGTTGTCCACGCCCAATCCGCGTCCGATCAGGCCGGCTCCGTCGTTTCCATGGACGCCATCAAGGTCGAAGCCAGCGCCGATGCCTCGGCCGGCGGCCTGGCCGAACCCTTTGCCGGCGGGCAGGTCGCCCGGGGCGGCCGCGTCGGTTTGCTGGGTACGCAGGACCTGATGGACACGCCATTCAGCATCACCAGCTACACCAATGAACTGATCCAGGACCGGCAGGCCCGCAGCGTGGGCGACGTGCTGCAGAACGACCCGGGCGTGCGCGTGGCGCGCGGCTTCGGCAACTTCCAGGAGTCGTACTTCATCCGCGGCTTCATCCTGGGTTCGGACGACGTGGCCTACAACGGCCTCTACAGCCTGCTGCCGCGCCAATACATCGCCACCGAACTGTTCGAACGCGTGGAGGTCCTGCGCGGCGCGTCCACCTTCCTGACGGGCGCAGCGCCCGGCGGCGGCGGCATCGGCGGGGTGATCAACCTGGTGCCCAAGCGCGCGCCGAACGAACCTCTGACCCGTGTTACCACCGGCGTGTCCAGCGGCGGGCAGTTCCAGTTGTCCACCGACATTGCTCGCCGCTTTGGCCCGGGCGACAGCACCGGCATCCGGCTCAACGCCGCACAGCGCAGCGGCGATACAGGTATCGACGATGAACATTCCCGTACCAGCCTGGTATCGCTGGGCCTGGATTGGCGTTCGGCCGACACCCGTTTGTCTGCCGACATCGGCTGGCAGGAGAACAAGCTCAAGCGCGCGCGTCCCAACGTGACGCTGGGCGCCGGCGTCACCAAGGTGCCCGACGCGCCCGACGCCAGCTCCAACTATGCGCAGCCCTGGTCGTATTCGAACGAGCGGGACGTCTTCGGCACCGTGCGCGGCGAACATGATTTCAGCGACAAGCTGACCGCCTACGCGGCCTTTGGCATGCGCCGCAGCGATGAAGCGAATTCGCTGGGCAACGTCACGCTGACCAACGGCAGCACGGGGGCGGGCACCTTCTACCGCTTCGACAATACCCGCGAAGACAGCGTGAACACGGGCGAACTGGGCCTGCGCGGCAAACTGCGCACGGGGCCGGTAGGCCACGAGTTCGTCGTGTCGGCATCCTTCTTCGACCTGAAGAAGAAAAATGCCTATGTGATGGACTGGCAGAACACGTATCCCACCAATATCTACAACCCGATTTCGTATGACAAGCCGCCATTCAGCGCCACCGCGCTGCGTGGCAACGACCTGGACGATCCGGCGCTGCAAGGCCGCACCCGCCTGAGCAGCTACGCCATCGGCGACACGCTGTCGTTCCTGGACGACAAGGTGCTGCTCACGGCGGGCATCCGCCATCAGCGCTTGTCGCAACGCGACTACGCGTACAACACCGGCAAGGAAAACGGCGCCTACGACGCCAGCCATAATTCGCCCGCCGCGGGCCTGGTCGTCAAGGTCGCGCCCAGCGTTTCGCTGTACGCGAACTACATCGAGGCGCTGGTCGCGGGACCGACCGCCCCGGCCAATGCCGGCGGCAAGCCGGTGCCCAACGCCGGCCAGAGCCTGCCGCCCTTCGTCTCCAAGCAGAAGGAAATCGGCGCGAAGTATGAAGGCGACGGACTGGGCGCGGGACTCGCGCTGTTCTCGACCGACAAGCCGCGCGCCATGTACAACGCCAGCAACGAACTGACCACGTCCGGCAAGGACCGCCATCAGGGCGTGGAGCTCACCATGTACGGCGAGCCCGTCAAGAGCGTGCGCCTGTTGGGCGGCCTGACTTGGCTGGACGCCACGCAGCGCTCCACCGGTAACCCGTCCATCGACGGCAACCGCGTGATCGGCGTGCCGCGCTTCCAGGCGAACATGGGCGTGGAATGGGACATCCCCGGCGTGCCGGGCCTGGCGGTGGATGGCCGCGTGGTCTATACCGGTTCGTCCTACGCGGACGACGCCAACACGCTCAAGGTGCCGGGCTGGACCCGCTTCGATGCGGGCCTGCGCTACATGATGGACGTGGACGGCCACGTCGTGACCCTGCGCGCCCGCGTGGACAACATCGCCAACCGCAACTACTGGTCGTCGGTGGGCGGTTATCCGGGTAACGGCTATCTGGTGCTGGGCGGACCGCGCACCTTCTCGCTCAGCGCGAGCATGGACTTCTGAGTTCAGGCGGCGGCGTTCACCAGAACCAGCCGCCGCGCGTGAGGTCGCTCTCGCAGCTCTTGTACTGCGCGGCGAACTTCTGGGCCCGTGCCTGCACTTTCTGCGACACGGTCTTGAGCCAGGCCTTGCGGTCGTAGCTGCGGTTGCGGTAGCCGGTCCAGCCTTCGTGGTAGTTCAGGTATTGGCCATAGGCGTCGGACTTGGACACGCCGTTGATGCGCTGGGTCTTGTTCATGTACCAGCCCATGAAATCCAGCGCGTCGGCGAAGTCGTCGCGGCTGGAGCCCCAGCCGCCGGCATCTTTCTTGTAGTCGTCCCAGGTCTCGTCCTTGACCTGGGCGTAACCGTAGGCGGAACTGACGCGTCCCCAGGGGATGAAGCCCAGGAAGTAATAGCGCGGCGGCACGGCGTCATGCTTGAAGGAGGACTCCTGGTACATCATGGCCATGGGCACCGGCACGGGCGCACCCCATTTCTTCTGCACCTTCAGGGCGGCATCGTGCCAGTCCGGCTTTTCGCGAAAGATGGCGCAGATGTTCTCGGGATTCGAGGGCGGCGCGGTGGCGCAGCCGGCAAGCGCCAGCAATAGCAGAGGCGGCAGCAAAAGCCGGGTCATTGGCGGTCTTCCTCCGGAGATCGGGGCAGGGTTGGGGGCGGATGTCACAAGTTACCGCGATTGTATGAAAACGTATCGCGGAAAAAGTTCCGTCCCTGAAATTCTCCGACCTGTGCCGCATGCGCCAGGCAAAGAAAAACGGCCCCGGATTGCTCCGGGGCCGTCCTGCAGGCGATGCAGCCAGGCTGCGCTGCCCGATGCTTAGACTTCGATGACGTCAGCCACGTCCTTGTAGTCCGCGATCTTGTCGAAGTTCAGGTACTGGTAGATCTGGTCGCCGCTCTTGTTGATGACGCCCATGTCGGCCATGTACTCGTCCTTGGTCGGGATGCGGCCCAGCTTCGAGCAGATGGCGGCCAGTTCGGCCGAACCCAGGTACACGTTGGTGTTCTTGCCCAGGCGGTTCGGGAAGTTGCGGGTGCTGGTCGACATGACGGTCGCGCCTTCGCGCACCTGTGCCTGGTTGCCCATGCACAGCGAGCAGCCCGGCATTTCCGTGCGGGCGCCGGCGGTGCCGAACACGCCGTAGTGGCCTTCCTCGGTCAGCTGGGTGGCGTCCATCTTGGTCGGGGGGGCGACCCACAGCTTGACCGGGATGTCGCGCTTGCCTTCCAGCAGCTTGGAGGCTGCGCGGAAGTGGCCGATGTTGGTCATGCAGCTGCCGATGAACACTTCGTCGATCTTGGCGCCAGCGACTTCCGACAGCGTCTTCACGTCGTCAGGGTCGTTCGGGCAGGCCACGATGGGCTCGTGCACGTCGGCCAGGTCGATCTCGATCACAGCGGCGTACTCGGCGTCGGCGTCCGGCTCCAGCAGCTTGGGGTCGGCCAGCCAGGCTTCCATGGCCTTGATGCGGCGGCCCAGCGTGCGCTCGTCTTCGTAACCGTTGGCGATCATCCACTTCAGCATCACGATGTTGCTGTTGATGTACTCGATGATCGGTTCCTTGTTCAGGCGCACCGAGCAGCCGGCGGCCGAACGTTCGGCGGAAGCGTCCGACAGTTCAAAGGCTTGTTCGACCTTCAGGTCGGGCAGGCCTTCGATTTCCAGGATGCGGCCGGAGAAGATGTTCTTCTTGCCTTGCTTGGCAACCGTCAGCAGGCCTTGCTTGATGGCGTACAGCGGAATCGCGTTGACCAGGTCGCGCAGGGTCACGCCGGGCTGCAGCTTGCCCTTGAAGCGGACCAGCACCGATTCCGGCATGTCCAGCGGCATCACGCCGGTGGCGGCGGCAAAGGCGACCAGGCCCGAGCCGGCCGGGAACGAGATGCCGATGGGGAAGCGGGTGTGCGAGTCGCCGCCGGTGCCGACGGTGTCGGGCAACAGCATGCGGTTGAGCCACGAGTGGATCACGCCGTCGCCCGGGCGCAGCGAGACGCCGCCGCGGGTGCTGATGAATTCCGGCAGCGTGTGGTGCGTCTTGACGTCCACGGGCTTCGGATAGGCGGCGGTGTGGCAGAACGACTGCATCACCAGGTCGGCCGAGAAGCCCAGGCAGGCCAGATCCTTCAGTTCGTCGCGGGTCATGGGGCCGGTGGTGTCCTGGCTGCCGACCGAGGTCATCTTCGGTTCGCAGTAGGTGCCCGGGCGGATGCCCTTGCCTTCGGCCAGGCCGCAGGCGCGGCCGACCATCTTCTGGGCCAGCGTGTAACCGCGGCCGGTGTCGGCGGGGTCCTTGGGCAGGCGGAACAGCGTCGAGGCCGGCAGGCCCAGCGCTTCGCGCGCCTTGGCGGTCAGGCCGCGGCCGATGATCAGCGGAATGCGGCCGCCGGCGCGCACTTCGTCGAACAGCACGTCGGACTTCACTTCGAATTCGGCGATGACTTCGCCGTTCTTCAGGGCGCGGCCTTCATAGGGGCGCAGTTCGACCACGTCGCCCATTTCCATCTTGGAAACGTCGAGTTCGATCGGCAGGGCGCCGGCGTCTTCCATGGTGTTGTAGAAGATCGGGGCGATCTTGTTGCCCAGGCACACGCCGCCGAAACGCTTGTTCGGCACGAAGGGGATGTCTTCGCCGGTGAACCACAGCACCGAGTTGGTGGCCGACTTGCGCGACGACCCCGTACCCACCACGTCGCCGACGTAGGCGACCAGGTGGCCCTTTTCCTTCAGGGATTCGATGAACTTGACCGGACCGCGCTTGCCGTCTTCTTCCGGTTCGAACGCGGCGCCGTCGCGCTTGTTCTTCAGCATCGCCAGGGCGTGCATCGGGATGTCGGGGCGGGTGGTGGCGTCGGGAGCCGGCGACAGGTCGTCGGTGTTGGTTTCGCCAGGCACCTTGAAGACGGTGATGGTCAGGCTCTGCGGCAGTTCCGGACGGCTGGTGAACCATTCGGCGTCAGCCCAGCTTTGCATCACGGACTTGGCGTTGGCGTTGCCCTTGTCCGCCTTTTCCTTCACGTCGTGGAAGGCGTCGAACATCAACAGGGTCTTCTTCAGCGCATCGGCGGCGATGGTGCCGATTTCAGCGTCGTCCAGCAGGTCGACCAGCGGGCCAATGTTGTAGCCGCCCAGCATGGTGCCGAGCAGTTCAGTCGCCTTGGCGCGGCTGATCAGCGCACAAGCTTCCTTGCCCAGCGCCACGGCAGCCAGGTACGAAGCCTTGACCTTGGCGGCGTCGTCCACGCCGGCGGGCACGCGGTGGGTCAGCAGGTCGACCAGGTTCTGCTCCTCGCCAGCGGGCGGGTTCTTGAGCAGTTCGATCAGTTCAGCGGTTTGTTTGGCCGTAAGGGGCAGCGGGGGGATCCCCAGAGCCGCGCGTTCGGCAACGTGTTGGCGGTAATTATCCAGCATGTGAGGCCTGCTCAAAGTCGGGTTGGAAGAAGGGTTGTTCGCCGAATTGTAGAGGGAACAGGGGGACGCAAGCAAATGTCTTATATCTTATATAAGACTTGAGCCCATAGCTGTTGCTTAAGGGCGACGCAGGACGGCACCCTAGCGCGGCCCGGCGTCGTACACCACGCCCACCCGGGCGAAGTTGCCGCCGTATTGCTTGACGTCGACCTGGAACGGCGCGCTTTCCTCCGGCTTGAGCTTGGGCAGCCGCAATTCCTGGAAAACCGCGCCGGTCAGCTTGTCCTGGGCGTCGTAAAGGCTGATCCAGACCTTGACGTTCTCGACCTCGGCCTGGCTGTCATTGCGCACGCGGCCGTGCACGGTCACGTACTTGTAGCGGAAGCGGTGGGTGAAGTTCAGGGTGCCGGTGCCGACCTGGGCCTCGGTGTTCTCGACCGTGACCGCTAGCTTGGGGCGCGGGCCGGGCAGGGCGGCGCGCTTGGCGGGCAGCCAGTCGGTCTTGACCTCGGTATAGCGGTCGACGCGGCCGGTCAACGCCACCGGCACCCGCTCGCCGGGGTACAGGCGCGCCGGCAGGCTCCAGCTCTGGCGCAGGTCCAGCCGGTTGGAACCGTCGAACACCGTAATGTTGGCTTTCGGCGACAGGACGACGTACTGGTCGCTGGTGTTGACCAGTTCGGCGTACAGGACCGGGCGCTCGATCTCGTCGAGCAGGCGGCGCGGCGCGGACAGCTTGAGCGCGCTGGCGTCGAACAGCGCGAAGTCCGGATCCAGCAGTTCCGCGGTCGTCAGGCGCACGTGCTCGATGATTCGCGGGTCGGCCGGGCTGACGCGCACGATGCGGCTGGCGGGCGTTTCCGCCTTGGACGCGGCAGACGCTGCGGTGTGGGTCTCGCTTTGCACCATGTAGTCGTAGGAGGCGACCCGGCCCTCGGTCAGCATCTCGCAGCGCACGTCAAAGGAGGTCAGCGCGTTCGGCGCCAGCGGGCTGGCGGCGCCGTAGCCGTTGCCGGTGCCGATCAGCTTGCCGTCCTCGTCGTACAGCATCACCGTGATCTGGCTGCTGTTGGCCTCGTTGGCGCCGTTGTTCTTCAAGAGGCCGACCAGGCGGTAGGCGCCGTCGTTGCGCACTAGCTGCACCTTGCTGGCGGCCACGTCGTTGTTCCTGTCCCGCGCCAGCGTCGGCTGCGAGACCTGCAGCGTATAGCGGCTGTAGGCCTGGCTGGGCGTGGAGATGATGACAGGTGTGTACTCGCCCGGCTGCAGCGAACGCGCCGGCGCCGAGCTGGAGTTCGACGGCAGCGACAGGTCGCCCTGGAAGAACGAAGCCGTGACGCGCGGCACGTCGATCTTCTTGCCCGTCTCGTTGCGCATGATCATGACCAGCTGCGTGCGGTCGCGGACCCGGATCTCCTGCACGTCCGTCAGCTTGACCAGCGAGGCGTCGATGGGAGGCGGCACAGGCGGCTGCCGTGTGACGGTCGGTTTGGACCCGATCATGGAGGCGACCAAAGGCACGGCGATTACGGCGGCGACGGCGACTGCCACCGCCGCGATGGCGCGCGGACCGAGCTGCGGCTTGGGAGCCGGCTGCTGCATCCCGCGCAGGATCTTCTCCAGCCGTTGGGCGACGTTGTCTTCGACCAGCGTGACCGCGTGGCAATGGCTGCAGCGGTATTCGTTGGTGTCCAGCTTGGTGAATTGGGCGCTGCCGCAGGTCGAGCAGGTCAGCGTCACCGTGTTGATCGTGGTCTGTTTGGGCGTCATTCTCGCAGCCGTGCGCGCCGTATCCAGACGGCGCGGCGGATGGCGCGGCGGGAGCAAGGCGCAAGGGATTTACAGGGCGGCAAGGATAGCGGCAGGGCGCGCCGGTCATGGTGCACGAGCGCATCCAGTTGTGACAAAGTGTGAGTCGGCGCATCCCGGTGCTATGATCGCCGGCGGAAAAAACCCGATCCCAAACCCCTAACGCTGTTCCCCGTCGATCCGCTCCCGCGCCGCGCAACGCGCCGCTCCGGGCAGAGCCGAGGCAGGTCAGGCTCTCCCATTAGCATGAGCATTTCCCAATATTTGCTGTTCCTCGCCTGCGTGGCGCTCGCCACCTATGCGCAGACCATGACGGGCTTCGCCTTCGGGCTGGTGCTGTTGGGCCTGTCGGGCGTGTTCCAGCTGGCTTCCGTGTCCGAAGTGGCCAACGTGGTCAGCGTGCTGTCGCTGGTGAACGCGGCCGTGACGCTGGCACGCGCCAAGCCGCAGGTGAACTGGTCGCTGATGCGGCCCGCGATGGCCAGCAGCCTGGTCGGCGTGGGGGCGGGCGTGGCGGCGCTGGCCTGGATCAGCGGCTCCATGGGCGTGCTGCTGCAACTGCTTTTGGGCTGCACCATCCTGGGCTGCGCGGTGCTGTTGATCGCGCGTGCGCAGCCGCTGGCGCATGTGTCCTCGCGCGGTTCGTTCGTGTTCTTCGGCGCGATTTCCGGCGTGCTGGGCGGATTGTTTTCCAGCGCGGGTCCGCCCATGGTCTATCACCTGTACCGCCAGCCCCTGCCGCTGGCCGCCATCCGCAACAGCCTGCTGATTCTGTTTTCGCTTAACGCGGTCGTGCGCCTGGCGCTCGTGACCGGGCAGGGGGCCTTCATGGCCTCGTCGTTCTGGTTGAGTCTGCTGGCGTTGCCGGTTGTGATCGGCGTCACCTGGGTGGCTCGCCGCTACAGCACGGCGGGCTCGATGAAGACCGTCAAGCGCATGGTGTTCGTGCTGTTGCTGGCGGCCGGCATGGGTTTGATCGTGCCGGCATTCAAGGCGCTCGCGGCGGGCTAGCCGCGAGTCCGTCGCATGGACCGCGCGGCGTCAGCCGCGTTCGCCGGTGATGTAGCGTTCGAGTTCGTGGATGATGAACTTCTGTTCGCTCATGACGTCCTTGACCAGGTCGCCGATGGAAAGCAGGCCGACCAGCTTGCCGTCCTCGATGACAGGCAGATGACGGAAGTGGCGTTCCGTCATCATCGCCATACAGTGTTCGCGCGTGTCCGCGCGGCTGACGTAGTAGACGGAATCGGTCATGATGTCGCGCACCTTCGTGGTACGCGAGGAGCGGTCCTGCAGCACGATCTTGCGGGCGTAGTCGCGCTCGGTCAGCATGCCCAGCACCGCGTCGCCCTGGACCACCACCACGGCGCCGATGCTGCGTTCCGCCATGATTCTGACGGCTTCGAAAACCGACGCGTCGGGCGAAACCGTCACGACGGAATGATTGGCTTTTTCCCTGAGTATCTCAGCAACTGTCTTCACGATGCGCTCCCGGATCGCTGGTGAGGATAAAACCCATGCTCCATCCTAAGCCTGGCGGCCGTGTTGCCGCAAGCGGCGCGCTTATTTCGCGTTCTTGTCCCGGAACGCCTGACTGGCCATTTCGCGCAGGTTGCGCGTGGCGCTGCGTTCGGTCGCGGGGTTCCATGCCAGCGAAATGCCGATCGTTGCATCCGCGGGAAAATCGGCCAGCGTCTTGTAGACGACGTTGGTGCCGGGCAGGCGCCGGCCGCCGGCTGGTACCAGGGCCACGCCCAGGCCGCTTTCCACCAGGCTGAGCAGCGTCTGCACCTGCACCGCCTCCTGCGTGATGCGGGGCGTGAAGCCGCGTAGCTGGCAGGCGTTGATGGCGGCCATGCGCAGGCCGGCAGCCTCGGTGGCGGTGTACATGATGAAGGCCTCGTCGGCCAGGTCCGCCAGGCGGATGCGGCCGCGCCGCGCGAGCGGATGCGTCTTGGGCACGGCCAGCGCGAAGTTCTCGGTCGTCAGCGGCGCGAGCCGCACGTTCGATCCCATCGCCACCGGCACGCGCACGATGCCGATCTCCAGGGTGTCTTCCTCGAGTTCCTGCATGATGCGTATGGAGGTGGCTTCGCGCAGCACCACGGTGACGCCGGGATAGCGTTGCCGGAACTGCGGCAGGATGCGCGGCAGCACGCCGTGCGTGGCCGAGCCCACGAAACCGATGCGCACGGTGCCGCCTTCGCCCGCGGCGCCGGCGCGCGCCGCCTGCCGGAACTGTTCGGCATGGAACAGGGCGCGGCGCGCCTCGTCCAACGCGGCCAGGCCGGCTTCGGTGAGTTTCACCCCCTGGCGTCCGCGCAGGAACAGCGGCACTCCCACCATCTCTTCGAGCTTGCGTATCGAGACGGACAGGGGCGGCTGCGACATGTGCAGTTTTTCGGCAGCGCGGTGGAAATTCAGCGTTTCGGCCAGGACCAGGAACTGCTGCAGATGACGGAAATCCATGCGGGCGCTCCAGATGGCATTGGGCATGGATGATATCAAGTTCATATCGATGAGGGTATTGGTGCTATCCCTTCGGTATCAGGAAGTCACGCCGCGCAAGCCCCGGGCGCAAGACGGCGGCGGTATGATGGAACGCATTACAAGGAGGAAACACCATGAATGAAGTCATCGTCGCGTCCGCCGTCCGCACCGCCATCGGCGATTTCGGGGGCGCGCTGAAAGACGTGCCGCCGTGCGACCTGGGCGCAACCGTCATCAAGGCCGCGCTGGAACGCGCCGCCGTCAAGGGCGATGAGGTCGGGCACGTCGCCGTGGGCCACGTCATCAACACCGAACCCCGCGACATGTACCTGTCGCGCGTGGCGGCCATGAACGCCGGCATCGCCAAGGAAACCCCCGCCTTCAACGTCAACCGCCTTTGCGGTTCGGGCTTGCAGGCCATCGTGTCGGCTGCGCAGACCATCATGCTGGGCGATGCCGAAATCGCCATCGGCGCGGGCGCCGAAAGCATGAGCCGCGCGCCGTACATCGCGCCGGCGCAGCGCTGGGGCGCGCGCATGGGCGATAGCGTGATGCTGGACATGATGACCGGCGCGCTGTCGGATCCGTTCGGCCGCATGCACATGGGCGTGACCGCCGAGAACGTGGCGGCCAAGTTCGGCATCAGCCGCCAGGACCAGGACGCCGTGGCCGCGGAATCGCATCGCCGCGCCGCGGCCGCCATCGACGCGGGCTACTTCCGCGACCAGATCGTGCCGGTGGTGATGAAGTCGCGCAAGGGCGAAGTGGTGTTCGACACCGATGAGCACGTGCGCCGCGACGTCACGGCCGAAAACCTTGCGGGCCTGAAGCCGGTGTTCCAGAAGGAAAACGGCACGGTGACGGCGGGCAACGCTTCGGGCCTGAACGACGGCGCGGGCGCCGTGGTGCTGATGAACGCCTCGGTCGCGGCCAAGCGCGGCGTCAAGCCGCTGGCGCGCCTGGTGGCCTATGCCCACGCGGGCGTGGACCCCAACATCATGGGCATCGGTCCGGTGCCGGCCACGCAGGCCGCGCTCAAGCGCGCCGGCCTGACGGTGGATCAGCTGGACGTGATCGAAGCCAACGAAGCGTTCGCGGCGCAAGCCTGCGCGGTGTCGCGCGAACTGAAGCTGGATCCGGCCAAGGTGAACCCCAACGGCAGCGGCATCGGCCTGGGCCACCCCATCGGCGCCACCGGCGCGATCATCACCGTCAAGGCGCTGCACGAACTGCAGCGCGTGGGCGGGCGCTACGCGCTGGTGACCATGTGCATCGGCGGCGGCCAGGGCATTGCCGCCATCTTCGAGCGGATCTGAAGCGCCTAGGGGCGCCTCTGGGCGCCCGGCCGCAAGACTGCCCCCTCGCTGCGCGAGGGGGCTTTATTTTTCCAGGTAGTCCTGGGCCCACGCCTGGCACTCGGCGCGCAGCAGCGCGCCCATCTGCGCCCGTCGCGGCGCGTCCAGCCGGCTGCTGATCGCGCCGAAGCTGAATGCCACCCAGGTCAGTTCCGACACCCGGAACGCCACGCCCACGCCCGACACGCCGGGCGTGATGGTGTCCACGATTTCCGAATAGCCCGCTGCGCGCGCCTGCCTGACCGATTTCATCAGGGCAGCGCTGGATGCGCCGATCTGCGCGTAAGTGGCGGAGTGCCGCGCGTACAGCGCGGCGATTTCCTCGTCGGGCAGGGTGGCCATCAGCGCCAGGCCGCCCGCGCCCACGCCCAGAAGACGCCGCTCCCCCTGGTCGATGGTGAATACCTTGACGGGGAACGAGCCAGCCTCGCGCAGCAGGCACAGGGCGTAGTCGCCCTGGCGTATCACCAGGAACACCGTGTCGCCCGACAGGCGCGCGAGCTTCTGCGCAAACGGACGCAGCGCGTCCAGGAGCGGCGTGCGCCGCAGCGCCGCGAATCCCAGTTGCATGGAATCCACGCCCAGGCGGTAGCGCCGGGTTGTGGCGTCGCGCTCGGCGAATTGCTCTTCCAGCAGGCAACTGAGCAGCCGGTGCGCGGTGGAGCGTTCCAGTCCGGCCTCGGCCATGACGCCTTGCAGGTCTATGCCGTCTTCCTGGTGCTGCGCCAGTACGCGCAGCAGGCCCAGGGCGCGCCGCATGCTCTGGGTACCGCCTGTGGATCCGCTGTTGTTCATAATGTGGGAAATATTGATTGAATATTTTGTATTTTAGGATTCCAGGTGCGTTAATTCAATCCAGTCGACCGCGCCGCCTCTCAAGGCGCGGCAGAACAAGGACGAGGAGACCATGGAATACGCCACCCTGGCCGTCGAGCGGCACGACTCGGTATGCCGCATCAGCCTGGCGCGCGAATCCGCGCGCAATGCCCAAAGCCAGCAGATGCTGGACGAACTGGATGACGCGTTGACGCGCGCAGAACGGGACGACTCGGTGCGGGTCGTGGTGTTGGCCGGGCGCGGCGCGCACTTTTCCGCGGGCCATGACCTGAAGGAAGCCCAGGCCAAACGCGCCGACTTCACGGTGGAGGAGCGCTGGGATTACGAGTCGCGCCGCTACTACGGCTATTGCATGCGCATCTGGGACTTTCCCAAACCGACGGTGGCGCAGGTGCAGGGCGCCTGCGTGGCGGGCGGTTTCATGATCGCCAATATGTGCGATCTGGTGGTGTGCTCCGACACCGCCTATTTTTCGGATCCCGTCGGCCACACGCTGGCGGCCGCCGCCACCGAGGTGCTGATCCATCCCTGGGTCATGGGGCTGCGCAAGGCCAAGGAAATGCTCTACACCGGCGAAAAGGTGGACGCGCAGGAAGCGCTGCGCATCGGCATGGTGAACCGCGTGGTGCCCGAGGCCGAGCTGGACGCCGCGACCCTGGCGCTGGCGCAGCGCATTGCCCAGGCGCCGCCCTTCGGCCTGCGCCTCATCAAGCGCTCGCTGAACCGCACCGCGGACGCACAGGGTTTCCGCACCGCTCTGTCGGCGCATTTCGATACGCACCAGCTGTCGCATCTGAGCGAGGAGTTCCAGGCCGTCCGTGCACGCGGCCTGGCGCAAGCCATCCAGCGCAACAAGCAAATGGCCCCACGCGACGCAAGCGCGCTGCCCCCCGAGGGGGCGCCTTTTGCCTTGGGGCGGCCCGGCGGCAAAACGGGTGAGGCAGCATGACTCTGGACCCCTTGCTCAACCCGCGCTCCATCGCGATGATCGGCGCCAGCGCCGACGCAGGGCGCATCGGCGGCATGCCGCTGGATCTGCTGACGCGCTTCGGCTATGCGGGCGGCATCTATCCCGTGAATCCGAAGTACCAGGAAGTCTTCGGCCGCCGCTGCTGGCCGGACATCGAGTCCGTGCCCGAGGCGGTGGACCTGGCGGTGCTGGCCATCGCGGCCGCGGACGTCACGCCCATGCTGCGCCGCTGCCACGCAAAGGGCGTGCGCGCCGCCATCGTCTACGCCGCGGGCTTTGCCGAAGCGGGCGGCGAGGGCGCGCGCCTGCAGGACGAGCTGGAGGCCTTCGTGGCCGAAAGCGGCATGGCCGTGGCGGGCCCGAATTGCATGGGCTTCGCCAACCTGAACACGCAGGCCTACACGGCGTTCGCCTCGGTCTTCAAGACCGCGCCGGCGCAGACGGGGCCGGGCAAGGTCAGCCTGCTGACGCAAAGCGGCAACGTGTGCGCGGCGGTGTACGCGATCGCGCGCCGGCTGGACCTGCCGTTCTCGCATTTCATCAACACCGGCAACGAAGCCTGCCTGGATTTCTCGCAATACCTGGAGTACCTGGCGGCCGACCCGCAGACGGAAATCGTCCTGGGCTACATAGAACAGTTGCGCAATGGCGAGCGCTTCAAGCGCGCCTGCCGCGAACTGGAGCGCCAGGGCAAGCTGCTGATCGCGCTGAAGGCCGGCACCACGGACAAGGGCGCGCAGGCGGTGCAGTCGCATACCTCGGCGCTGGCCGGGGACCGGCGCGTGTACGGGGCGGCCTTCCGCCAATTGAATGTGATCGAGGCCACCGATTTCGCGCAGATGGCGCATCTGGCCAGCCTGGCTACGCTGCGTCACCGCTCGGCGGGCAAGCGCGTCGCGGTGCTGACCATGTCGGGCGCGCTGGGCGCCATCCTGGCGGACAAGTTCATCGGCGCAGGACTGGAGTTGCCCGATCTGCCGCCGGACCTGCAGGCGGTACTGCGCGGCGGGATTCCCGACTATGGCATGGTCGGCAATCCGGTGGACGTGACCGGCAACGTGGTCAACGATCCCGCCTTTGTGCATACCGTGCTGGAAGGGCTGGCCACCACCGATGCGATCGACGCCGTCGTCGTGTATGCGCCCGGCTACATGCTGGACCGCATGGCCGACGCGCTGACGGACGTGTCGCGCCGGCACAAGCGCCTGTTCGTCGCCATCGATACCGGCCTGGCCCAGAGCCGCGCGGCCTTGCGCGACGCCGAGGTGGCCGTGTTCGAGGACTTGGGTCTCGCGGTCGCGGCCCTGGCGCCTTACCTGCTGTGGTGCGAGGCGCGCGGCGCCAAGCGCATCGCGGCGGCGCCGCAACTGGACGCGCCAGCGGTGCCGGCTGTGCCCTGCAATGAAGCGGATGCGCGCGGGTACGTGGCTGCTTTCGGCCTGCCGCAAGCGCGGACCAAGGTGGCCGCGAACGCGGATGAAGCCGTCGCGCAGGCGCGGGAGGCCGGATATCCGGTTGCCCTGAAGATACTGAGCGCCGACATCGCCCACAAGACCGAGGCGGGTGGCGTGGCGCTGAACCTGGCCGACGACGACGCCGTGCGCCGCGCGTACGGCGAGGTGACGCGGGCGGCGGCCGCGGCGCAGCCAGGGGCGCGGATCGACGGCGTGATGGTGCAGAAGATGGAGCGCGGCGTGGCCGAGATCATCGTCGGCGCCACGCGCGATCCCGTCTTCGGTCCGGTGCTGACCGTGGGGCTGGGCGGCGTGTTGACCGAGCTGTACCAGGACACCAGCCATCGCCTGCTGCCGGTGGACGAGGACATTGCGCTGCAAATGCTGCAGGAGCTCAAGGCCTACGCGCTGCTTGACGGTTATCGCGGCAAGCCCCAGGCCGACGTGGCGGCCGCGTGCCGCAGCATCGTGGCCGTGGGCAATGCCTTGCTTGCCGCGCCCGCGCATGTGGCGGAAATCGAAGTCAATCCATTGCTGATCAAAGAGGCTGGACAGGGCGTTGCGGTACTGGACGCGCTGATCCTGCCCGCAACCCGTAGCGCCTAGCGCGCAATCCATCCCAGGAGGAGACAAGCATGATGAAGAAACTATTGGTTGGCGTCGCGCTGGCTTGCATCGGCGTCACGGGTCCGGCCATGGCCCAGGACAGCTATCCCAACCGTCCGATACGCATCGTGGTGCCGTTCTCGCCAGGAGGCGCGACCGACATTATGAGCCGCCTGCTGGCGGAAAAGCTCAGCGGCAAGCTGGGCCAGCCGGTAATCGTGGAAAACAAGCCGGGCGGCGGCACCATGATCGCGTCCGACTACGTGTCGCGCGCCGAACCCGACGGCTATACCTTGCTGATGGCGGCTTCGTCGCTGGGCATCGCGCCCAGCATCTACGCCAAGGTGAACTACGACCCGATCAAGGACTTCGCGCCCATCAGCCAGGTGGCGTCGGTGGTGCACGTGCTGGAAGTGCATCCCTCGGTGCCGGCCAAGAACGTGGGCGAGCTGATCGCCTACCTGAAGGCGAATCCGGGCAAGGTCAGCTACGGTTCGGTCGGCACCGGCAGCTCGACCCATCTGGAAGCTGAACTCTTCAACAGCATGGCGGGCGTGCAGATGACGCACATCCCGTACAAGGGCAGCGCGCCAGCGCTCAACGATCTGGTGGCGGGCCGCCTGCAGGTCATGTTCGACGCCTGGGCCTCGTCCGGCCCCTTCGTGAAGGACGGCAAGCTGCGCGTGTTGGCGGTGACTACCGCCCAGCCCTCGGCCTCGGTGCCGGATCTGCCGACCGTTGCGGCCTCGGGCCTGCCGGGCTATTCCGCCATGCCCTGGCTGGGCCTGGTGGCGCCGGCGCGCACGCCGCAGCCGGTGGTGGACAAGATCTACAGCAACCTGGCGCAGATCCTGCAACAGCCTGACGTCAAGGCGCAGTTCACCGGCCTGGGGCTGGACATCATCGGCAGCGATCCCAAGACTTTCGCCGCTTTCATCCGCCAGGACGTGACCACGTGGGCCAAGGTCGCGCGCGATTCGAACATCCGCCTGGAGTAATGGCATGACGCAGTTGGAAAGCGCCGCGCGGGAAGACGAGACGTTCCGCCTGGACCTGCGCGGCTGGCTGGCATCGGCCTACGCGGGTTTCGTCAAGGATTGGCCGGGCGGGGCCGAGCCGCGCAGCCTCGATTTCCGGCGGGCCTGGGAAGACACCCTGTGCGCCAACGGCTGGTCCGGTTTGGGCTGGCCCAAGGAGCACGGGGGCCGCGCCCTGCCGCTGTCGCGGCAGGCAGTGTTCCACGAAGAGCACGCGCGCTGCGGCGCGCCGCTGGGCGTGAACCTGATCGGACACGGCATTCTGGCGCCGACGCTGCTGCATTTCGGCACCGAGGCGCAGAAGCGCCGCTTTTTGCCCGGAATCCTGTCGAACCGCGAGGTCTGGTGCCAGGGCTATTCGGAGCCTGGCGCCGGCTCCGACCTGGCGTCGGTGCTCACGCGGGCGGAGGCAGCGGCGGGCGGCTATCGCTTGAACGGCCACAAGATCTGGACCTCGTTCGCCGACCGCGCGCAATGGTGCTTCGTGCTGGCGCGCACCGATGCGCAGGCGCCCAAGCACAAGGGGCTGAGCTTCCTGCTGGTCGACATGCGCAGCCCCGGCGTGCGGGTCGAACCCATCCGGCAGATTACGGGCGAGGCCGAATTCTGCGAGGTGTTCTTCGAGGATGTGTTCGTGCCCGAAGACTGCCTGCTGGGCGCGCCGAACCAGGGCTGGAAGATCGCCATGGCCGCGGCCAGCTTCGAGCGCGGCACCTACTTCATCCCGCGGCTGGTGCGCTTCGCGCAGGAACTGCGCCAGGTGCGCGAACTGGCGTTGCGCGCCGATGCCTACGGCCACGTTCCGGCGTCCTCGGCCGCGGTGCGCCATCAGTGGGCGCGGCTTGCGGCCGACAGCCATGTGCTGGCGTTGAAGTCGCAGCGCGCGCTGGCTGGCGCGATGCGCGGCGATCCGCCGGGGCCCGAAGGGTCTTCCACCAAGATCCATTGGAGCGAAGCGCATCAGCGGCTGCTGGAACTGTCGCTGCAACTGCTGGGCGAGGATGCCTGCCTGGCGGACGACGCGAGCGACGCGCATGCCGCCGAACTGACGCATGCCTATCTGTGGTCGCGCGCCGAAACCATATTGGCCGGCACCTCCGAAATCCAGCGCAATATCATCGCCGAGCAGATGCTCGGCCTGCCCAAGGCTTGAACCTCATGGATCTGCATCCGACCGAAGACCAGCGCATGCTGGACGACGCGGCCCGGCGCTTTCTGGCCGACCGCCATCCGCCCGCCACGGCACGCGCCGCGGCCGGCAAACCCTATGAAGCGCGCCTGGCGCAATGGCGCGAGATCGCCGCCCAGGGCTGGCCGGCGTTGCTGGCGCCGGCCGCGCAGGACGGACTGGGGCTGGGCATGCGCGAAGCCTGGATCGTGGCCGAAGCCGCCGGGCGGCACCTGTTGAGCCTGCCGCTGGCGGCCAACATGGCGATACTGCCGACCCTGTGCGCGGCGGGGCCGGCCGCGGGATGGGCTGCCGCCGTGATGGCGGGCGACACCTACTTTGCTGACGCTGCCGTGCGTCCCGACGGATCGGTCTTCATCGAAGGCGCGGGCGAGGGCGTGCGTGCACTGGCCGTGCGGCGCTTGAGCGCCACCGCCCTGCGCCTGGAGGCGCTGGCGCCCGTATCCGGCGAGGCGCGGCTCGATCCCACCATGCCGGTGGCGCGCGTGACCCGCCCGCAAGTGCTGGACAGCGTCGATCTGGAGGTCGAGGCGGGAACCTGGGAGCGCCTGCGGACGCGCCTGCGCCTGTTGCGTTCGGCTGAGCTGCTGGGCGCTGCCTCGGCCGCGCTGGACATGGCGGCGGCCCATGCACGCGAACGCCGGCAATTCGACCGCGCCATCGGCGCCAACCAGGCGATCAAGCATCGGCTGGCGGAAGACTGGATGGCCCTGGACGACGCCAGGCTGGCGGGCGTGGCAGCGGTTGCGGCGCATGACGCGGGCGCGGCTTCGGCGGAACGCGACAGCCTGTTCGCGCCATTGCTTGCGGTGGAGGCGGGCCGGCGCGCGGCGCAGAACGCCATCCAGGTCCACGGCGCGTTGGGCGTCACCTGGGAGTGCGATGCGCACCTTTACCTGAAGCGGGTGCTGCGGCTGGCGGCCGGCCTGCAAGCCGAAACGTCCCGCGCGGAACTGCTGGAACGCATCTGGGAGAGCGGGGACGGCCGGCTGGCCGCCTGACGCAGAGGCGGCGTCCGACCTACAATCGCCGCCATGCATAAATCGAACTTTCCTTCCGAGCTGGACCAGCCGACCCTGTCCGAGGTGGACGGCGTCCGCTATCTGCACTTCAACACCGTCTGGGTCCAGGGCGCCATGCGCATCAAGAACCCGTCGGAGCTGGTGCTCGAGTACACCGCCCAGATGATGGCCTGGCTGCTGTTCCTGGAGCCGCCCAAGGACGAAGCCATCGGCATGCTGGGCCTGGGCGCCGGCTCGCTGGCGCGCTACTGCGTGAAGCACACGCGCAGTCCCTTGCTGGCGGTGGAATGGAATCCGCGGGTGACGGCGGCCTGCCATATGTTCTTCCGCCTGCCGGGCGCGAACCGCCTCGAAGTCGAACACGCCGACGCCGGCGCCTGGGTGGCCGATCCGCTCAACGCGGGGCGTTGCCCGGTGCTGATGGTGGACTTGTACGACGCCATGGCCGAGGGACCGGTGCGCGACAGCGTCAAGTTCTATCGCGACTGCCGCCGCGTGCTGGGCGAGGTCGGCGTGCTGGCCGTGAACCTGTTCGGCCGCCACGAGAGCTTCGGCAAGAACATCGACAACCTGTCCAAGGCCTTCGACGACCGCATCGTGCTGCTGCCCGAGGTCGAGGCGGGCAACCAGATCGTGCTGGCGTTCTCCGGCCCGCGCCTGGAAGTCACTCCCGCCGAGCTGTTGGCCCGCGCCGAGGTGGTGGAGGCCAAATACGGCCTGCCGGCGCGCCGCTGGGCCCGCTCCCTGACCCGCCACGCGGTCGATGGGGTGCTGCACTTCTGATTTTGTCCCCATTTTTCGGGATGAATCGACGGGCCTCCGGATGCCGGAGGCCCTTTTTATTCCTAGGGTAGCTACCGAGGAGCAAGGGGTTTTCTTTTTCCCGCATCCAGCACTATCATGGCCTTATTCATAATTATGAATTACGGTGCAGTCCAGGCCGCTGACCCATGACCCTTCCCATCGTCCGGCAAGCCCTCTACCTGGAAGTCGCGGATCGCCTGCGCGGCATGATCCACGCGCGCTCCCTGCGCAACGGCGAATGGATAGACGAACTGCGCCTGGCGGGCGAGCTGGGCATCTCCCGCACCCCCTTGCGCGAGGCGCTCAAGGTGCTGGCCACCGAAGGGCTGGTGCGGCTGGAGCCGCGCCGCGGCTGCTTCGTCAATGAACTCTCGGCGCAAGACCTGGAAGACATCTTCCCGCTGATGGCCATGCTGGAAGGGCGCTGCGCCTTCGAGGCCGCGCGCAAGGCCAGCGATGCCCAACTGGCCGAGCTTGAACCCCTGCACGCGGCGCTGGCGGGCCATGCCCAGGCTGGCCGCATCGATGCCTACTACAAGACCAACTACCTGATCCACGAAGCGGTGCAGGCCCTGGCCGGCAACCAATGGCTGTCGGACATGGTGGGCAATCTGCGCAAGGTGCTGAGCCTGTCGCGCCACCGCAGCCTGTCCCAGCCCGGCCGCATCCAGCAGTCCTGCGCCGAGCACCTGGCCATGTTCGAAGCGCTCAAGGCGCACGACAGCGAGGCCGCGCAGGCGCTCGCGCACAACCACCTGATGCGCCAGCTGGAAGCGCTGCGCGCATTGAGCCATGCGGACGCCGCCGATGCGGCGCCGTCCGATCCCATCGTCATCGAGGAGCCCGCCCATGTCCGCACCCGCCAATCTCGCGCCCGCGCGCGGCGCACGCACGCCTGAGCCCGAGGCCGAGGCCATCGATGAAGCGGCCGCCGCCGAAAGCGCGGGCCTGATGTCCCGCCTGGGCAAGCTGTGGGAACGCGGCCGGCTGCCCAGTGAATCCGAAGTCCGGCGCTTGTTCGAAGCGCGCCTGACCGACGTGGCCGCCAACAAGCTGGCCCGCCGCTGGTGCGAGCAGTACAGCGCCGCGGACGGCAAGGACCGCCGGCTGATGCTGACCGCGCTGGCGCAGGCGCGCGGCAGCTACGCTGGCGAAGGCGGCGAGGGCGCGCGCCTCTTCAAGCGCTTCAATGCGCAGCCCCAGGGCCTGCGCTTCCTGGTGGAGCTGCGCGCGGACATGCTGCGCTGGCGCAAGCAGGTGGCGGGCATTCAGATGCTGGACAAGGACCTCGAGGGTCTGCTGTCCGCCTGGTTCGACGTGGGCCTGCTGGAACTGCGGCCGCTGACCTGGGATTCGCCTGCGTCGCTACTGGAAAAGTTGATCCTTTACGAAGCCGTGCACGAGATCACCTCCTGGGACGACCTGCGCCGCCGCGTTTCGCCGGACCGTCGCTGCTACGCCTATTTCCATCCGCAGATGCCGGGCGTGCCGCTCATCTTCGTGGAAGTCGCCTTCGCCAGCCAGATGGCCGACAACGTGCAGGTGCTTTTGGACAGCACGCTGCCGCCGCAGGACCTGGACAAGGCGCGCTGGGCCATCTTCTATTCCATCTCCAACACGCAACCCGGCCTGAAGGGCATCAGCTTCGGCAACTTCCTGCTCAAGCGCGTGGTGGAGCAGCTGCTGCATGAACTGCCCAAGCTGAAGTCCTTCGCCACGCTGTCGCCCATCCCGGGCTTCGCCGACTGGCTGGGCAAGCTGGACGCCGAGGCGGTGGAGGCCATCGTGCGCGAGGACAAGGTGCGCGCCAAGGCGCGCAAGCGCGAGGGCGTGCCCGACGGGCGGCGCTGGGTTGCGCGCCTGGCCAAGGCGGCCCAGGGCAAGGCCGCCGACGTGGTCAAGCGCGCGGGTTTCCGCCTGACAGCCAATTATCTGCAGTCCATGAAGAACGGCATGCCGGTGGACGCGGTGGCGCGTTTCCACCTGGGCAATGGCGCGCGCATCGAACGGCTCAATTGGGCCGCGGATACCTCGCCCAAGGGACTCAAGCAGTCCTGCGGCTTGATGGTGAACTACCTCTACGACCTCGACGAGCTGGACGACAACCTGGCCCGGCTGGGCGAGGGCAAGCCCCAGGTCAGCCGCGGCGTGGGGCGGGTGGCATAGGCGTCGCGCCCGCGGCGCAACTACATAAGAAAGAGGGCAGGAGACATGACGGACAACGTGGCCGGCCGCGTGCTGCTGGAACGCGAGGGCGATCTGGCGCGGGTGACGCTATCGCACCCGGGGCGCCTGAACGCGATCACCGTGGGCATGTGGCATGAACTGCGGGACGTATTCACGCGCATTGCGCAGGACGATACCGTGCGCTGCGTGATCGTGCGCGGCGAGGGCGGCAACTTCGCCGCCGGCGCCGACATTCGCGAGTTCCCCGCGCAGCGCGGCGACATGGCCGGCGTGCAGCGCTACCACCGCCAGGTGCTGGCGCCTGCCTTGCAGGCGGTCGCCCTGTGTCCGCATCCGGTCGTCGCGCAGATCGAAGGCGTATGCGTGGGCGGGGGGCTTGAGATCGCCAGCCAGTGCGATCTGCGGATCGCGGGCGAATCCGCGCGTTTCGGCGTGCCGATCAACCGCCTGGGATTTCCCATGGCGCCGGACGAAATGAGCGGCCTGCTGGCCTTGGTCGGACGCGCCGCCACCCTGGCCATCCTACTGGAAGGCCGCGTGTTCGGCGCGGCCGAGGCCCGCGAGCTGGGCCTGCTGACGCGCGTCGTTCCCGACGACCAGGTGGTCGACGCGGCCAAACGCAGCGCCGAGCGCATCGCGGCTGGCGCGCCGCTGGCCGCCCGCATCAACAAGCGCCTGTCGCGCAGGCTCGCCGCCGGCGGCGCCTTGACCGAAGACGAATACCAGGATTATTTCTCGTACGCCGACAGCCGGGACCACAAGGAGGGCGTGCGCGCCTTCCTGGCCGGCGTGGACCCTTCCTTTTCCGGAGACTAGACAAGGTGAGCAACGCTAATCTATATGCTGTCCTGCAAGGCGGCTTTCCCAAAGACCGCAGCAAAGTCGCGCTGGAAACGCCCGACTTGCAATACACCTGGGACGACATCGATCGCGCCACCGCGTGCCTGGCCAATCTGCTGACCTCGCTGGATCTGCCGGCCGGTTCGCGCGTGGCGGTGCAGGTCGAAAAGTCGCCCGAAGCGCTGCTGCTGTACCTGGCCACCTTGCGTGCCGGCCTGGTCTACCTTCCGCTGAATACCGCCTACCGCGAATCGGAAATCGAGTACTTCCTGGGTAATGCCGAGCCGGCCGTGGTGGTCTGCGCCAGCAAGAACCTGGACTGGGTGCAGCGCGCGGCAGACAAGGCGGGCACCGCGCACGTGTACACGCTGGATGAAGACCGCAGCGGCACGCTGCTGGATGCCGCGGGCGGCCTGCCGCAGACTTTCAAGACCGTCGCGCGCAAGCCCGACGATCTGGCTGCCATCCTGTACACCTCCGGCACCACCGGGCGCAGCAAGGGCGCGATGCTGTCGCACGGCAACCTCGCCGCCAACGCCCGCGTGCTGCACGACTATTGGGGTTGGCGCCCGGACGACGTGCTGCTGCACATGCTGCCGATCTTCCATGTGCACGGCCTGTTCGTGGCCTCGCATGGCGCCTTGTTGGCAGGGGCCAGGATGATCTGGCTGCCCAAGCTCGACGTCGACCAGGCCTTGCACTACCTGCCGCAGAGCACCGTGATGATGGGCGTGCCGACGTACTACGTGCGTCTGTTGGCCGACCCGCGCTTTGACCGCAGCGTCTGCGCCAACATGCGCCTCTTCATTTCGGGCTCGGCGCCCTTGCTGGCAGAGACCTTCTCGGACTTCCAGAAACGCAGCGGCCACGCCATCCTGGAACGCTATGGCATGAGCGAGACGGTCATGCTTACCTCCAATCCCTATGACGCCAAGCTGGGCGAACGTCTGGCGGGTACCGTGGGCCGCGCTCTGCCGCAAGTGCAGGTGCGCGTGGTCGACGATGCCGGCATCGCGCTGGCGCCGGGCGAGATCGGCAACGTGCAGGTGCGCGGGCCGAACGTGTTCTCGGGCTACTGGCGCATGCCGGAAAAGACCGCCGAGGAATTCACCGCCGACGGCTGGTTCAAGACGGGCGACGTGGGCCGCTGGGGCGGCGAGTCCGCGGGACGCGACGTGCCCGTCGACTACCTGTCCATCGTGGGCCGCAGCAAGGACCTGATCATTTCCGGCGGCTTCAACGTGTACCCCAAGGAGATCGAAACGCTGATCGACGACATGCCCGGCGTGGCCGAATCGGCGGTCATCGGCGTGCCGCACGCAGACTTCGGCGAGGCCGTGGTGGCCGTGGTGGTGCCCAAGGAAGGCGCGGCGCTGGACGCGGACGCGATGCAGGCCGAGCTGAAATCGCGCATCGCCAATTTCAAGGTACCCAAGCGCGTGCACATCATTGGCGAACTGCCGCGCAACACCATGGGCAAGGTGCAGAAGAACGTGCTGCGCGAAACCTACAAGGCGCTCTGACGTACTTGCCGACCGCTCCCCGATCTGGGGAGCGGGTTTTCTTCAGGCCCAGCGTGTGATGCGCAGGCCATCTTTCAGGAGCGCTCGCCCCCAAAAAAACCGCAAGTCCCAGCAGCCCATTCCATACAAAAACTTCAAGAGACGAGACGCACATAACCGCGCCGTCCCCATGCTGCAGCAAGAGGAGACAATATGAAATATCGCACCACCGCCGCGGCCGTATTCGCCGTGGCCGCCCTGGGCTTTGGCGGCGTCGCCGCCGCACAATGGCCCGAACGCCCGATCACGCTGATCGTCCCGTTCCCCGCAGGCGGCGGCACGGACACCTTTGCCCGTCCGCTGGCCCAGCAACTGACCACGCAGCTGGGCCAGCCCGTGGTCATCGACAACAAGGGCGGGGCGGGCGGAACCGTGGGCGCGGGCGTCGCGGCCAAGGCCAGGCCTGACGGCTACACCTTCTTCATGGGCGGCGCGCACCATGCGCTGGCCCCCTCGCTGTACAAGAACCTGAACTACGACATCCAGAAGGACTTCGTGCCGGTCGCGCTGGTCGCCCAGCCGCCGCAGGTCATCGTCATCAATCCGTCCAAGCTGCCGGTGAAGACGGTGCAGGAATTGATCGACTACGCCAAGAAGCGTCCCGGAGAAATCAACTTCGGCACTGCCGGCAAGGGCAGCACGCATCACCTGGCCGGCGAGCTGTTCGCCATGCAGACCGGCATCAAATTGGTGGACGTGCCCTACCAGGGCGCCGGGCCCATGCTGTCGGCCCTGATCGGCGGACAGGTGGACCTGGCGTTCGACGGCCTGGGTTCGTCCGCCGGCCATATACGCTCCGGCACGATCAAGCCCCTGGCCGTGGCTGCCACCGAACGCTCGCAATCGCTGCCCGACGTGCCCACCGCCGCCGAGGCCGGCGTGCCGAACTACGTGGTGTCGACCTGGTACGCGATCTGGGCGCCCGCTGGCACGCCCAAGGAAGCGGTGGACCGGATGAGCGCCGAGATCACCAAGGCCCTGAATGCGCCGAAGATCAAGGAAACCTGGGCCGGCAACGGCTCGGCCGTGCCCACCCTGACCGGCGCCGAGTTCGGCAAGTTCGTCGATAGCGAGGTTGGGCGTTGGGCCAAGGTGGTGAAGGACTCGGGGGTGAAGCTGGATTGATGAGCCGCGAGTCAGGCGTGCGCCACGTGGCGCGCGCCCTCCCTCACCGCCATTCACTCGCCTGGCTCAGCTTGGCCAACTGATCATGCGTCAGCGCCAGGCTGGCCGCCTTGACCAGTTCGTCCAGTTGCTCGAGCGAGGTCGCGCTGACGATGGGCGAGGTGATGCCGGGTTGCGCGATCTGCCAGGCCAGCGCGGCCTGGGCGGGCGTGCAGCCGGCGTCCTCGGACACTTCGTCCAGCGCTTTCAGGATCCGGTAGCCGCGGTCGTTGAGATAGGTGTCGACGATCTTGCGTCCGCGCGGGCTCTTGCCCGCGTCCGCGGGGCTGCGGTACTTGCCGCTGAGGAATCCGCTGGCCAGGGCGTAATAGTTGATCGTGCCCATCTGCTGCGTCTTCACCAGGCTTTGCAACCCGGACTCGAAGGGTTCGCGGCGGTACAGGTTGTATTCCGGTTGGATGCTCTCGTAGCGCGGCAGGCTGTGCCGTTCGCTCGCGATCAGCGCTTCGGACAGCCGCACCGCGGTGTAGTTGGAGGCGCCGATGGCGCGCACCTTGCCGGACTCGATGTGCTTGGCGTATTCGGCCAGGGTGTCGGTCAGCGGTGTGTCGGGGTCGTCCTGGTGCGACTGGTAGAGGTCGATGTGGTCCGTCTGCAGCCGGGCCAGCGAGGCTTCCAGCGAACGGCGGATGTAGGCGGGCGCCAGGCCCTTGGCGTCGGGTCCCATTTCCATGCCGACCTTGGTGGCGATCAGCACGCGGTCGCGCTTGCCGGAGCGCTTCAGCCATTTGCCGATCAGGGTCTCGGATTCGCCGCCCTGATTGCCTGGAACCCAGCGCGAATACACGTCCGCCGTGTCGATGAAGTTCAGGCCGGCGTCCACCAGCGCGTCCAGCAGCGAGTACGTGCCGGCTTCGTCCACGGTCCAGCCGAAGACGTTGCCGCCGAAGGTGAGGGGAGGAATCTGCAGGCCGGAACGGCCCAATGCGCGTTTGATCATGGTGAGGCCTCTGGATGCTGCGGTTGGCGGCGCGAAAGAAGTCCGGTTTCTGCGGATCCGGCCGCTGCGATTCCGGGCTTTTCAGTATATTGACGCCGCTGCGCCCCGCTGCGGGGCATGCTGTTGCGGCATGCACCATTTCAGGGATTCCCCCGAAACGCTTTGGGTGGGCGGCAAGTTAGACTATACGGCTTTATGGCTAGTCCGGCCGGCGGGGAGCCGCCAGCGGCGCCGTAATAATGAGCAAAAACAAGGGTTCAAGGAGCTTATCTATGCTGATCGGAAAAAAACATTTTCTGACGGTTGGCGCCATGGCGCTGGCGATGGCTATCGCCGCGCCTGTGTCCGCGCAGCAGAAATCCGTGGCGGTCACCGCCATCGTCGAGCATCCGGCGCTGGACGCCGTGCGTGACGGGGTGCAGGATGCCCTCAAGCAGGCCGGCTACGAGCCGGGCAAGAACCTGAAGTGGCAATACCAGAGCGCCCAGGGCAACAACGGCACCGCCGCCCAGATCGCGCGCAAGTTCGTCGGCGACAAGCCCGACGCCATCGTCGCGATCGCCACGCCGTCGGCACAGGCCGTCGTCGCCGCTACCAAGGACGTGCCGGTGGTGTATTCCGCCGTGACCGATCCGGTCGCTGCCCAACTGGTCGCCAGCATGGACGCCTCGGGCACGAACGTGACCGGCGTGTCGGATCTGCTGGCCCTGGACAAGCAGGTCGAACTGATCAAGAAAATCGTCCCTAACGCCAAGCGCGTGGGCATCGTCTACAACCCGGGCGAGGCCAACTCGGTCGTGGTCGTGAAGAAGCTGCAGGAAATCCTGCCGAAGTCTGGCATGAGCCTGGTCGAAGCGGCAGCGCCGCGCTCGGTGGACGTGGCTTCCGCCGCCCGCAGCCTGATCGGCAAGGTCGACGTCATCTACACCAACACCGACAACAACGTCGTGTCGGCCTATGAGTCGCTGGTCAAGGTCGGCAACGACGCCAAGATCCCCCTCATCGCTTCCGACACCGACAGCGTCAAGCGCGGCGGCATCGCCGCCCTGGGCATCAACTACCGCGACCTGGGCGTGCAGACGGGCAAGGTGGTGGTGCGCATCCTGAAGGGCGAGAAGCCCGGCGCCATTCCCTCGGAAACCATCTCCAAGCTCGAGCTCTACGTGAACCCGGGCGCTGCCGCCAAGCAGGGCGTGACCCTGTCCGATGCGATCATCAAGTCGGCCGCGGTGGTTGTGAAGTAATAATCAGCCGTACCCGCCCCGCCATGCCTACCCGGCGTGAGCGGGGCTTGTTTTATGTTCTGGTGTCTTGCCTTACCCCATGGTCTTCAGGGCGGCAGCATTCACAAGATGCTCGCGGCCCGGCGCAATGTGCTGGTCTTGAATGGCCGGCGGCCCGCCTTACGGCGTTGTGCCCGCCCGGCGTTTTTGCTCCCTGAATGGTCCTGCAGACTCATGCTGGCGGCCCGGCCGTCCGGCACGGGAAGGCTTTGGCAGGAAACCGGAGAAAATCCCTCGCAGGGAAACGTTTCTTGCGAAAGCTGGGGTAAAACTGACCCCGAAACGCAAGATATCCGACGCGGCAACTCTTTAATATGCTCGTTTCTTGCCTTCGTGCAAGTTTTTAATATGCCCGCTTCTTACTGATTGGATTTGACCCATGTCATTGTTCTCGTTGTTAGGTGCGTTGGAGATCGGCCTGATCTTCAGCCTGGTGGCTCTGGGCGTGTATATCTCGTTCCGCCTGTTGCGCTTCCCGGACCTGACCGTTGACGGCAGCTTCCCGTTGGGCGGCGCGGTCTGTGCCACGCTGATCGCCTCGGGCACCGACCCGTTCATGGCCACCGTCATCGCCACCATCGCTGGCGCCGCAGCCGGGCTGGTCACCGGCTGGTTGAACGTCAAGCTCAAGATCATGGATCTGCTGGCCAGCATCCTGATGATGATCGCGTTGTACTCGGTCAACCTGCGCATCATGGGCAAGCCCAATGTCCCGCTGATCACCGAACCCACCGTATTCACCATCCTGCAGCCTGAGTGGTTGTCGGACTACGTCGCCCGCCCGTTGATCCTGATCGTGATCGTGATCCTGGCCAAACTGGCGCTGGACTGGTTCTTCGCCACGCAGACCGGCCTGGCGGTGCGCGCCACCGGTTCCAACGGCCGCATGGCCCGCGCCCAGGGCGTCAACACCGGCCGCATGATTCTGGGCGGAATGGCGCTGTCCAACGCGCTGGTCGCGCTGGCGGGCGCGCTGTTCGCGCAGACCCAGGGCGGTTCGGACATTTCGATGGGCATCGGCACCATCGTGATCGGCCTGGCCGCGGTGATCGTGGGCGAAAGCATCCTGCCGTCGCGCAAGCTGGTGCTGGCCACGCTGGCCGTCATCATCGGCGCCATTGTCTACCGCTTCTTCATCGCCCTGGCGCTGAACAGCGATTTCATCGGCCTGAAGGCGCAAGACCTGAACCTCGTCACTGCGGTGCTGGTCACGTTTGCCCTGGTCATTCCCATGCTCAAGCGCCGCCTGGTCGGCAAGAAAGGATGAGGCCCACCCCCGAAGTGCCTGCGGCGCTTCCCCCTCAAGGGGGCGCCGCGCGCGGACCGGCAAAGCCGGCTCCGCGGCGGCCCCGATCGGGCTGTATGGAATTGATGTGGCCTGTGTGCTGCGATTGCACAATGGAGTACTGAAATATGTTGTCCGCAAAAGACCTCAAGATCACGTTCAACGCGGGTACGCCCATCGAAACCCGCGCCTTGCGCGGCCTGTCGCTGGAGATCCCCTCGGGCCAGTTCGTGACCGTCATCGGCTCCAATGGCGCCGGCAAGTCCACCTTCCTGAATGCCGTGTCGGGCGACCTGCCGGTCGACTCCGGCCGCATCGACATCAATGGCGTCGACGTCACGCGCCAGCCGGTGTGGGCGCGGGCGGGCCGTGTGGCCCGCGTGTTCCAGGACCCCATGGCCGGCACCTGCGAAGACCTGACCATCGAAGAGAACATGGCGCTGGCGCAGATGCGCGGCGCGCGCCGCGGCTACAGCCGCGCGGTCAAGGCCTCCATGAAGGAGGGCTTTCGCGAGCGCCTGGCCACGCTGGGCCTGGGCCTGGAAAACCGCCTGACCGACCGCATCGGCCTGCTGTCTGGCGGTCAGCGCCAGGCGGTCAGCCTGTTGATGGCGGCCTTGCAGCCCTCGCGCATCCTGCTGCTGGACGAGCACACCGCGGCGCTGGACCCGCGCACGGCGGACTTCGTGCTGCAGCTGACCGCGCGCATCGTGGCCGAAAGCCAGCTCACCACGATGATGGTGACCCACAGCATGCGCCAGGCGCTGGACGTGGGCGACCGCACCGTCATGCTGCATCAAGGGCAGGTGGTGCTGGATGTGTCGGGCGACGAGCGCCGCGGCATGGACGTGCCGGATCTGCTGGCCATGTTCGAGCGCGTGCGCGGCGAGAAGATCTCGGACGACGCCCTGTTGCTGGGGTAAGCGCCAGGCGCCGGTTGTGTGAACCACAGCCGGCGGCTTCCCGCCGCCCTAGATGAACCGACCCGGCCGGAAGGCCTCGTGGCGCGAGGCAGCGCCGCCATCACACATCAGTTCTCCCAGTATCCTGGCCGTGCCGGGCGCGGTGCTGAAGCCGATGTGCTGGTGGCCCAGCGCCAGCCACAGGCCGGGATGGCGCGGCGCTTCGCCTATCATCGGCCGGCTGTCGGGCAGCGTCGGGCGCCGCCCCAGCCACGCCTCGGCGTCCAGCCGCCGGTCCAGTGGAAACGCCTCGCGGGCCCGCGCCTCCGCCAGGTCCAGCTGCAGCGGCCGGGCGGGCGCTTCGCAGGCGTCCAGTTCCACGCCCGTGGTCAGGCGCAGCCCGCGTGCCATGGGCGACAGCACGTAGCCGCCGCCGGTGTCGTAGACCGGGCGTGTCAGGCTGGCGCCGTCTGCGCCGCTGTAATGCATGTGGTAGCCGCGCTCGAACGCCATGGGCAGGTCTATGCCCGCCGTTTTCAACAGGCCCTTCGACCAGGGACCCAGCGCCACCACCAATCGATCCGCCGCTACTGACCCGGACTCCTGCGCGCCTTGCACGATCCAGCCCTGGCCCTCGCGGCGGATGGCGCTGGCGGTCAGGCGTTGGAACGCGCCGCCCGAGCGCCGGAACAGGGCGGCATAGGCCGCGACCACTTCGTGCGGGTCATCGACAGAGTAGGAGCCCTGGATCCACAGGGCGCGGTGGAAGATGGGCGCAAGCGCGGGTTCGATCTCCGCGAGTTCCGCGGGCTGCAAGACCTGGGTCGGCACCTGGTACTGGGCAAAGGTCTTGCGCGACAGTTCGCCGCTGTTCCAGCCCTGTTCCGAGCGGTACAGGAAAACCCAACCCGTATCGCGCAGCCGGTGCGCCGCGCCCGATTCGTTCAGCAGCCGCAGATGCTCGGGCGCCGAAAGCCGGATCAGGCCATCCAGCGCCTCCACGGTCTGCCTGAACACCGCCGGCCGGGCGTTGAGCAGGAAGCGGGCGGCCCAGCCCAGGTTCCGCGCCAGATAGCTCAGCTTGTAGCGGAACTGCACGGTGTCGTTCTTCAGCAGCCGCGGCAACTGCGGCCACAAGCCGGGGTGGTTGAACGGCATCAGCGAACTGCGCGCGATCACGCCGGCGTTGCCCAGCGAGGTTTCCAGGCCCGGCTCCTGCCGGTCCACCAGCGTGACGGACAGGCCGCGGCGCTGCAGTTCCAGGGCGCAGCAGACGCCCACGATACCCGCGCCTAGGACAACGACGTGCTTTCCCATGTCTTTTTATCTGAGTCCGGTCAGGAGGTGCCGTGATGCCCGGCAAGCTCGCGGAATTGTATTGCAGGCGGCCGGAGAAAATGCGGCGCGCGAACTTCAGGCCTGCGGCGGCTTCTGGCCCATGATCCGTCCTGCCGCGGCCACGCCCCACCACGAGGCCTCCTCGAATACGGAATAGCCTGAAAGGTCTGAGTGCGCGAACAGCACCGGACCGTCCACGTCGCGCAGCGCGGCCAATCCCCGATTGGACAGGTAGCCGCATAGCGGCGAGGCCATGGCGTGGCCGCGCACCGTGATTTCCAGCTGGCGCGCATGGCGCCAGAACTCCTTGCCGTAGGCCGCGACCAGGTCGGACGCGGCCTCGGCCCGCAGTTCTTCCGGACTGGCGCGGGTCAGCCACTCGCGCGCGGCCTGGGGCGTCTGTCCGCTGAGCGCGTGATACGCCGTGAAGACGCAGCGCGGCGTGCGGGCCACGCGCAGCAGCTGGTGCGTGGAGACGACATAGCCCAGCGCCTTGCCCTGGTAGACGACGTTGTCCCAGGACAGCGGTTCGCCCGGGGCTTCGGCCGGATAGCCTTCCATGACGAAGTTCGACACCATCCAGGGCGCGTGCGGCGGCGCGTGCACCGCCGGATCGTAGCCATAGGAGCGGATGTCGGGCAGGATGCGCTGGGCCACGAACAAGGGCATCGCGCACACGGCGCGGCGCGCCTGCACCGTGTAGGCGCTGGAAGACGAGGCGAGGCAGGTGACCAGCGCGCCAGCAGGCGTCTCCTGTACCCGGACCGCCGTGCCGGCGGCCAGCCAGTCGGCATGGCCGAGCTTGTTCGTGATGGCGTCGCGCATGCGCTGCATCAACGTCGACAGGCCTCCAGGCCAGGTCAGCACCGCGCCTTCGCCGGCATTTTCGGCATGGCCGTCGCGGCTGGCAAAGTAGTGCAGGCCCGCCCAGGCCGAAATCGCGTCGTACTGTGCGCCGTAGTCGTCGCGGCAGCAATAGTTCAGGTACCAGTGCAGCGCGGGCGAGGTATAGCCCTCGCGGTCCAGCCATTGCTTGAACGTAACCGCGTCCAGCGCGCGCCAGGCCGGGTCCTGCGACGACAGCGTGAGCGGAATGCTGAAGACCTTGCGGCCGTCGTTGCCGGTCTGCGTGTGCAGACGATCGATCAGCGCAAGAAATTTGCGGTGCTGCGCCAGGTCCGCTTCCGGCAGCCCGCTCATGGGCAGCAGGTTCTCTTCCCAATGGCCGCCGCGCAGCAGGCGCTCCTGGGGCGAGTGCACCAGCGCGGTCTCGTCGTAGTAGGGGCGGGGGGTACTTGCGCCGCGCTCGATGATGCCGAAATCGGCCAGCATTTCGCGTATGTGCGTGGAGGCCATCGAGGGCAGCGGCAGGTAGTGCGCGCCCAAGGGGTAGTCCAGGCCGTCGCGCTGGCCGGCGGCCGCGTTGCCTTCGAGTTCGGGGCCCTGCACCACCAGGAAATCCGTGTGCCCTTCGCGCGCCAGCTTCCAGGCGCAGGACAGGCCTGCCACGCCCGAGCCCAGGATCACGACGTCGCGCTGGCGGCTGGCGGAGGGCTGCGGCCAGGCCGCTGCGTCGCGCAAGGCATGGCCTGCCTGCATGCCCGGGTAATGGATTTCCGGCGTGGTCTCGACGATGCGCGAACGGTAGTACCCGGCGGTGCCGGCGACGGCGGCCGTGGCCGCGCCCAAGAGGAAGCTGCGCCGCCGCATCAGCGGATGACCTTGCGCCAGTCCTCGTCGAAATAGCGCACGAGCGATTGCTCGTTCAGACGGTTCGGAGGCATCGCCAGCGCGGGCATGTCGGCGGGGAAGTGGAACAGTTCGCGCGTCGTGACCGGGTCCAGGTAGCGCGTGGGCACGGTAATCGTGGTGGGCGGCTCGTAGTCGCGGCGCTTGCTGGCCAGAATGAAGCCCCAGTCGCCAAAGGACGGCACGTAGGTATGGTACGGCCAGGTGTTCAGGCCGGCTTCCTTCAAGGTGGCGTCCACGCTCCAGAATGAGCGCGGCGCGAAGTAGGGCGAGGTGGACTGCACCACCATATAGCCGTTCTCGGCCAGGTGGCGCGCCATCAGGTGATAGACCGGGACCGAGTAGAGGCGGCCCAGGCCGAAGTTGGACGGGTCCGGAAAATCCACCACGATGTAGTCATAGACCTCGGCGTGGGTTTCCAGCCAGCGGCCGGCGTCGTCATTGATCACCGTGACCCGGGGATCCTTCAGCGACCCCTGGTTCAGCTTGACCAGCGGTTCGGAGCGGGAGAACAGGCCGGTCATGGCCGGATCCAGATCCACCAACGTCACATGTTCGATATTCTTGTACTTGAGGATTTCGCGCACCGCCAGGCCGTCGCCGCCGCCCAGCACCAGCACATTGCGCGCCCAGGGCAGGGCTTGCAGGCCGGGGTGCACCAGCGCTTCGTGATAGCGGTGCTCGTCGCGCGACGAGAACTGCAGGTTGCCGTTGATGTACAGGCGCAGGTCGTCGTGCCAGCGCGTGACCACCAGGCGCTGGTACTGCGTGGTTTCCGCGTGCACCACGTCGTCGCCGTACAGGCCTTTCTCGGCCCAGGCCGTCATGCTGCCGGAATAGATGAAGCCCATCCCCAGGAACCCGATCACCACCCCAGCGCGGATGGCTTTTTCGCCGGGCCTGCGCAGTTCCGCGCGGAACAGCCAGGTGGTCCACAGCGCCACGCTGGCGTTCATGATGCCGAACAGGAAACTGGTGCGCAGCAATCCGAGCTTGGGCGCGAGCAGCAGGGGAAACACCAGCGACACGGCCAGCGCGCCCAGGTAGTCGAAGGTCAGCACGCGGCTGACGATTTCGCGGAACTCGGCCTTGCGCTGATTGAACACTCGCATCACCAGCGGAATCTCCATCCCGACCATCAGGCCGATGACGAAGACGCCGACATACAGGGCGGCGCGGAAGGGCGCGGAAAGCCAGGCGAAGACCAGGAACAGCACCGCGGCGGAGACGCCGCCCAACAGGGCGACCAGCAGCTCCACGTCGATGAAGCGATTCAAAACGTCTTCGTCTCTTACATATTTTGACAACCACGAACCTATGCCCATGGCGAAGAGATAGCAGCCGATGACGGAAGAGAACTGCAGTATCGAATCCCCCAGCAAATAGCTGGCCAGCGCGCTGCTGATGAGCTCATAGCCCAAACCGCAGGAGGCGACGATCAATACCGAAAGGATGAGAACGCGGTCGCGCATGAGGTGTCCGACACGAAAAATGCGTTCGCAGTATATCGAACGCGCCGTATATACTGCGCGCAATTAGGAGGGCGGCAATGGGAGAAGCAATGCATCCGGTGGTGACCTATCTTATCTACATGGCATCTGCGCTTGCCATGCTGGGTGTCTTCACCTTGGTCTACACGGCCGTCACGCGCTACAAGGAGTTCGAGCTGATCCGCGAAGGCAATATCGCCGCCGCGCTGTCGTATGGCGGCGCGCTGGTCGGCTTCAGCTTCACCTTGTGCTCCAGCATCGCGATCCATGCCAGCTATGCCATGTTCCTGCTGTGGGGCCTGGTGGCCATGCTGGTGCAGCTGGTCGTGTACGTGGGCGTATCCCAGACCGTGCGCGGCATGAACGAGGCCATCGAAGAAAATAACATCGCCATGGGCGGGCTGATCGGCTCGATTTCCATCGCCGCGGGCATCGTCAACGCCGCCAGCCTGACCTGACGCGGCCGCGCGCCGCACTCGATCTGACAGGAGAACGACTCATGAGTCTCGGTTCATTCATCCGCAAGCAGTTCATCGACATCCTGCAATGGAACGAGGACCGCGACGGCGTGCTCGCCTGGCGTCATCCCATGCAGGATTTCGAAATCCAGTACGGCGCCAGCCTGACCGTGCGCGAATCGCAGATGGCGGTGTTCGTCAACGAAGGCAAGGTGGCCGACGTGTTCGGCCCCGGCATGTACAAGCTGACCACGCAGACGCTGCCGATCCTGACCTACCTGAAGAACTGGGACAAGCTGTTCGAGTCTCCCTTCAAGTCGGATGTGATCTTCTTCAGCACGCGCCTGCAACTGGGCCGGCGCTGGGGCACGGCGCAGCCGGTGACGCTGCGCGACAGCGAATTCGGCATGGTGCGGCTGCGCGCTTTCGGCGTGTATTCCTATCAGATCTCCGATCCCGCCAAGTTCTACCGCGAGATCAGCGGCACGCGCGACGAATACACCGTCGACGACCTGGAAGCGCAACTGCGCAACATGGTGGTCGCGGCGATGACGACGGCGCTGGGCGGCTCCAAGGTGCCGTTCCTGGACATGGCCGGCAACCAGGGGCTGATGTCGCAAAGCATCGCTGAACAGCTGGCGCCGGTGTTCGACCGCTACGGCGTCAAGCTGGACAACTTCACGGTCGAGAACGTGTCGCTGCCGGAAGAGCTGCAGAAGGCGCTGGACACGCGGATCTCCATGGGCATGGCCGGCGACCTGGGCAAGTTCACCCAGTACCAGACCGCCACGGCCATACCGATGGCCGCGCAGAACGAAGGCGGCATCGCCGGCATCGGCGCGGGCCTGGCGGCCGGCGCGGCGCTGGGCCAGACCATGGCCGCAGGGCTGGCAGGCGCCCAGGGGCAGCCGCAGGCCGCGCCGCAGCCCGCCCAGCAGGCGCCCGCCGCCGCGGGCGCGGATCCGGCGCAACGGCTGCAGCAGCTCAAGGATCTGCTGGACAAGGGCCTGATCACGGCCGCGGACTACGATTCGGCCAAGGCCGAAGTGCTGAAGAAACTCACCAGCTAAGGCTCCATGCAGCAGGTTCTGTGTCCGCAGTGCGGCGCCCCAGTCAAGTTCACGTCCGCGGCATCGGTCATGGCGGTCTGCGGCGCCTGCCGCAGCACCTTGCTGAAGGACGCCGAGTCGGTCAAGCGCATCGGCGAGGCGGCCGAGGTCCTGGAGGACTACTCGCCCTTGTGCCTGGGCGCGGCCGGCACTTATGAAGGCAAGCGCTTCGACCTGATCGGCCGCGTCCAGCTGCGCTACGACGACGGCTTCTGGAACGAGTGGTACCTGTGGTTCGAGGACGGTTCCGACGGCTGGCTGTCGGACGCGTCGGGCCAGTACGCCGTGACCCGGCGGCGCAAGGTCAAGTCTACGCAGGGCATGCCGGCGTTCGACGACATCGCGCCCGGCGATGAACTGAAGCTGGACGGCCAGCGCTTCACGGCCGCCGACGTGCGCGCCTGCCAGGCGGGCGGCACGCAAGGCGAGTTGCCCTTCGTGCCGGGCGAAGGTTGGCTGGCCAAGGTGGCCGACTACCGCTGCCTGGACGCGTTCCTGACGCTGGACTTTTCCGACGGGCCCGAGCCCGAGCTGTACATCGGCAAGGCATTCGACCTGTCCGCGATGCAGGCGGCATCGCTGCGGACCAACGAGCAGGTCGAGGAGACCGCCGGCCGTTTCCGCGGCCAGATCAAGGCGCTGGACTGCCCCAACTGCGGCGGCCCGATAAGCTTCGTGGCCGCCATGGCCACGCAAGTGGTCTGCCCCTCGTGCGCCGCCGCGGTCGACTGCTCGGGGCCCACGGCCGAGGTCATCGAAAAGGCCCGCAAGGTCAAAGCCATCAAGACCACCTTGTCGCTGGGCGCGGTGGCCAAGATCGATGGCGCGTCCTATACGCTCATCGGCCTGATGAAGTGCGCCGATCCGGATCCCGAGGAACCGTCCGACTGGATCGAATACCTGCTGTTCAATCCCGCAAAGGGTTTCATCTGGCTGGTGGAAACCGACGAGGGCTGGGAGCGGGTGCAGGTATGCGACACCTGGCCCAGCCACAACAACGCCAGCAGCGTGCGCTGGCGCTCCAAGCTTTATCAGAAGCTGTACGACTACACCTCGCGCGTGGAACTGGCCCTGGGCGCCTTCAACTGGCGCGTCAAGGTCGGCGACAGCACCAAGATCACGGATTACAAGGCCGGCAACCTCAAGCTGACCCGCGAACTGAGCGAGTCCGAATTGGGCTGGTCCGCCTCGGGGCCGGTGGCGCCGGCGCAGTTGGCTGAATGGTTCGGCGATCCCGAACTTGCCAAGCAGAAGGCCATGCCGCTCAGCGGCAAGCCCGGGGGCTATCGCAAGTTCGCCTGGACGGCCATGATCGTGCTGGCCTTCCTGAATATCGACACCATTTTCAGTGGCGGCATCGTTCCGATCCTGATCGGCGCGGCGTTCCTGTGGATTCCGGCGGCGGTGGCGGACAAATTATCTGGCAAGGACGAATAACAGGATGGGCAAGCTCTTTTACACCGTCTACGCCATCGTGGTGGTGATTTTCGCCACCGGCTTTAACACCCCCGGTGCGCGCATGTCCAGCGGCGGCTCCGGCAGCAGCTGGGGCAGCAGTTCTTCGGGCGGATCGGGCTGGTCCTCGGGCGGGTCCCACAAGTGACCCCGCACGCCACACCCGGCCGCCACGTGCTGGCGGATTTCCGCGGCGTGCCGGCGGATCGCCTGACAGACGCGCAAGCGCTGGAACGCGACCTGATCGCCGCGGCGCAGGCGGCGGGCGCGCACGTGCTGAGCGCGCACTTCCATCATTTCGGCGAGGGCGCGGGCGTGACCGGCGTGGTCCTGCTGAGCGAATCCCACATCAGCATCCACACCTGGCCCGAGCATGCGTTCGCGGCGCTGGACATCTTCATGTGCGGCGCGGCGCGGCCCGAGCTGGCGCTGGAGCACCTGCAGGCGCGGCTGGCGCCCGAGGCGGTGCACGCGACCACGGTGGCGCGCGGCTGAAGCCCGCGCCCGCCACTCCTTGATATTGCTCAATGCTCCCTGGGCAGCCAAATTGACGAGCGTTATATACCTATATATATTTCGTTACCGACTTAGCGATTTCCCCGGGAGAAGAACATGTTCCGCAAACGTCCGATCGTGGCGCTGTCCTTGGCGCTGGCCGCCGCATGGAGCGCCAACGCCGCTGCCGGCGACCTGGTGGTGTCGGCCGCCGCCAGCCTGACCAACGCCTTCAAGGAAGTCGCGCAAGGCTACGAAAAAGAGCATGCCGGCACCAAGGTCATCCTGAACTTCGGCGCGTCCGACGTGCTGCTGCAGCAGATCGTCAAGGGCGCGCCGGCCGATGTGTTCGCCTCGGCGGACCAGAAGGCCATGGACAAGGCGGTCGAGGAAAAGGCCGTCAAGCCGGCCTCCCGCGTGGACTTTGCCGCCAATCAGGTGGTGCTGATCGTCCCGACGGACAGCAAGGCCAACATCACCGCGCTCAAGGACCTGACCCGCGACGACATCAAGCGCATCGCCTATGGCAACCCGGCATCGGTGCCGGTGGGCCGCTACACGCAGGGCGCGCTGGAGACGGCCGGCCTCTGGAGCGCGGTGCAGGCCAAGAGCGTGCTGGCCCAGAACGTGCGCCAGAGCCTGGACTACGTGGCTCGCGGCGAGGTCGATGCGGGCTTCGTGTTCGCGACCGACGCGGCCATCATGGCGGACAAGGTCAAGGTCGCGGTACGCGTGCCTTCGCAGACGCCGGTCACTTATCCCATCGCCGTCACCACCCGTGAAGCCGCTGCCAAGGAAGCCGAAAGCTTCGTTGCCTATGTGCTGTCTCCCGCAGGTCAGGCGATACTGTCGCGCTACGGCTTCCAGAAGCCCTGATATCCGTTGAATCGTAGGCATTGATGAGTGATCCGGTTTGGGTGCCCCTGCTGCTTTCCCTGAAAGTGGCGGGCTGGGCAACGCTGTTGGCGACCGTGGCGGGCACCGCCGCGGCTTATGGCCTGTCGCGCTGGCGCTGGCCGGGGCGCGACCTGCTGGACGCGCTGTTGACCTTGCCGCTGGTGTTGCCGCCCACGGTGCTCGGCTACTACCTGCTGGTGCTGCTGGGGCGCCGCGGCATCATCGGCGAGACGCTGGCGGGCTGGGGCATCGAACTGGTCTTCACCTGGCAGGGCGCGGTGATCGCGGCTTCGGTGGTGGCTTTTCCGCTGGTGTTCAAATCCGCCCGGGCCGCCTTCGAGAACGTTGATAGCCAACTGGAAAGCGCGGCGCGCGTGTTGGGCGTGTGCGAAGCGGGGGTCTTCTTCCGCGTCACCTTGCCGCTGGCCGCGCGCGGCATCGCCGCCGGGGTGCTGCTGGCCTTCGCGCGGGCGCTGGGCGAATTCGGCGCCACGCTGATGATCGCCGGCAACCTGCCGGGTCGTACACAGACTCTGTCGGTCGCCATCTACGAGGCGGTGCAGGCGGGCGACGACGCCACGGCCAACATGCTGGTGCTGGTCACCTCGGTGACCTGCGTGGTGGTCCTGCTGCTGGCCGGCAAGCTGGTGCCCGTCAGCAGCGGCCGGCGCAACGGGAGCGCGCTATGAGCGTCAGCATCCAGGTGCGCAAGCAGATGGTGTCCGGCGACCGGCGCTTCGCGCTGGACGTCGCATTCGATTCGTCAGCCAAGCGTATAGCGCTGTTCGGCCCCTCGGGCGCGGGCAAGAGCCTGACCCTGCGCGCGGTGGCGGGCCTGCTGCGCCCTGACGCGGGCCGCATCGAGATCAACGGCCGCGTGCTGTTCGACACGGACGCCGGCGTCAACCTGCCGGCGCAATCGCGCCGGGTGGCCTACCTGTTCCAGGACTACGCCCTGTTTCCCCACCTGACAGTGGCGCAGAACATCGCTTTCGGGCTGCGCCGCGGCTGGCGCAACCCGCCCCGGCGCGAGGTCGGGCCCGAGGCGCAGCGCTGGGTGGACGCGTTCGAGCTGGGTTCCATCGTGGGCAGCTATCCCAGCGAGATATCCGGCGGCCAGAAGCAGCGGGTGGCGTTGGCTCGAGCCCTCATGCTGCGGCCCGACATCCTGCTGCTGGACGAGCCCTTTTCAGCGCTGGATTCGCAGTTGCGCGGCAAGATGCGGCTGGAACTGAATGCCTTGCAGCGCCAGCTGGACGTGCCGATGCTGCTGATCACGCACGACCCGGCGGATGTGGATGCGCTGGCCGACGAGGTGTTCGAAGTGCGCGAGGGCAGGGTGCGACGCCACGATGAAGACGTGGGCGTCTGATCGGCTCAGTCCAGCACGCCCAGAATCACGCTGGAAGCCTTGAAGATCGCCACCGCGTCGGCGCCTGCGTCCAATCCCAGGTCCTGCGCGCTTTCATTGGTGACGATGGCCGCCAGCGTCATGCCGCCGTCCAGTCCGATCAGGATCTCGCTATTGACGGCGCCCGGGCGCAATGCCGTGATCTTGCCTGGCAGCTGATTACGCGCCGACAGGCGCAGGCCGGGGCCGGGCGCGCCCACGATGACGGACGACGCCTTGATCAGCGCGATGGCTTCCTTGCCGGTCGCCAGCCCCAATTCCTGCGTGCTTTCACGGGTGATGGTGGCCGTGATGGTCAGGCCCCCCGCGATGCGCAGCACGATTTCGTCATTGACGGCGCCGGCGCGGATCTGGATGACGGTGCCTAGCAGTTTGTTGCGTGCGCTGGTCTTGAGCATGAAACGCCTCATGAGATCGATGTCGCCACTGGCGTTCACGCCAGCGCGGGTCAGGTTTTCCATGAACTTGCGGTGTTCGGCTTCCAGGGCGCGGAAGGTGCCGATCAGGCCGCGCGCGCGGTCCGTCAGGCGCGTGCCGCCGCCGCCCTTGCCGCCGGCGGCCCTGATCACCAAAGGCTCGCCCGCCAGATTGTTCATGGCGTCGATGGCGTCCCATGCGCCCTTGTAGCTCATGCCCACGGCGCGCGCGGCGGCCGTGATGGATCCCGTGGCGTCGATCTGCGCCAGCAGGTCTATGCGGTTTTTTCCGCCCCAGGTCTGGGCGCCGGAGCGAAACCAAATCGAGCCGTCGAGTTCCAACATCTTTGTCGTGCCGTGGTCAGGGTATGGGATAGCTGAAAGTGTAATGGACGGGGGCTGTGCCCGTGGTTCACGGCGGACGCGATGCGAATGAGATTCTGTTGAAATTTTGCAGGCTTCGCGGCACTATGTTCAGGCATCGGGCTCACGGAGAAAACGACATGAAAGCGTTCAAATTGCTGGCTGCGGGTTCCATGACGGCGTTGTTGGCGGCCTGCGCCACTGGCCCTGACGTCAAGAGCGACTACGATCATCAGGCAAATTTCGCGCAGTACCGAACCTTCGGGTACATGACGCCGTTGGGCACCGACAAGGCCGGCTACAGCACCTTGCTGACCGAGCGCCTGAAGAACGCCACGCGCGGCCAGATGGAAATGCGCGGCTATACCTATAGCGCAGCAAATCCCGACCTGCTGGTCAACTTCAGCGCCAAGCTGCAGCAGAAGGTGCAGGTCACTCCGGCCGCGCCGCCCATGGGTCCGTACTACGGCTATCGCGCCGGCTTCTATGGCGGCTGGCCCGGCTACGGCTGGGGCGATGACGTCTACCAATATACTGAGGGCACCTTGAACATCGACCTCGTCGACGCGCGCCGCAGGCAGCTGGTGTGGGAAGGCGTGGCGGTGGGCGAGGTCCAGCCCGATGCCAGCGCCTCGCCCGAGAACACGGACAAGGTGGTAGCGCAGATCTTCTCCAAGTATCCGTTCCGCGCCGGCGTGGCTGCGCCGCAGTTGCCGGACAAAAGCAAGTAGGGCGGTCCGCCGGCCCTGCCTAGAGGAAGCCGCATGAGTACTCGCCGCAAGGCTCCGAAGCAAGACACCGGCGATACGCCGCCCTATGAAGTCGTCGCCCTGGTGCTGCAAGGCGGCGGGGCGCTGGGGGCCTACCAGGCCGGGGTGTACCAGGGGCTGCACGAAGCGGGTATCCGGCCCAACTGGATTTCCGGCATTTCCATCGGGTCGATCAACGCGGCCATCATCGCGGGGTCGCCCGAGGACGAGCGCGTGGAGCGCCTGCGCGGCTTCTGGGAAGCCATCTGCCGGCCGGCGGGTTTCGCTTCGGTACCCTGGGGCGAGACGCTCGGTCCCATGTTCGAAGGCTTGCCGTTCGGCTTTGGTTCGCCGGTCATGAACGGGCATGTGTCAGCCTTCCAGGCCTTGTTCTCGGGCCAGCCAGGCTTCTTCAAACCGCGTTTTCCGCCGCCCTACCTGGTGCATGGCAGGGGCGCGGCGTCCACCAGCTTCTACGACACCACGCCGCTGGCTGCGACCTTGCGGGAGTTCGTGGACTTCGACCTGCTCAATAGCGGGGCCGTGCGCGCCAGCTTTGGCGTGGTCAACGTGCGGACCGGCAACTTCGCCTACTTCGACAGCCTGAAGGACACGCTGCGGCCCGAGCACATCATGGCCTCGGGCGCCTTGCCGCCAGGCTTCCCTTCCGTCGAGATCGACGGCGAACACTATTGGGACGGCGGCGTCGTGTCCAACACGCCGCTGGCACAAGTGCTGACCACCGACAGCATGCGGGACACGCTGGCGTTCCAGGTCGATCTGTGGCCCGCGCGCGGCGGTCTGCCGAGCAACCTGGAGGAAGTGGCCGAGCGCCAGAAGGATATCCAGTACTCCAGCCGCACCCGCCTGGTCACGGACCAGCTGCGGCGCGTGCTCAAGCTGCGCCACGGCCTGCAACGCCTGCTGGCGAAGCTGCCGGCGGCCGAGCGCAACGCGGCGGAGTTCGCCGAGATCCGCAAGCTGTCCCATACGCCGGCCACCAACATCATCAACCTCATCTACGAGTCCAAGCACCGCGAGCGCTTTTCCAAGGACTACGAATTCGGCACCGAGGCCATGCGCGAGCACTGGGAGTCGGGCCTGGCCGACATCCGCGCGACGCTCGCCAAGCCCGGGATCCTGGCCCGTCCGACCCAGGACAGTTGTTTCGTCACTCACGATATCCATCGCAACGGCAAGCGCACCTGAGCTGGCGGGCAGGGGGGGCGAGTGCGGCACATCTGGACAAAGTCCGGACGGATTTCCTGCCGGATTGGTCTTATAGATGCCTTGCAATTTCAACGCCCACGGGTTCCAGCGGTAGGCTTTCGGGGCCAATTGCAACCTTGTTCCGGGAACCGGCCGCCACCCCGTGCGGCGCGGGCCTTCCTGGTGGAGATCCGTCGTGAATGCCCCCGCTCGCCTTGCACAGGTCGCGCCCGCCCGCGCGGCCGACACTTCTTACGCCATGGACGGCTGGTGGTCCCTGGTCTACCAGGGCTGGACACTGCTTACGCCCCATGGAGCCCGCATCGGCCTGACAGCCCTGGAGCGTACCTGCCTGCTTTGCCTGGCGGGCAATCCCGCCAGGGAATTGCGGCGCGATGAATTCATGGCGGTGCGCAAACGCACCACCATGCGCACACTGAATGTGGCGATCTGCCGCCTGCGCGGCAAGGTCCTGCTGGCCGGCGCCAGGCTGCCGCTGCATACCGTGCACGGCATGGGCTATGTGTTCCTGGGCAAGTTGCGGGAGCTTTCCGAGAGCTGATCTGTTGTATGAAATCCCCGCGCGCGTGGCATTTGAAGCACTAAAAATCAGTGATTTCCCCAATAACTGAGTTACATTACTGGGCTGATTACGTGCCTTGATGACGCATGCTTCTTATTTAACGTGGCCAATGCCGCGCTTAAATACTGCGATTACATGACGCGATTACGGTTAATTACGCTACGCGGGGGTTTCAATGCGGTTTTCGCCTAAACGTGTTTCAGGGCTGGCTTTTTCCGGCGGGGTCCTCGCACTGATATTGGCTGGTTGCGGCGAAAAGCCGCACATGAATCCAGGCATGCCCCAGGTCAGCGTCATTACGATCCAGCCGCAGCGCGCGCCCATCGTGTCCGAATTGCCCGGCCGCGTCGACGCCGTCCGGGATGCGCAGATCCGTTCGCGGGTCACCGGCATCGTCCAGAAGATCGCCTTCGAGCAAGGCGGCGACGTCAAGGAAAACCAACTGCTCTTCAAGATCGATCCGGCGCCCTACAAGGCTGCCTACGATCAGGCGACGGCGCAGCTCAAGCAGGCGCAGGCCAACCTGTTCAGCGCCAAGCTGCTGGCCGACCGTTACGCCCCGCTGGTCAAGGCCAACGCCGTCAGCAAGCAGGAATACGACAACGCCGTGGCTTCGTACCGCCAGGCCGACGCCTCCGTCGCCGCCGCCAAGGCGGCGCAGGACAATGCCGCCATCAACCTCGGCTACACCGACGTCACCTCGCCCATTACCGGCCGCATCGGCAAGCCGCTGGTCACCGAAGGCGCGCTGGTCGAGGCCACTTCGGCCACGCAGATGGCCACGGTGCAGCAGCTGGATCCGATCTACGTCGACTTCACCCAGTCCACCGCGGAACTCGCATCCTTGCGCCGCGCCTTCGCCAGCGGCCAACTGCAACAGGTCGGCAAGGATACGGCGCGCGCCACCATCGTGCTGGAAGACGGCTCCGAATACGGCCAGCCGGGCAAGCTGCTGTTCACCGGCATCACCGTGGATCCGACCACGGGCCAGGTGAACCTGCGCGCCGAAGTCCCCAACCCCGATGGCATCCTGCTGCCCGGCATGTACGTGCGCGTGCGCCTCGAGCAGGGCGTGGACGACAAGGCCCTGATGGTGCCGCAGCAAGCGCTGCAGCGTACCGCGGACGGCCTGCAAAGCCTGATGCTGGTCAAGGACAACAAGATCGAGCAGATTCCGGTCACCACCGGCGGCGCCCTCAAGAGCAACTGGATCGTCACCAGCGGCCTGAAGGCCGGCGACGTGGTCGTGGTGGAAGGATTCCAGAAGGTTCGCCCGGGCGCTCCGGTTCAGGCCAGCGAATGGAAGAACGGCACGCCCGCCCCGGGCGGCCAGGCGCCCGCGCAACCGGGTGCCAAGCCAGCGGAATCCGCCCCGCAGCCTGGCGCCAAGCCGGCCGAACCTGCGCAGCAGGACAAGGCCGCAGGCCAGAAATCTTAAGCGGCACGCGGCGCAAGCGCCGCGTTCCTCTTTGGTGAGCATCGCTTTCAGAGTCAGCCCACATGCCGCAATTTTTTATTGATAGACCGATTTTCGCCTGGGTAGTCGCCCTGTTCATCCTGCTGGCCGGGGTGCTGGCGATCCCGAACATGCCGATTTCGCAGTACCCGGACGTAGCGCCGCCCGCGATCACGATCACGGCCACGTACCCCGGCGCGTCGGCCAACGAAGTGGCCGAGCAGGTCACCAGTATCATCGAAGACCAGCTCAACGGCGCCAAGGGCCTGATCTACTACGAGTCGGTCAGCGATTCCTACGGCACCTCGACCATCACCGCGACCTTCGCTCCTGGCACCAATCCAGACTTGGCGCAGGTGGACGTGCAGAACCGCGTGTCCAACGTGGTCGCGCAGTTGCCCACCGCCGTGCAGCAGCAGGGCCTGCAATATGAGCAGACCAGTACCGGCTTCCTGATGGTGGCGGCGGTGTCGTCCACGGACGGTTCGCTGGACCAGACGGCGCTGGCCGACTACATCACCCGCAACATCAAGAACCCGGTTTCCCGCGTGCCCGGCGTGGGCCAGTTCCAGCTGTTCGCGGCGCCGCGCGCCATGCGCGTGTGGGTCGATCCCGCCAAGCTGGTCGGGTTCAACCTGAGCATGTCGCAGGTCAACCAGGCCATCGCCCAGCAGAACGTGGTGATTTCCGGCGGCAGCATCGGTGCGCCGCCCAACCCGGATTCGCAGCGCATCACCGCCACGGTCACGGCCAACGGCCAGCTGAGCACGGTGGAGGGCTTCGGCAAGATCGTCCTGCGCGCCAACACCGACGGCTCCAAGGTGCTGCTGCGCGACGTCGCCCGCATCGAAGTCGGCGCGGACAACTACCAGTTCGGCGCCCGCCTGAACGGCAAGCCGACGGCCGCATTCGCCATCGTGCTGTCGCCCAACGCCAACGCGCTGGCCACCGCCCAGGGCGTGCGCCAGCAGATGGAAGAGCTGTCCAAGTACTTCCCGGGCAACATCACGTACTCCATTCCGTACGACACGGCGCCCTACGTCAAGGTGTCCATCGAGCAGGTGGTCCACACCCTGGCGGAAGCCATGGTGCTGGTGTTCCTGGTGATGTACCTGTTCCTGCAGAATGTCCGCTACACCCTGATCCCGGCCCTGGTGGTGCCGGTGGCCATGCTGGGGGCGTTCGCGGTGATGCTGGCGCTCGGGTTCTCCATCAACGTGCTGACCATGTTCGCCATGGTGCTGGCCATCGGGATTCTGGTGGACGACGCCATCGTGGTGGTGGAAAACGTCGAGCGGATCATGTCCACAGAGGGCTTGCCACCCAAGGAAGCCACCAAGAAAGCGATGCCGCAGATCAGCGGCGCCATCATCGGCATTACGCTGGTGCTGGTGACGGTGTTCCTGCCGCTGGCCTTCATGAGCGGTTCGGTGGGTGTGATCTACCGCCAGTTCTCGATCGCGATGGCCGTGTCGATCTTCTTCTCGGCACTGCTGGCCCTGACCTTCACCCCGGCGCTGTGCGCCACCATCCTCAAGCCGGTGCCCAAGGGCCACCACGAGGACAAGAAGGGCTTCTTCGGCTGGTTCAACCGCAAGTTCGACGCCACCACCCACAACTACCAGAACTGGGTGTCGCGCATCCTGCACAAGGGCGGCCGCATGATGCTGGCGTTCCTGCTGCTGGTCGTGCTGCTGGGCTGGCTGTACCTGCGCCTGCCTTCGTCCTTCCTGCCCGAGGAAGACCAGGGCTACGTGGTCAGCAACATCGAGCTGCCCACCGGCGCCACTGCCAACCGCACGGTCGAGGTCATCGAGCAGGTCGAGAAGTACTTCTCGGACGTGCCCGCGGTCGAAAACATCATCGCCGTGCAGGGCTACAGCTTCAACGGCAACGGCCTGAACGCCGCTATCGCCTTCGTCACGCTGAAGGACTTCAGCGAGCGCAAGTCGCGCCAGGACTCGGCGGGCGCCATTGCCTTCCATGCCTTCGAAAAGCAGCTGATGGGCATCCATGACGCGCAGGTGTTCACCTTGGTGCCACCCGCCATTTCGTCCCTGGGCAACGCGACCGGCTTCGACTTCCGCCTGCAGGATCGCGGCGCGGCGGGTTCCGCCGCCCTGGCCGCGGCCACCGGCGAACTCATGGGCCTGGTCATGAAGAGCCCCGTGCTGTCGCAGGTGCGCATCACCGGCCTGGGGCCGGGCGCGCAGCTCAGCCTGACCATCGACCGCGAGAAAGCGGCTGCGCTGGGCGTGGACTTCAACGAGGCTGCCTCGCTGATTTCCACCGCGGTCGGCTCCGCCTACCTGAGCAAGTTCCCCAACCTGGGCCGGATGCAGAACATCTGGGTGCAGGCCGACGCGCCGTATCGCATGCAGCTCAATGACGTGCTGCAGCTGAACGCCCGCAACAGCCAGGGCGGCATGGTGCCGCTGTCCACCTTCGTCAAGGCCGAGTGGAAGCAGGGTCCGGTGCAGGTGGTGCGCTACAACAGCTACGAGTCCATGCGTATCGGCGGCGACGCCGCCCCTGGTTACACTACGGGCGAGGCGATGGCCGAGATGGAGCGTCTGGTGGGCCAGTTGCCGCAGGGCTTCGGCTACGAGTGGAACGGCCTTTCCTACCAGGAACGCCAGGCCGGCAACCAGGCTCCGATCCTGATGGGCCTGTCGCTGCTGGTGGTGTTCCTGGTGCTGGCCGCCCTGTATGAAAGCTGGGCCATCCCGATTTCGGTGATGCTGGTGGTGCCGCTGGGCATGCTGGGCGCGGTGGCGTTGATCAGCGCGCTGGGCATGTCCAACGACGTGTACTTCCAGGTGGGCATGGTGACCGTGATCGGCTTGGCGGCCAAGAACGCCATTCTTATCGTGGAATTCGCCAAGGATCAGTACGCTCGCGGCATGGGGCTGTATGAATCCGCGGTGGAAGCCGCGAGGCTGCGGTTCCGTCCCATCTTGATGACGTCGCTGGCCTTCATCCTGGGCGTGGTGCCCCTGGCCATGGCGACCGGCGCAGGCGCCGCCAGCCAGCGCGCCGTGGGTCTGGGCGTGCTGGGCGGCATGTTGGCCGCCACGCCGTTCGCGGTGATTTTCGTGCCGACCTTCTTCGTGGTGGTGCTGGGCCTGTTCAAGACCCGGCCGCGCCTGCTGGGCGCCGAACTGCGCGCCTTCGAGGAAGAGCAGGCGGCCAAGAAGGCGGCCGGTCAGGTTGCCCCGGACGCTGCCGCGCAACACCCCGCACAACCCAACGGTGGCCAGGAGGGCAAGGAATGAAAGCCCTGAAGTTCAAACAGACCGCCTTGTCCGCTTTCGTGGCGGTGGCGTTGGCCGGCTGCTCGCTGGCGCCCGATTACAAGCGCCCCGATGCGCCGGTTTCCGGTACGTGGCCCGATCAGCCCAAGGTGCAGTATGGCGGCTACGCCAAGCCCACCTCGCTGGGCACCCAGCCGTCCACCGCGGTCATGCCGCAGGACGGCACGCCGGCGGCCAATCTGGGCTGGCGCGAGTTCTTCCGCGATCCGCGCCTGCAAAGCCTGATCGAGCTGGCGCTGGTCAACAACCGCGACCTGCGCGTGGCGGTGGAGCGCGTGGAAGAGGCTCGCGCCCAATACGGCATCCAGCGCGGCGCGCAATGGCCCAGCATCGGCGCCGGCATCCAGGGCCAGCGTCAGCATCTGCCCCAGAACATGCGGCAGCCCGGCGCGGGTTCGATCAGCAGCTCGTACCAGGCAGGCATCGGCCTGACCACCTTCGAGATCGACCTGTTCGGCCGCCTGCGTAACCTGTCCGAGGCGGCGTATCAGCAGTACCTGTCGACCGAGCAGGCGCAGAAGAGTGCGCAGATCACGCTGGTCGGCGCGGTCGCGCAGTCGTACTTCAACCTGCGCGCCGCCGAGGTCCAGCTGGACCTGACGCAGCGCACCCTGGCGTCGCGCCAGGAATCCTATGACCTGGTCAAGCGGCGTTTCGACGGCGGCGTGGCTTCGGAGCTGGACCTGAACCAGGCCAAGTCGCTGCTGGATACGGCCTCGTCCGATCTGGCTCAACTGGCCCGCGCCCAGGCCCAGGCCATGAACGCGCTGGTGCTGCTGGTCGGCACGCCCTTGCCGCCGGACCTGCCGGCGCCGGCCGTGTTCGGCCGCGACCAGCTTCTGGCGACGGTGCCAGCCGGCCTGCCGTCCGATCTGCTCGAGCGCCGTCCGGACATCATGGCCGCGGAAAACCAGCTGCTGTCCGCCAACGCCAATATCGGCGCGGCGCGCGCGGCGTTCTTCCCGACCATCTCGCTGACCGGCCTGCTAGGGGTGGCCAGCCCCTCGTTGGGCGACCTGTTCAAGGGCGGCCAGGGCTATTGGAGCTTCTCGCCGTCGATCACCACGCCGCTGTTTGCCGGCGGCAGCATCCGCGAAGGGCTGAACCTGGCCAAGGCGCGCGACAATATCGCCGTGGCGCAGTACGAACAGTCCATCCAGCAGGCGTTCCGCGAAGTGTCGGACGCGCTGGCGGGCGAAGCTACCTACGGGGCGCAACTGGATGCCCAGCGCGCCCTGCAGGACGCGTCCGGCCGCACGCTGGAACTGTCGAATCTGCGTTATACCAATGGTATCGACAGCTACCTGCAGGTGCAGACCGCGCAGGTGGACTTTTTCAATGCCCAGCTCGCCCTGGTCCAGACTGGCCTGGCCGCGCTGATCAACCGCGTGGAGCTGTACAAGGCCCTGGGCGGCGGCTGGGAAGAAACAACGAAAGTGCAATGATAGAACTTGGTGTAAACATCGATCACGTTGCCACGCTGCGGCAACAGCGCCACACGACCTATCCGGACCCGGTGCTCGCCGCGCTGCGCGCGGAGGACGCCGGCGCCGATCTGATCACGCTGCATCTGCGTGAAGACCGGCGCCATATCCAGGACAAGGACGTCTACGCCATGCGTCCGCAATTGCGTACGCGCATGAACCTGGAATGCGCGGTGACGGCGGAAATGCTGGAGATCGCCTGCGCGGTCAAGCCCAGCGACGTTTGCCTGGTGCCCGAAAAGCGCACCGAACTGACGACCGAAGGCGGCCTGGAAGTCGCGGGCGCCATGGGGCCGGTGTCGGATGCGGTGGGCCTGCTGGCCGAGGCCGGCATCCGCGTGTCGCTCTTCATCGATCCGGATCCCGTGCAGATCGCGGCCGCGGCCAAGGCCGGCGCGCCGGTGATCGAATTGCACACCGGCGCCTACGCCGAAGCTGAAGGCGAGGCCGCCGAGGCCGAACTGCAGCGCTTGCGCCTGGCCGTGACCGAAGGGCTGCGCCACGGCTTGCGCGTGAACGCAGGCCACGGCCTGCATTACGGCAACGTCAAGCCGGTGGCCGCGCTGGAAGGCATTTCCGAACTCAACATCGGCCACGCCATCGTGGCGCAGGCGGTGTTCGACGGCTGGGAAAAAGCGGTGCGCGACATGAAGGCGCTGATGGTGCAGGCCCGCCTGCAAGCGCTGCGCGGGCTGTGACCGCGAGCCCGGTATCCCGTTTTTTCCTGCGGCCGCGCGCTGATTCCCATGTCTGACGCCTCCCGCCCCGCTGCGCCCGCAGGCGCCATTGCCGGCATCGGCATGGACCTGCTGCGCATCGACCGCATCGAGCGCGCGCTGGCGCGCCACGGCGACCGTTTTGCCGAAAAGATCCTGGGCGTCGAAGAACTGCAGAAGTTCCACGCGCGCCGCGCCCGCGACCCGGTGCGCGGCCTGCGTTTCCTGGCTACGCGCTTCGCGGCCAAGGAGGCGTTTTCCAAGGCCATAGGCCTGGGCATGCGCATGCCCATGACGTGGCGGCGCGTGCAGACGCTGAACGCGCCCGGCGGGCGTCCCGTGCTGGTGATCGCGCCCGAACTGCTGCAATGGTACGAGCAGCGCTTTGGTGCGGCCCACGTTTCCATTACCGACGAATCCGACATGGCCGCCGCTTACGTGGTGGTCGAACGCAAGCCCTGATCGGCGGACTCGTGTCTGCTGCCGGCTTGCCAGACTTAGACAGAAGGACAGCCTGACATGGCCAAGAAGAAATCTAGGGCGGTCCTGCCGCCCGGCCCCGTGATGGTCGATGTGGCGGGACACTCGCTGACGAAGGCGGAGAAGAAGCGCCTGCGCCATCCGCTGGTGGGCGGCGTGATCCTGTTTGCGCGCAACTTTGAAAGCCGCAAGCAACTGACCGAGCTGACGCGCCAGATCCACAAGGCTCGCAAGGAGCCGCTCTTGATCCTGGTGGACCACGAAGGCGGCCGTGTGCAGCGCTTCCGCGACGACGGCTTCACGGCGCTTCCCGCCATGCGCGACCTGGGCGCGTTGTGGGACCGCGATCCGCTGCAGGCCATGCGCCTTGCGACCGAAGCCGGCTACGTGCTGGCCGCCGAGCTGCGCGCCTGCGGCGTGGACATGAGCTTCACGCCGGTGCTGGACCTGGACTACGGCGTCAGCAAGGTGATCGGCACCCGCGCCTTCCACCAGGACCCGCGCGTGGTCACGATGCTGTCGCGCGCGCTGATCCAGGGCTTGCAGCTGGCGGGCATGTCGGCCTGCGGCAAGCATTTCCCCGGCCATGGTTTCGTGGAGGCGGATTCGCACCACGAGATCCCGGTGGACCCGCGTCCGCTGGACAAGATCCTGCAGGACGATGCCGCGCCGTACGCCTGGCTGGGCGATGCAGTGCTGCCGTCGGTGATGCCTGCGCACGTGATCTATCCCAAGGTCGACAAGCACCCGGCCGGCTTCTCCAAGCGCTGGGTGCAGGACATCCTGCGCACCCGCCTGGGCTACGATGGAGTGGTGTTCTCGGACGACCTGACCATGGAAGGGGCCTCGGTCGCGGGCGACATCCTGGACCGCGCCAACGCGGCGCTGGGCGCCGGCTGCGATATGGTGCTGGTGTGCAACCGGCCGGACCTGGCGGACGAATTGCTCGAACGCCTGAAGTTCGAGCACGCGCCCGAGTCCGTGGCGCGCATCCGCCGCCTGATGCCGCGCTTTGACGCGCCGGACTGGGATACCTTGCAGGCTGAGAGCCGTTATCAGAATGCCCGACGACTTCAATCTCAAATCGTTCCTGGCTGACCTGCCGCATCTGCCGGGCGTGTACCGGCATCTGGATGCGGCCGGAGAGGTCATGTATGTCGGCAAGGCGCGCGACCTGAAGAAGCGCGTCTCGTCGTATTTCCAGAAAAACCTGGCCAGCCCCCGCATCGCCCAGATGGTGGCGAAGGTGGCGCGGCTGGAGGTGACGGTGACGCGCTCCGAAGCGGAAGCGCTGATCCTCGAAAACAACCTCATCAAGACCCTGAAGCCGCGCTACAACATCCTGTTCCGCGACGACAAGTCTTATCCCTACCTGCTGATCACCGGCCACGAATGGCCGCGCATTGCCTATTACCGCGGCGCCACCAACAAGCGCGGGCAGTACTTCGGGCCGTTCCCCAATGCCTGGGCCGTGCGCGAGACCATCCAGATCCTGCAGAAGGTATTCCGCCTGCGGACCTGTGAGGACTCGGTCTTCGCCAACCGTTCGCGACCCTGTCTGCTGCATCAGATCGGGCGCTGCTCGGCGCCCTGCGTCGGCGCGATCGAAGCCGCCGACTACGAACGCGACGTGCAGCGCGCCGTGCGCTTCCTCAACGGGGAAGCCAAGGAGGTGATGGGCGAAATCGAAAGCCGGATGCAGCAGGCGGCCAGCGAACTGCGCTTCGAGGAAGCGGCGGCGCTGCGCGACCAGATGGGGTCGCTGGCGCGCGTATTGCACCAGCAGACCATGGAAAACGTCAGCGGCGAGGACACCGACATCATTGCGGTGGCGATCGCGGGCGGCAAGGTCTGCGTTAATCTGGCCATGGTGCGGGGCGGCCGCCATCTGGGCGACAAGCCGTTCTTTCCCACGCATGCCGAGGGCGAGGCCGCGCCGCAGGTGCTGGAAGCCTTCGTGGCCCAGCACTACACCGACAATGCCATGCCGCCGGTGCTGGTCTGTTCGCACGCCTTGCCGGATCCTGACCTGATCGGCCTGTTGGTGGAACAGGCGGGCGGACGCCCGTCGCGGGTGCTGACGCGTCCGCAAGGCGCGCGCCGCGCCTGGCTGGAGCAGGCGGCCAAGAACGCCGAAATGGCCTTGGCCCGCGCCTTGACCGAGTCCGGCGCCCGCGCCGCCCGGACACTGGCGTTGGCCGAGGCGCTGGACCTGGACACGGACGAAGCCGCGCTCGACGCGTTGCGCATCGAATGCTTCGACATCAGCCACACGGCGGGCGAAGCGACCCAGGCGTCCTGCGTGGTGTTCGAACACCACGACATGCAGCCGTCGCTGTACCGCCGCTACAACATCGCCGGCATCACGCCGGGCGACGATTACGCCGCGATGCGCCAGGTACTGAGCCGCCGCTTCGCCAAGGTGGCGGACGGCGAGGCGCCCATGCCCGGCCTGGTGCTGATCGACGGCGGCAAGGGCCAGGTGGAAGTCGCCCGCCAGGTGTTCGTGGAACTGGGCCTGGATATCCAGACGTTGGTAGGCGTGGCCAAGGGGGAAGGGCGCAAGGTCGGCCTGGAGACCCTGGTGTTCGCCGACGCCCGCCCGCCGGTGGCGCTGGGCGGCGAATCCGCCGCGCTGATGCTGATCGCCCAAGTGCGCGACGAGGCGCACCGCTTCGCCATCACCGGCATGCGCGCCCGCCGCGCCAAGGCTCGCAACGTTTCTCGCCTGGAAGAAATCGAAGGCATCGGCGCCCGCCGCCGCCAGCGCCTGCTGGCCCGTTTCGGCGGCTTCTCGGGCGTGGCTTCGGCCAGCATCGAAGACCTGGCCTCGGTCGACGGCATCTCCCAAGACCTGGCGATCCGCATTTATGAAGCCCTGCGGTAGCCGCCATGCATAAATGCCGGCGGTTACTCACCCTCTGCTGGGTTACAGACGCAGCAACCGGCGTAGCGCCCGCCGGGCCGCGCGGATCCGGCTCCGCCGGTCCGCAGCGGCGCCCCCCTGGGGGGGAAGCGCCTCAGGCGCTTCGGGGGGGCGTCTTACTGTTAGCATACGGACACTATGCCAATTAATGTACCCATTATCCTGACATGGCTGCGCATCGCCATGATTCCGCTGGTGGTCGGGCTGTTCTACCTGCCCGAAAGCTGGATGTCGGTCCCTGTGCGCGACACTTTCGCCGCCTGGGCTTTCATTATTGCGGCGCTGACCGACTGGTTCGATGGCTGGCTGGCCCGCCGCTGGAACCAGACCTCGGCGTTCGGGGCCTTCCTGGATCCGGTCGCCGACAAGCTGATGGTCTGCGCGGCCCTGATCGTCCTGCTGGACCTCAGCCGCGTCGACGCCTTTATTTCCCTGATCATCATCGGCCGTGAAATCACGATTTCCGCGCTGCGCGAATGGATGGCCAAGATCGGCGCCAGCGCCAGCGTGGCGGTGCACCGGCTGGGCAAGTTCAAGACGGCCGCGCAAATGGTGGCGATTCCGTGCCTGCTGTACAACCAGCCGATCTACGGCGTCAGCTCGCGCCTGCTGGGCGATGTGCTGATCATCGTGGCGGCGGTGCTGACGGTGTGGTCGATGCTGTATTACCTGCAGCGCGCGTGGCCCGCCATCCGCGAAAAGGCCATGTAGTCCAGAGTCCGTATTTTTGTTTGGCAGAGCGGCGGCACGGCTCGCGCAAGGCGGCCGCCGTTACATACCAAGAGCGATCCGCCGGCGTGTCCGGGACGGCGCCTAGAGTCCAACGCCCGGAACATCCGGACGTTGCCGGAGACAACCCGCGCACCGCCGCATCGGCGCCGCGCCACCTGCCGCTGACCGCGGCCGCCTGCAATGAACACCGCTGCGAATACCCTGGCCCTGGACGCCGCCGCCCGCCGGCGCGACTGGAAGATCATTCTGCTGATCGGGGTCGCCCACGCTTCCTCCCACTTCTTCCAACTGGTCCTGCCCTCGCTCTATGTCTCGCTGGGCAACGAGTTCGGCCTGGACTTCGCCCGCCTTGGGCTGCTGGTGTCCACGTTCTATGTGGTTTCCGGCATCGGCCAGGCGTCCTCGGGCTTCGTGGTGGACCGCATCGGCGCGCGGCCGGTGCTGTGGTTCGGGCTGGCGTGCTTCGTGTTGTCCGGCGTGCTGATCGGATCGGCCAACGGCTACGCCATGCTGATCGTGGCGGCCGTCGTGGGCGGCATCGGCAACTCCGTGTTCCATCCCGCCGACTATTCCATCATCAACCATCGCATTTCCGCGCCGCGCCTGGGACATGCCTTCTCCACGCACGGGCTGACGGGCAATCTGGGCTGGGCGCTTACCCCGGTTTTCATGACCAGCATCACCTTGCTCGCAGACTGGCGCGTAGCGGCCTATAGCGCCGCCGGGCTGGTGGCCTTGGTGCTGTTGTTGACGATTCTGGGTCGCGATCTGATCGGCGGCCCGTCGCCGCTGGAAGGCCACGCGGACGTGGAAGCCGGCAAGGCCGCTCCCAAGCCCGCGGCAAAGCCGCAGGAAAGCGTGCTGACGACGCTGACCACGCTCTTGTCCAAGCCGGCGCTGTGGGGCGCGTTCCTGTTCTTCGCCTGCACCTCCATCGCGCTGTCGTCGGTGCAGAACTACACCATCCCCTTGCTGGGCCAGCTGTATGACCTGTCCAAGGTCGCGGCCAGTTCGGCGCTGTCCGGCTACATGGTGGCTTCGGCCGTCGGCATGGCCGCGGGCGGCTTTCTGGTGTCGGCCAATCCGCGTACCGAACGCACCGTGATGGTGGCCCTGATCCTGGCGGGCCTGACGCTGGTGGTGCTGGCGCTGGGTTTGGTGCCGGCTGTGATGGCCGCACCGGTGGTGGCCCTGGCGGGCTTCTGCTCCGGCGTCGCGGCGCCGTCGCGCGACATGTTGATCCGCCGCGTCACGCCCAAGGGTTCCACCGGCTCGGTCTACGGACTGGTGTACTCCGGCATGGACGTGGGCTCGGCCCTGGGGCCGCTGGCCTTCGGCCTGCTGCTGGACGCCGGGCTGCGGCAGGGCCCCTGGGTGGGCGCGGGCGTGGCATTCGCTGCCGCCGCCTTCCTGGCGCAATGGATCGCGGTGCAGGCGCGGCGTGCGGAACCCGCCGCTGCGGCTTCGGCGGCTGTGCGTTCCTGATCATGGCGGGCCCTGCACGGGCCCGACCGTTTGACCCGGCGCAAGGTTCGACCCGTTTCCCTCTGATGTAATGACCTTTATGGGACAAAGGTTATTCACAGGAGAAGCGAAATGAGAAGGGCAAGCGCGTTGCTGGCGGCCGGGGTCGCCTTGGGCAGTTGGATGGGTCTGGCCCAGGCGGCTTCGCAGGAACCGATACAGCCGGTGGAGCCGGCGGTCATCAAGGAGCCGGCCAAGGTCGAACTGGGCAAAAAGCTCTTCTTCGATCCGCGCCTGTCCCGGTCCGGCGCGATTTCCTGTAATTCCTGCCACAACCTGGGCATGGGCGGTTCGGACAATCTCAAGGCCTCGATCGGGCACAAGTGGCAGCAGGGCTCGATCAATTCGCCGACGGTGCTCAACTCCAGTCTGAACATCGCCCAGTTCTGGGACGGCCGGGCCAAGGACTTGCGCGAGCAGGCGGGCGGCCCCATCGCCAATCCCATGGAGATGGCGTCCACTCACGAACTAGCGGTGCAGGTGCTGAATTCCATTCCCGGCTACCGGGCGGAATTCAAGCAGGTCTTCGGCAAAGACGACATCACCATCGACGAGGTCACCGGCGCCCTGGCCGCGTTCGAGGAAACGCTGGTGACGCCCAATTCGCGCTTCGACCAGTGGCTGCGCGGCGACCAGAAGGCGCTGACGGTGCGCGAGCTGGCCGGCTACGAACTCTTCAAGAACAGCGGCTGCGTGGCCTGCCACAACGGCGTGGCGGTGGGCGGCAATTCGTTCCAGAAGATGGGCCTGGTCACGCCCTACGTCACCGAGAACAAGGCCGAGGGCCGCGCGGCGGTGACGGGCAAGGACGCCGACCGCTTCAACTTCAAGGTGCCGACGCTGCGCAACGTGGCGCTGACCTATCCGTACTTCCATGATGGCGAGGCAGCTACCTTGACGCAGGCCGTGGACGTGATGGGCCGGTTGCAGCTGGGCCGGACCTTCACGCCCGATGAGAACGCGCAGATAGTGGCGTTCCTGAAGACCCTGACGGGCGATCAGCCGGCGATCCAGTACCCGGTGTTGCCGCCGTCGGCGGACGATACGCCGCGGCCCGAGCCTTTTGTGAAGTAACGCGGTTTCCGGCGCCTACTGGCGGACGGTACGCACGTCCGCCGGCGGCCCGGCTTCGAAATTGCTGCGCCAGGGGTTGATGTCCAGCCCGCCGCGGCGCGTATAGCGCGCGTAGACCGTCAGTTGCTCCGGCCGGCAGGCCTGCATGATGTCGCTGAAGATGCGTTCCACGCAATGCTCGTGGAATTCCGCGTGCTGGCGGAACGAGATCACATAGCGCAGCAGCGACTCGCGGTCTATGGGCGCGCCACGGTAGCGGACCTGCACGCTGGCCCAGTCGGGCTGGCCCGTGACGGGGCAGTTCGATTTCAACAGGCGCGACGCCAGCGTTTCCTCGACCACGTCGCCCGCGCGGGTGCGCAGCACTTCGGGGGCGGGCTCGTAGGTATCGATTTCGATATCCAGCTTGTCTATATAGACGCCATCCATTTCGCCCATCTGCAATTCGGAGAAGCGCTGCGGCAGGAAGAAATCCAGCCCCACCGGCGCGCCGGCGGCGGCGCTCAGGTCGCGCTCCAGACGGCCGCGCAGGGCGGCCGAATTGACCAGGCGGGTCTGGTTGAACGAGTTCAGATAGAGCTTGAAGGACTTGGACTCGATGATGTTGGGGCTGTCGGCCGGCACCGAGAAGGTGGCCATGGCCACGCGCGGCTTGCCCTTGGCGTCCAGCCAGGACAGCTCATAGGCATTCCACAGGTCCACGCCGGTAAAGGGCAGCTTGCCGGCTTCCAGGTTCAGCGCCGCGCGATTGTGCGAACGCGCGATGGGGAAGAGCAGGGAGGGGTCGTATTGCGAGGCGTAGGCCACGCTCTGGCCCAGCGGGCCGTGGGACAGCGTCATAGCGGAGTCATCGGAAACTTGAAGAATGAACGCATTGTAGGCGGTCGTAAAAAAGGCCGATTTTCCACATTGTGAAATGTAACCTTCGTCATGTGAAAGCCACTGCTGCGCAGCAGCGGGAGCCCATTTCACAGATGATAATTGCGTTCCGCAATACGAAATCAAGTTTGTAATTTATTGATTTATAAGAATAATATTTTTCGTCTTCTATAAGACATCAGTTCACATTGCTCCGCAGCAGAGGCATAGACTTTGTCCAACGATTCACGCAACGCAGGACGCGAATCTTTTGAAGTCTTCCCATCACTGACCAGGAGCATCAACATGAGCAACCGCGAAACCGAAATCCGCAATCTGCAGAAGGACTGGGCTGAAAACGCCCGTTGGCAAGGCATCAAGCGCGACTACAGCGCCGAGGACGTCATCCGCCTGCGCGGCTCCATCGGCGTGGAACACACGCTGGCGCGCCGCGGCGCCACCCGTCTGTGGGAATTGCTGCATAGCGAGCCTTTCGTGAATTCGCTGGGCGCCCTGACCGGCAACCAGGCCATGCAGCAGGTCAAGGCCGGCTTGAAGGCGATCTACCTGTCCGGCTGGCAAGTTGCCGGCGACGCCAACCTGGCCGGCGAGATGTATCCCGACCAGTCGCTGTACCCCGCCAATTCGGTGCCGCAAGTGGTCCGCCGCATCAACAATTCGCTGACCCGCTGCGACCAGATCCAGTGGATGGAAGGCAAGAACCCGGGCGACGAAGGCTACATCGATTTCTTCGCCCCGATCGTGGCGGACGCCGAAGCCGGCTTCGGCGGCGTGCTGAATGCGTTCGAACTGATGAAGGCGATGATCGAGGCCGGTGCTTCGGGCGTGCACTTCGAAGACCAGCTGGCTTCGGTCAAGAAGTGCGGTCACATGGGCGGCAAGGTGCTGGTCCCGACCCGCGAGGCCGTCGCCAAGCTGGTGTCGGCGCGCCTGGCGGCCGACACGATGGGCACGCCCACCGTGCTGCTGGCCCGCACCGACGCTGACGCGGCCGACCTGGTGACCAGCGACGTCGACGAGAACGACCGTCCCTTCATCACCGGCGAGCGCACCGTCGAAGGCTTCTTCCGCACCAAGGCCGGCATCGACCAGGCCATCTCGCGCGGTCTGGCCTATGCGCCGTACGCCGACCTGATCTGGTGCGAAACGTCCACGCCCAACCTGGAATACGCCCGCAAGTTCGCCGAGGCCATCCATCGCCAGTTCCCGGGCAAGCTGCTGGCCTACAACTGCTCGCCCTCGTTCAACTGGAAGAAGAACCTGGACGACGGCACCATCGCCAAGTTCCAGCGCGAGCTGGGCGCCATGGGCTACAAGTTCCAGTTCATCACGCTGGCCGGCTTCCACGCGCTGAACTACGGCATGTTCGAACTGGCCCACGGCTACGCCCGCCGCCAGATGAGCGCCTTCGTCGAACTGCAGCAGAAGGAATTCGCTGCCGCTGAAATGGGCTTCACCGCCGTGAAGCACCAGCGCGAGGTCGGCACCGGCTACTTCGACGCCGTGACGCAGACCATCGAAGGCGGCCAGTCCTCGACCACCGCGCTGACCGGTTCGACGGAGGAAGCCCAGTTCGAACACGGCAAGGAACAGAAGGCCGCGTAAGCATCGCAGGAGAGTTATGCAGTTGTAGTTGCTGTTGTAGGGTGGATTCGGGTGCCTTCGGGCACCCTTTTTTTTTAGAGCCCGAAGAACGCCGAATACACCAGCCTTTCCTCCACCACGCGACGCTGCTGGATGGCGCCGGCGCGCCGTTCGGGCACGGCGTTGTCGGTGTAATAGCGTTCATACTCGCGCACCGCGATGCGCGCGGGCTTGCCGCCGCGGTCGGGCAGCGTGACGCTGGCGGACCAGATGACCGGGTCCAGCAGTTCGCCCAGCAGAGGCCCCTCCAGCACCGGCGGAAAACGCACCACCGGGCCGACCGCCACGTTGCCCAGGCGCGATAGATCGGCCAGCGTCGCGGGCGTGGCGGTTTCCAGGATGGGCAGTTCGCGCATGCGGTCTATGAGTATGGGGCCAGGTATCGGGCCGGGCGGCTGGGGCGCCGGCCCGGACGGGTCCAGCAGGCCCGACGCCAGCACGGCGGCGTCGCTCCAGGCCAGGTCGCTGTCCAGCGCCGGGTCGCGCGTCTGCAGCACCAGCTCTACGCGGTTGCGGCCGCTTTCGGCGGTCTGGCCTATGCCAGGGATGAAGGAGATGTTCAGGTACTCGGAGTCCAGCGGGAACTTCATGGGTCCATGCTTGGGCACCACGCCGCGCAGGCTGAACGCCAGCCGGCCGCGCTTGACCTCGAACACCGCGCGGCGGCGCGGCAGCACCTGGGAGAACTCGGCCTGCACCACCCGCGACAGCTTGGCCGAACCGATGGCGTTGGGCTGATAGCGCGCCAGCGCCAGGCGCACGAAGGGCATGTAGGTCCGGCCGGGATCGAGCTCGATGTCGCAATACCAGCGCGCGCGTTCCTCGCTCCAGCGCACGCGGTGTCCGACCACGTGGACCAGCTGGGCCGGGATTTCCTGCAGATAGACCTGCTCGTCGGTGACGCGCGCCGAGAAGTCCGACACGCGCGCCTTGTGCTTGGGCGGGGGCGTCTCCCAGAGCGGATCCATGCCCCATTGCGTCACCAACGGCGTCAGCGGGTTGGTGATGTCGGTGAAGTTCTGGCCGTCGCCCGCGATCACCACGCCCAGCAGCTCGCCGTCGCCGGAGGAGAACCAGGGCCGCTCCAGCCAGACCCGCAGGCCGTTGCCCAGTCGCGTCACGTCCAGCTTGCCGTTGCTCGCCGTTTCCTCCCAGCGGAAGGTCGGCACGACGTAGGTCAGGACGGGGGCGTCCGGCGGCGCGCTGGCGCGCACGATGGTGTTCTGCGCCGTGCCGTCGCGCCTGAGCACCGGAGCGCCCGGGTCATCGTCCGCTCCTGTTTCCACCAGCGGGCCGTCGGCAACGGGCCCCAGCCGCGTGACCTTGTCCGTCTGCGCGTACAGCGAGGGCGGCAGGTATTCGCGGAACCGCGTGGCCGCGCGCAGGCGGTAGCGGATGAGGCGAAAGCGGGTGTCGCCGAATTCATGGCGGTCGCCGCGCGCGCGCAGCTTGCCGTCCGCGTTCAGTTGTTCCTTCACCGCATTGCTCAGGGTGAAGAGGTTTGCGTAGTTTTCGGACAAGGGAACCTCCGCCAGCACGCCATGGCCGGCCTGGCGTTCCGGACGCGGCTTCTGCAGGTCATCCACCCATTCGTGCCAGTCGGCCTCGATCTCGACCTTGCCGGTGGTGGGGCCGTGCAACCGCACGCGGGCATACAGGTTTGCATGGGCATCGCCAGGTCCGCGCTGCGGTTCCTCGGCCATCAGCAGCAGGGGCTCGCAGATCGGCTGCTGGGTCGCATGGACCAGCACCAGCGAGCGGTACGGCGTGACCATCCAGCAGCCGCCCAGCACGGACGACAGGCGCAGCGTCGCGCGCTCGCCTTCGTTGCTCGCCCAGGCGGGGATGCCGAAGGTGTTGGCCAGGCCGGGATTCACAAAACTGGAATAGCGCAAGCGGGCAATGCGCCCTTTGGGCAGGTAGAAGGTCAGGACCCGCTTGGCCTCGTCCCAGCTTGGGAGTCCGTCGTCGAGGAAATCCTCCGAGCAGGGCGGATCGGCCAGTGTGGCGCGGCGCTCTTCCAGTACGATGCGCAAGCCCAGCGTGTCCGGCCACTTGGGCGCATGCGCCACCAGCAGCACAAGTTCTTGCGCGGGCGTCAGCGCGATCACCGCGCTGGGTCCCAGCACCTTCGGTCCCGTGACGCCGGGCAGGGCATGGCCGGGCTGGGCGCGCAGCGCGATGCCGCCCGCAGCGGGGTCCGGCAAATAGGGCGTGAGCACCTGGGCTTCGCGGTGGATGACATATTGCCCGGCGGCCAGGCGCTCGCCGGTGGGGTGTTCAGGCGAGGGCTCTTTCGGCGGCACCTGTGCGGTGGTGGCGACCTGGTCCAACGCCTGCGGCGTCACGAGTTCTATGTCCGTGCCCGGCCCCTGGTCGTAGAGCGTGCCCGCGTCGCGGGCTGCGATTTCATAGGCCTGCTTGATGTTGGCGGGGTTGCCCATCATGCCGTCGAACAGGCCATGTGTTTCGCATTGCAGCTGCGAGGCCTTGGGCGGCACCACGTGGCGTTCATTGATGGCGGTATACGCGTAGTCCTTGGATGCGTCCTCCTGGCGTGCAGCCTTGAAATCGGGGCTGTCGAGGTAGGCCGCCGGGTCCATGCCGGTATTGCTGCGGATCACCATGCGTTCCAGCGACTCGCCTTCACTCAGGCGGGCGCGCTGCACCAGCGCGGGCGGATCCACCGGTTCGAAGCGCCAGTAGACGACCGGCTGGGTGGCGTTGTCGTCGCGCTCAAGCGATGGATCGTCATGCGCCAGGCTGTTGCCGGCCAGGTCCACCAGGCGCGCGCGGAAGCGGTAGGGCATGCCGAAGCGCAGGCGCGGCAGGCTGCCCTTGGCCGCCGCGAAGCTGACCGCCAGGCCGTTGCCTTTTTCCGTGGCCGTGTCCTGCACGTCTTCCGGCGTTTCGCCCTGCACGCCGCTGTCCGGATCCACGCGGTCGCGCAGGGTGCGTCCCGGACGTAGCGCCACCAGGCTCCAGCCAGTCCAGCGGAACAGGGATTCATGCAGGTATTGGTCGTCCGGATTCTCTCCGCCGCTGGTGGAGGCGCCTTTCACATAGCCCTCGTCATCAGGAAATTGCAGCGGCGCGCCGCCGTCCGTGCAGCGGTAGGTGCCGGCGCGCTGGCACAACGAGCGCCATTTCGGGGAATCGCCTGGAGCCTGCGCTTGCGCATCCACGCGATAGCCGCGCAGCAGATCCTCGGCATAGAGCACGATGCTGCCCGGCGCGCCCGACAGGGCGGCATTCTTCAGGGCCGCGGCCGCCGCGTTCTGCGCCACTTCCCAGGCGCGGCCGCGCCGCGCCACGCCCAGGCCGCCCGAGCGCAGCGCGGCCACGCCCTGTTTGTCGCCGGTGGTGTAGGTCACCGCGCCGTCGGCGCCCAGCGCCAGGCTCCTGGCGATCAGATTTTGTGCGCTGAGCACGAAGTCCACAGTCTTGAGCGCCGCGCCGTCGGCGTCGACCTGGTAGACGTCGAACGGCGTGCGGGGTTCGTACAGGTTCCAGCTGTCGTCGGCGCGGCGCAGCTTCAGCATGCCGCGCTCATGGTCGGCGGGGTTTCGCGGACGCGTGGTGAAGCGTTCCGCGTCGCCCGTCCAGGCGGTGGCGGGACAGGCGTCATCGCCGGCGTCGTGCCCGTCCTCCCAGCGCAGGGTCAGGAAGAAATAGCCCTGCGCGGCGGGCGCCGCCGCCAACTGCTGTTCCAAGGCCGAGCCCGGCGGGACCAGGCAATCAATGACCAATCCGAGCTGGCGCAGCAGCGCCGGGTAATCGCCGTAGGACGCCACGATGGCGTGGAAATCCATTTCCGGCTGGACGGGCGGCGCGGGTACGTTCTCGCCGTCCGGCCGCCGGATGCTGCGCTGTTGCGCCGTGGGCGGATCGCGGCGATAGAAGCGGTTGGCCTGGAACAGGGTGTACTCGGCCTGTGAGTTCCATAGCTTCATCAGGTTCTGGTCGGGGCCGGCGAGCCCGCCGTCGTTCCAGCGGGTGGGTAGGGCGCGCAGCGGAAAGCTCACCCCGGGCTGGGGATTGCCTTCGGCGTTCACGCCCGGCGCGGCGGCGTGGCCTTCGTAGACGCTGTGCGGGCCGTAGACCTGCGAGCGCAGCACGCGCTCGGCGCCGTCGCCGCCGTCGTCGAAGAAGCGGTCGAAGCCAGGCAGCGGCATTTCGACGCGCCGGTCGCCCAGCGAGATGAAGGTCGTGCGCGTGCCGCAGTCGCCCAGCATGTCCTTCAGGCCCGGATGCGCGTCGCGCCAGGGCAGCAGGGTGGGCGGCGTGCCGGTGGCCTGCACCGCCAGCCTGCCGTAGTGCTTGCGCGCCAGGCCCAGCACACCCGCCACCGAATACGAGAACAGGTTGACCTTGCTCATGTCGCGGAACACGAAGCCGGCGACCGGCGTGGTCTTGGGCAGCAGTCGTTCCCAGAGCGCCGCGTCGGCCTGCGCCTGCGGCTCCAGTTCGATCTCCGCCGCGCCGGTGTTCAGCGCAAAGCGCACGCGCTCCAGCGTGCGCGGCCAGTTGACCCAGTCGGCGAACGCGTGCAACTGCTGCTCGTTGACGGCCTGCGGCGTCAGGCGCGGCGAGGCCACGATGGAGATGCGCAGCCGGCCGGCGTCGGGGCCGGCGGGCACGCGGCCGTTGGGGATCGCGGTCCAGACTATCGTTTGCTTGGCCATGGACGTTCCTCAGGCAAAGGCTTCGGCGTATTCGCGCCAGGCGTACTCGCTGCTGTCGTCGATCTGCGCCAGCTCCTGCGCCAGCGGCAGGTCGGGATGCGGCCCCATCAGGTCGCGGAAGCCGGGGTCGCCATTGGACCCGGCGAACTTGCGTTCGCATGACAGCGACACGCTCATCGAGAACATGAAGACTTCGATCTCGACGGTGATGGTGGCGCGCCCCGCGCATTTGCCGCTTTCGAACTCGTAGCGCAGTTCCAGGTAGATCTCGATGGAAATGCTGACGATGCCGAGCACGCTGACGCAGCCACCCATGCGGAAGTAGCCGGCCAGCGAGCAGGCGTTCTTTTCCATGCGGAAGTAGATGCCGGCCATGACGTGCACGCCGCCGGAGGCCACGCCCAGATTCACCGACACGCTGGCGCCGAACTCGAAGGCCGCTTCCATCAGCTGGATGCCGCTGGGATCCAGGGTGATGCCGAAAAACCCGCCGCCGCCGAACATGCATACCGACAGGTTGAAAGGCTGTTCGCGCGTGCAAAAATTGAAGCGCACGGACAGGGGCTGGCCGATGAAGGGCACGGTGAAGCCCGCGCCCAGACTGAGGTTGGACAGATTGAAGACGCCGATGGCGACGGCCGGCAGCGCCAGGTCGAAGCCGGCGTCCACGCCCTTGGCCGAGATATCCAGATAAGGCGGATCGGAGAATCCGTCCAGCGGGATCAGGTCGCGCAGCGTTTCGACGAAGGACAGCGGGCCCACGAACTTGATGTCTGTCAGCAGCACGTCCACGTCCATCTTCGCGGCCGTGTCGATGCGGAACTCGATCTTCTCGAAGTTCAGCTCCATGAAGCTGGCAGGCGCGATCAGGACCAGGTCGAAGTCCTTCAGCGAGCAGACCACCGACATCTTGGGCGCGCTCTGCCCGTTCTTGCGCACACGCGCTTCCACCGCCACGCGAAAGCCATGCGTATCGTTGACGCGGAACAGCGGCGGGTCGCCAGGCTTGATCGACCAGCTCTTGATCACCGGATTCCAGTCGAAGCGGAGGGTGAGCTCATCGCCGGTCAGCAGTTCCAGCAGCTCCGCGCTGGCCAGCACCGCATCGACCGCCAGCTTGACCGCCTGCAGCGCTGTCTGCGCGATCTGGCGCGGCGCGCCTTCCAGCAGGCGTGCGCCGCCTATGGTGCCGGACAGCGGATCGACCGCGGCCGTGATGGCCTGCAGACGCGGCCTGAGCGTCGCGGCGTCGGCGAACAGGTCGTCCAGCTGGTCGGGGTGGCCCACAACCGCGTCGAGCGCGTCGTACAGCGCCTTGCCCTGCACCAGCAGCGCCGGCACGACGCCGACGCTGTCCAGGAGCGTCTGGGCGGTGTTGGCGGCCTGGCGCAGCGATTGCCGCAGGCCATCAGGCAAGTGCGCGCCGTTCACCTGCGCGTCCGCCGCGGTGCTCAACGCCCGCGCGGCATCGCGCGCGGCGGTGAGCACGGCGGGCAATCCCGGCAGCGCGGGCGCGGCGTCGAAGGACAGTCCGGCCAGCAGCGCGACCTGCGCGCGCACGGCGTCCAGCGCGGCGATCAGATCGTTGACGCGGGCCTTTGCGTCCTGCACCAGGTTCTGCGCGTAGGCCTGCGCCTGGCCGAGCAGATCCTGCAAGGTGTCTTTCAACACCTGCAACGCGGCCTCGGCGATGCGGCCTGGTTGCTGCGCCAGGTCCGCCACCAGGGCGTAGAGCCGGCCCATTTCGTTGACCAGGCTTTCCAGCTGGGAGCAGGCTTCCGATACGAAGCGCGGCACCCGCTCCGGCGTGCCGGCGGCGTTGGACACCGCTTCAATCACGTCGCCCAGCGGTATGCAGCCGAACAGCAGCGGAAAGGGCAGGTCCGAGGACATGACCTTGGGGAAGATATCCGGGCCGCTCATCTTGCCGGCGACGAAGTCCGAGACCTTGCCGCTGACCGGACCCGCCATGCGCGACAGCGCCGTGGGGCGCAGATTCGGCTGGACGAAGCCGCCCGCGCGGTCGCCCTGCGCGGAGAAGTTCAGCACCGCGTCGCCGCGATAGCCGGGCTCGGCGTCTATGTTGCCGAAGACCTGGCCGACGTTGCCGGAATCGAATCCGAACCGGAGGTAATGGTCGTTCCAGCTCAGCACGCTGTTGCTGTCGCTGCCGGTCAGTTCAGCCAGCGCGGCGATGCGGATCTCGGCGCGCTTGATGCCGGGATAGAACAGCGGGCCGTTCAAGGAGTCGCTGTAGGCGCGCAGCTGGGTATTGCCCGGATCGACCAAACCGTCGAACTCGATCGTCTCCGCTTGCGCGGCGGTATCGCCGGGCTTGAGCGGGGAGGCGAACGTGACGCGCTGCTGCTTGAACTGCGCGGTGCGGCGGCCGGATTCGGCATCGCGCCAGGCCTTGCGCGTCTGCTTCGCGAAAATCTCCGCGTTCACGTAGTCCGGCGTCAGCCATTGGCCGCTGAGCTTGCGCGGGCAGGCATGGCCGCCGTCCATGAAGATCATGGGCAGGTCGAACTGCACGATGCGGCCATCGATGTCGGTGGCCGAACAGGCGAAGCGGAAGGGGGTTCCGCCTATGCACGGCCAGAACAGCAATTGTCCCAGGCCATCGATGTTGCTGGCCTGGGAGGTAGGGGCATCCAAACTTGGCGTGACGGTGGTCAGGATGCGCACGCTGGAGAATGGCATCTGCCGATGCAGGAAGATCACGTTCCCCGAGTCGTCCCGCGCCTGCAGTTGCGGATCGGCATACACGCGTTCGCGCTGGCGCACGATGATGAACAGGCGTTGGCGCAGGTAGGCCGGGTTACCCGCCCTGGCCGTATGGAACTTGCGTTCGCTGACCTTCACCAGCGAAGCGCGGTGGCCGAAGGGGAACAGCAGGCCCTTGTAGACCACGCGGACGTAGTGGTCGCGGCCCATGGCGCCGCGATGCGTCCATTCTTCCAGCGACAGCCCGGGCGCGTCCCAGTTGCCGCGCGAGTCCAGCCAGGCGCCCAGCGCGGACAGCATCAGCAGCTTGGCGTCCACCGGCTGCGGCGTGTAGTTGGCGACGGAAAAATTCGACGACAGGTGCGCGATCTGGAACCGGTCGAAATCGTCCATCGGCATGCGGAAGGGCGAGGTGTTCGGTTGCGGCAGATAGGTCGTCGCCGGCACGGGAAACGCTGCCTGCATGGGCTTGGTCGTGCCTTCGCCGCCCAGCGCCCAGATGGCGCGCAGGGTCGGCTTGGGATCGTCCGCCTGCGGCGCCGTTGCGCTGTTCTGCGGCTGCGCGGCCAGCAGCTGGGTATGCCAGAGCTCGGTGTGCTGCGTGGCGGCGGAAGTCGCTGGCGCCTTGGCGTGGCGCCAGCGTTCGTCCGCATGCGGGCTGAGGATCAGCCGCCACGGCAGTTCTATCGCCGTCTGCTGCGCGGCGGGCAGCGCGGGTTTGGGGCCGCGCCTGAGGATTTCGATCAGGGCGCTGGTGCGCTGAACCTCACGGACCGGCGCGCCGCCGCCCAGGCGCAATGCGCGCAGGCCTGGCGCGCCGCCGGCCTGCCGCAGCAACAGCGCACCGGGCGCGTTCTGCTGCGTGGCGATGCGTGCGCTGCGCAGCGCGAAGCTCGATAGCGCGGCGCGTTGCACCGGCGAGAGCTTGTCGATGCGGGTGTCGAACAGATCGCGCAGGTTCAGGCGCGGCGCGCTGGGCCCGGGCGGGCGCGCATTGGCGGCCACGGTCAACGGCAGCGACTCCATCGCGGCCAGCACGCCTTCCAGCGTGTAGGGCACGTCGAAGCCGTCGGGAACGTCAAAGGCCAGCCGCGATTCGCCGGCGATACGCGCGCGCACCGGCGGACCGGTGGGATCTTCCACGCCGCCTGGTTCCGGCTTGCCCGGCGTGGGACGGGGCGGCGGCTGGTTGGCGGTGCCGGGAGGCGGACGTTCGAAGAACGTCTCTTCGCTGATCGACTGCGGCGGGAAGTGGACGATGAGCGTGGCGGCCCCGTCGCCAGCCTTTTTCAGGCGAGGAGGTTGGCCCGGCGTGACCGTCAGGTTGCGCAGCTCCAGCCGCAAGGCCAGCAGATCGGCCGGGCGCAGCACGGCATGGCCGGGGCGGGTGCCGTCGAAGAAATTACGGTTGGGATTGGGGGCCAAAACAGGAATGTTCAGCCTTCTGGTGACCATGCCAGTTCTCCTGCAAATAAGGAAACCCAGGAACGAAATCCTGCACGTCCAGCTACCTGCGAATCGAACTGCCAATGTGGCGAAAATTATCGTTGTGTTGCGTTAGTAGTCAACAACGCACGAGCATGCGGCCGCCGTCGCCGCGGCCGCGCCGGCTTGAGAATCCGGATGTGGCTGAAAGATGTAGGAGAGGCATGCTTACGCGGGGGAAGTTCATGCTTTGCATGAGACTTTTGCCGCCATCCTTAGCCACGCGAAGTGCTGCGGCGGAACCTGTCCGCGTGGGGGACGGGTGGCCGTCAGCGGAATTTATTTTGTACGAATGCGTAACGGCTACGGCCCCGGAAATCACGCCATCCGCGGCCGCGCCAGGATCTCAACTGGCGACCGCGGGCGCACCGCCCAGCGCCTGCAGGCATTCCGCCAGCGGAGGAATGGCGCTGGCCAGGGCCTGGACGGTTTGCGCGTCGACCTTGGCCAAGGGCGGAATCTCGGCCAGCACGCGGACGTCGCCAAAGCGCTCGATGGCTTCCTTGTTGCCGGCCGAAAGCGGTCCGCTCATGATCACGCCCAGAACCGGAATGCCGCGGCGCTTGAGGGCCTCCAGGCTGAGCAGGGTGTGGTTGATGGTGCCCAGTCCGCTGCGGGCGGCCAGCACCACCGGCATATCCAGCCTGGCGATCAGGTCGATCATCATGTGGGTGTCGTCGATCGGCACGTAGAGGCCGCCCGCGCCTTCCACGATCAGCGGCGCCTGCGTGGCCGGCGGGACGATGCTGGTGGCGTCGACGATGGTGTCTTCCAGCGTGGCCGCGGCCCAGGGCGACAGCGGCGCCTGCAGCACGTAAGCGGGCAGGTGCAGGCGTTCGGGCGGCAGCCCGGCCAGTTGCGCCACGGTCTCGGTGTCGCCGGGTTCTTCCGCCACGCCCGTCTGTACGGGCTTCCAGTAGTCGGCGTTCCAGGCGCGCGCCAGGATCGCGGACACCAGGGTCTTGCCGATGCCGGTATCAGTGCCGGTCACGAAAACGCCGGCGGGGGACTGGTTCGATTTTTTCCACATACCGTAGGCCAGGTGATAGGTCACCCCGGCTCCTTGTTCGTCAAACGCCGCCAGCACCCGCCGCAGTTGCGCCGCGCCCAGCGGCGCGCGTCCTGGAGCGGGCGTGGTGGCGCCTATGCCTTTCAGGGCGCGCAGGAAATGCAGCCCGTCAGGATGATTTTGTATCAGCCGTTCGCTGCGCACGCCACCCGCCAGATTGCCCCTGTCCGGATGGATGGAGGCGGCGGCCGGGTAACGCGGCGTGGCGGCGGCAAGCCCTGCCGCAGCATGGGCGGCCTGCCATTCCTGGAATGTGCCGTCCGCCAGCGTCGCCACGGCCAGGCAGCCGCCCGGGGCGAGCAGCGCGGCCAGCCGGCCCAGCCCGGCATTCAGGTCGGAAAACCATTGCACCGCCAGGCTGGAGCAGATCAGGTCGTAGCCGCCTTCGAGCCCCGCGGGGTGCTCGCCGTCCAGCAATTGATAGCGGGCCTGGCCTGGCAATGCGGGGCCGCGCTGCGCGGCCGCGAGCATGCCGGCAGCGATGTCGGTGACGGTCCAGTCGGCGGGACCGATGCGGCGCGCCAGCGCCTGGGTCAGCAGGCCGGTGCCGCAGCCGATCTCCAGGATGCGCGGGCGGGATGGCAGGGGCAGCAGCGCGATATCGCCGGCCAGCCGCTCGGCTGCCAGCCGCTGGACGGACGCGTGGTTTTCATAGGCGGGGGCGGCGGCGCCAAAGCGCGCGCCGATGCCAGCGTTGCGGGGGGCTTGCGTCATGCGGCGTGCGCCAGTCCGGCAACGAAGGCGCGGATCCGCTCCGCGCACCAGGGCGCATCCGACGCCGGCAGCAGGTGGCCGCCGCCAGCCCGCTCATGGATCTCCGTGTCGGCCTTGCCGGCAAAAACTGCCTGCGTCATGGCCGGGGGCACGATGGGATCGTCGGCGCCAGCCAGGACCAACAGCGGCACGGGCAGCGCCGCCAGGGCCTCGCGCCGGTCCTCGTCGCGCAGGGCTTGCAGGTCGCGCGCCAGCGGCGCCAGCTGCGGCTCGCTGAAATCGGTGGCGTCGCCGCAGCGCTGGCGGAAGTCGCCCAGCACCGCCGCGGGGTCGGAGGACAGGCGCCTGGACATGCGATCCAGCACGCGCGGCGCCACGCCGGCCTCGAAGCCGGGGCCGGCGGAAAAGCGGGCGAAGCCGTTGATCGACACCAGGCCGAGGCAGTCTTGCGGCAGTTCGCGCAACAGGCGCAACACGCCCAGCGAATGGCCGATGGCGATCACCGGGCCGGCCATGGCAGGCCCCTGCGCCAGCCCGAAGTAGCCCGCGTCGAAGACGGCTTGCGGCCAGTCTGCGAGTTCGGCGCGCAGCGGCGTCCAGACGGAGGCGTCGAAGGCCCAGCCGTGTACGAACAGCAGGGTGGGGCGGGGCATGCCGGCTTGCATGGGAACGGCGGCCATCACGCCAGCGCGGCGGCGAAACCGTCGATCAGCCGCGCCACGTCCACGTCGCGGTGCGCGGCGCTCAGCGTGACGCGCAGGCGGCTGGTGCCGGCGGGGACGGTGGGCGGGCGGATCGCCACGGCCAGCAAGCCGCGCTGTTCCAGTCCCGAGGCCAGCGCCAGGGCGCGGGCTTCGTCACCCACGATGGCCGGCACGATCTGGGTGGAGGATGCCCCCGTGTCCAGCCCCATGCCGCGCAGCGCGGCGCGCAGGTTGTCGCCCGCGGCCGCCAGGCGGGCGCGTTCGGCGTCCAGCGTGGGCACCAGGTCCAGCGCCGCGTCCATGGCGCCCAGCACCGCGGGCGGCAGCGCCGTCGTGTAGATGAAGCCCGAGCAGGCGTTGACCAGGTAGTCGCACAGCGCGCGCGAACCGGCGACGTAGGCGCCGAATCCGCCCAGCGCCTTGCTGAACGTGCCCATGGCCAGGTCGATGCGGCCGGGCGCCAGCCCTGCCAGCCCCATGCCGCGGGGGCCCAGCACGCCGGTGGCGTGCGCTTCGTCCAGGTAGACGAAGGCGCGGTAGCGGTCGGCCAGGGTTGCCAGCCGTTCCACGTCGGTCCGGTCGCCGTCCATGCTGAACACGCTTTCGGTGACGATGAATCGCGATACAGGCTGGCCGGCCGCGCTGTCCGCCCTGGCGGCCAGCAGGCTTTCCAGATGGTCCAGGTCGTTGTGCCGGAAGCGGATCTGCTTCACGCCCGCCGCCTGGCAGCCATGGTGCAGGCTGGCGTGGTTGAGCTTGTCGGCATACAGCTCGACCTCGCCCTGGCTGGCGGCCGCGCGCAGCAGGGCGGGCAGCACGGCGGCGTTGGCTTGCCAGCCCGAGGCCAGCAGCAGCGCGGCTTCGGTGCCTTTCAGCCGGGCCAGCTTGGCTTCCACCTGTTCGTGCAGGTCCAGGTTGCCGGTCACCAGGCGCGACGCCTGGGCGCCCGCGCCGTGGCGGGCTGCCCATTCGCGCGACCGCTCGACCAGCAGCGGATGCCGCGACAGGCCGAGGTAATCGTTGCTGGAGAAGTTCAGGACCGGCTCGCCCTCGAGGACGAGGCGTCCCGGGGCGGCGGCGGAGGCCGTGCGCAGGCGGCGGCGCACGCGGCGCGCTTCCGCGCGCGCCAGCTCGGAGGAGAAAAGCGGATCCAGCTTGGACATCTATATTTCCGGCAGCGGCCGGGCAGGGGGAGGCCGCGCCAGGCCGTAGAATGCGGGCCATTGTAGTGGAGGCGGACGCTGCCCCCGTTCCGGCCGGATGCGCCGGGCGGACCCGGCTCGCGCCGCCGGTATCGAGAGGTGAATCATGCACACGCCCGACTGGGTGGCCCAGGGCCAGCCCCATATCTGGCTACCCTATGCCCAAATGAAGACGGCCACGCCGCCGCTGCCCGTGGTGCGCAGCCATGGCAGCCGGCTTGAGCTGGCCGACGGCCGCAGCCTGATCGACGGCGTCGCGTCCTGGTGGACGGCCTGCCACGGCTACAACCACCCGCACATCGCCCAGGCGGTGCGCGCGCAGCTGGACGCCATGCCGCACGTCATGTTCGGCGGACTGACCCATGAACCCGCATTGACCCTGGCCCGCCGCCTGGCCGGCATGCTGGGGCCGGGACTGGACCGCGTCTTCTATACCGATTCCGGCTCGGTGGCGGTGGAAGTCGCCATGAAGATGGCGTTGCAGTTCTGGCTCAACCAGGGCGAACGCGGCCGCAGCCGTTTCCTGGCGTTCCGCGGCGGCTATCACGGCGACACCTTCGGCACCATGGCGGTGTGCGATCCGGACGAGGGCATGCACAGCCTGTACCGCGGCATGCTGGCCGAACACGACATCGTCGACCTGCCGCGCGGCGAAGCGGAGCTGGTCGCGCTGGAGGCCCACCTGGAATCCCATGGCTCGCGGCTGGCCGGCATCCTGGTCGAGCCGCTGGTTCAGGGCGCGGGCGGCATGCTGCTGCACGACCCGGAAGTACTGCGCCGTCTGCGCCGTTTGGCCGACCGGCACGGCCTGCTGCTGATCTTCGACGAGATCTTCACCGGCTTCGGCCGCACTGGCACCATGTTCGCCTTCGAGCAGGCCGGCATCCGGCCGGACATCGTGACCTTGTCCAAGGCGCTGACCGGAGGCACCCTGCCGCTGGCCGCCACGGTGGCCAGCGGCCGGGTATTCGAGGCGTTCTGGTCCGACGATCCTTCGCACGCGCTGATGCACGGCCCCACCTTCATGGGCAATGCGCTGGCCTGCGCCGCAGCCAACGCCTCGCTGGATCTCTTTGAGACCGAACCGCGGCTGGCCCAGGCGCAAGCGATCTCCGCGAGCCTGACGGCCGGCCTGGAACCGTGCCGCGAGCTGCCCTGGGTGCGCGACGTGCGCGTGCTGGGCGCGATCGGCGTGGTGGAACTGGACGGCATCGCCGACCGCGAGGGCCTGAAGCGGCGCCTGGTCGAAGCCGGCGTGTGGGTGCGGCCGTTCGGCAATGTGGTCTATCTCACGCCGGCGTTGACGATCGCCGACGGCGAACTCGCCAGCCTGATGCGGGCGGTAGTGGACGTGCTGCGCCGCCAGCGTCCCTGAGCCGGATCGCGCCCGGTCGGCGTTGCCGGGGCAAACCCGCCAGATCCGCCTTGATCCAGATCAAGGCGGCTTTGTAACGCGCTGAGTAACATCGGCGCATGCGAGCAAAATCGATCTTCGCCGTCCCGGCCGGCCTGTCCGACGCCGACCGCCAGCAGCGCCGCCATGCGCTCGTGCGCCTGTCGCTGGCGTGGCTGGCGATGATGCAGGTGATGATGTTCGCCTGGCCCGGCTACCTGCGGCATGAAAGCATGCCCGCCGATGCGCTGGAAACGCTGGACTGGGCCATCGTGCTGATGAACTGGGCCAGCTTTGCGCTGACTGTGCCGGTCGTGGTGTATTCGGCCTGGCCGATCTGGCGCCACGCCGGCGACAACCTGCGCCATGGCCGCGCCGGCATGGACGTGCCGGTGGCCCTGGGCATCGTCGCCGCCTTCATTCCCAGCGTCCACGCCACCTACACGGGGCGCGGCGAGGTCTACTTCGATTCGGTCACGATGTTCGTGGCCTTCCTGTTGACCGCGCGCTACCTGGAGCTGTGCGCCCGCCAGTCCTTCGGCGGCGCGGCAGGCGGCTTGCGCCACGAGCGCGTGGAGGCGCAGCGCCTGGAACTGGGCGCGCGCGCCGACCGGCTGGCCTCGCGCTTCGTCATGGTCCAGGTCGCGCTGGCGCTGGCCGCCGCGGCCGCCTGGGCCTACATCGATCCGGCGCACAGTATCCCGGTGATGGTGGCGCTCCTGGTGATGAGCTGTCCCTGCGCCATGTCGATGGCGGTGCCCACCGCCATGGCCTCCGCCCATTCGGCGCTGGCGGCCCATCCCAACATGTCCGATGCGGCGCTGGACGAACTGCTGGGCGAGGCGCGCCGCCGCGCTCGCCAGAACCTGAACGGATCGGTGGTCTGGCACCTGCTGATGACCCCGCTGGCGTTGGTCGGCTGGGTCACGCCATGGCTGGCCGCGATCACCATGCTGGTGTCCTCGCTGGCGGTCGCCTACAACTCGTGGCGCCTGTGCCGCCGCGACTGGGCTGGCGCGCCCGCGCCCGCCGCCGCGCTGGAAGCGGCGCAATGACCATCCTCTATCTGCTCCTGCCCCTGTCCCTGCTGTTCGTGCTGGCCATCGGGGTGTCGTTGTGGTGGGCCGTGTTCAACGGCCAGTATGACGACACCGATGACGCCGGCCGCGCCATCCTGCTCGATGACGACAGCGGCCCCGCCAGCCGCGGCTGAGCGGCGCGCTTGATTTCGCGCCTGGACCCGTTGCGCCGGCGCCGCGTTCCCCGCCGTGTAACCAGATGCTTGATCCAGATCAACGCTGCCTTGTTTGACTAGTCCCATCATTGCAGCCTGGAGCTATCTGTAACTTTAGGGGAAGGGCGATGAACGATTGCGCCGCAATCGCAAGCAAGGCCGATACCTTCAACTACAAGATCGTGAGGCAATTCGCGCTCATGACGGTAGTGTGGGGCATCGTCGGCATGGCTGTGGGCGTTTTTCTCGCTGCGCAGCTTATCTGGCCGCAGCTGAACTTTGACACCGCATGGCTGAGCTACGGCCGCCTGCGCCCGCTGCACACCAACGCGGTGATCTTCGCCTTCGGCGGCAGCGCGTTGTTTACGACGTCGTACTACGTGGTCCAGCGCACCTGTCAGGCGCGCCTGTTCTGCGGCCCGTTGGCCGCCTTCACGTTCTGGGGCTGGCAGATCGTCATCGTCGCCGCCGCCATCACCTTGCCCATGGGCTTCACCAGCAGCAAGGAATACGCCGAACTCGAATGGCCCATCGACATCCTGATCACCCTGGTCTGGGTGGCCTACGCCATCGTGTTCTTCGGCACCATCATCAAGCGCCGTTCCAAGCACATCTACGTGGCCAACTGGTTCTTCGGCTCGTACATCCTGACCATCGCCATCCTGCACATCTTCAACAACATTGAAATGCCGGTGTCGATGTGGAAGTCCTATTCCGCCTACTCGGGCGTGCAGGACGCCATGGTGCAGTGGTGGTACGGCCATAACGCCGTGGGCTTCTTCCTGACCACCAGCTTCCTGGGCATGATGTATTACTTCGTGCCCAAGCAGGCCGGCCGTCCCATCTATTCCTACCGCCTGTCCATCGTCCACTTCTGGGCGCTGGCCTTCACCTACATGTGGGCGGGCCCGCACCACCTGCTGTACACCTCGCTGCCCGACTGGACCCAGTCGCTGGGCATGACCTTCTCGCTGATCCTGCTGGCGCCGTCCTGGGGCGGCATGATCAACGGCATCATGACCCTGCAGGGCGCCTGGTACAAGCTGCGCACCGATCCGATCCTGAAGTTCATGGTGACGGCGCTGTCGTTCTACGGCATGTCGACCTTCGAAGGCTCGATGATGTCGATCCGCACGGTCAACGCGCTGTCGCACTACACGGACTGGACCATCGGCCACGTGCACTCCGGCGCGCTGGGCTGGGTCGCCATGATCTCCTTCGGTTCGCTCTACTACCTGATCCCGCGCCTGTACGGCCGCGAGAAGATGTACAGCGTCAAGGCCATCGAACTGCATTTCTGGATCGCGACCATCGGCGTGGTGCTGTACATCGCCGCCATGTGGATCGCCGGCGTGCAGCAGGGCCTGATGTGGCGCGACACCGCCAGCGACGGCACGCTGGTCTACAGCTTCGTGGAAGAGCTGAAGACGCGCGTCCCGTACTACCTGATCCGTTTGCTGGGCGGCACCTTGTTCCTGTCGGGTGTGTTCGTCATGGCCTGGAACGTGTGGATGACGGTGCGCGGCGCGCAGCCGGTCAACCCCGCCATTCCGCAAGACGATCCCCATGCCGCACGCCAGCCGGTTCCCGCGACCGCTGTGCCGGCCACTGTTTGACGAGGACATCATGGCCAACAATAAATCTGGTTTCTTTTCGCACCAGACGCTCGAGAAGAACATCGGCTGGATGATCATCGCCAGCATCCTGGTGGTGTCCTTCGCGGGCCTGGTCCAGATCGTGCCGCTGTTCTTCCAGCACAGCACGACCCAGCCCATCGCGGGCGTGGAACCCTACAGCCCGCTGCGCCTGATGGGCCGCGACGTCTACATCCGCGAAGGCTGCGTCGGCTGCCATTCGCAGCAGGTGCGGGTGCTGGCGGCCGAAGTGCAGCGCTACGGTTCGTACTCGCTGGCCTCGGAATCGGTCTTTGACCATCCCTTCCTGTGGGGCTCCAAGCGTACCGGTCCCGACCTGGCGCGCGTGGGCGAACGCTATTCCGACGATTGGCACCGCATCCACCTGCGCGACCCGCGCAAGGTGGTGCCGGAGTCCAACATGCCCGCCTATCCCTGGCTGGAAAAGACCGTCATCACTGGCGAGAACGTGAGCGACCGCATGCGCGCCCTGCGCAAGCTGGGCGTGCCCTACACGGACGAGGAGATCGCCGAGGCGCCCAAGGCCATCGAAGGCAAGACCGAGGAAGACGCGCTGGTCGCCTACCTGCAAGGGCTGGGCGTGGGCGTGCGCAAGGCCAAGCAGGCCGAGCAGGCCAAGAAGGCGGAAGAGGCCAAGAAGGCCGCCGCACAACCTGCGGCGCAACCCGCCACCCAAGCCGCCGCGCCCGCGGCCGCGGGAGGCTGACCATGCTGGGCTATCTGAGCGCCGTCGTCACCGCCATTTCGATGGCAACTTTCTTCGGCATCGTCTGGTGGGCCTGCTCGCGCGGCCGCCAGAGCGCCAACCGCGAATCGGCCATGCTGCCGTTCGCACTGCCCGATGAGTTCGGGCAGGGACAACAAGATGGAGCGAATCGGTCATGAGCGATTTCGTTAGCGGCTTCTGGGGGTATTTCATCTCGATCGTCGCCGTGGGCGGCGTGGTCTGGTGCGTGTGGCTGCTGTACACGCAGCGCCGCTGGCTCAGCACCAAGCCGGCCAACGGCAAGGTCGAGGACACGGGCCACGTCTGGGACGGCGACCTGACCGAGCTGAACAACCCGGTGCCGGGCTGGTGGACCTGGATGTACCTGCTGGCCTGCGCCTTCGCGCTGGGCTATCTGTTCTTCATGCCGGGCCTGGGTGAGTACAAGGGCCAGCTGGGCTACAGCAGCACCGAGGAAGTGGCCAGGCAGCAGGCCAAGATGGCCGAAGCCGTGCGTCCGATCTACGCGCGCTTCGAGACCATGGACATTCCGCAGATCGCCCAGGATCCAGGCGCTCGCGAAATCGGCCAGCGCCTGTTCCTGAACACCTGCGCGCAATGCCATGGCTCGGACGCCAAGGGCGGCCCCAGCTTTCCCAACCTGGCCGACGGCGACTGGCTGCACGGCGGCTCGCCTGAAGCCATCATGCAGACCATCACGCAGGGCCGCGTGGGCGTGATGCCGCCCTGGAAGGCCGCGATCGACGCCAAGACGGCTGCCGATATCGCCCAGTACGTGCGCTCGCTGTCGGGCCTGACGGCGGATCCGGTCCGCGTGTTCCGCGGCAAGCGCGAGTTCGCCAATTACTGCGTGGCCTGTCACGGCGTCGACGGCAAGGGCAACCAGGCGCTGGGCGCGCCCAACCTGACGGACGACGTCTGGCTCTACGGCAGCTCTGAAGCGACCATCGTCAAGACCATCCTGGATGGCCGCGACAATCGCATGCCGGCGCATGGCGACATCCTGACGCCGGAGCAGATCAAGATCCTGACGGCCTGGGTCTGGGGCTTGTCGAACAAGCCCGAAGCGACGGCCAGCGCCGCGCCGGGCACGGCAACGAAGTAAAGGCTTTACAGCGCGTTTTGGGGGCCGCGCCTGGCGTGGCCCCCATATCACTGGACATACAGCAGGGAGCAGGAAATGGAAGATGGGTCAGCCGCAAGGGTCGGCACTACGCCTGACGGTGACCCGCCGCCCTGGCGGCCGCATGTGAGGCCGCCGCGTCCGGGGACGGAAACCCTGGAGCAGACGCTGGCGGGCGTGCGCAGCAAGATCTACCCGCGGTCCGTCAGCGGCATCTTCGCGCGCTGGCGCATCGCGTTCGTCTTTCTGACCCAGCTGATTTTCTACGGCCTGCCATGGCTGCAATGGAACGGCCGCCAGGCCGTGCTGTTCGACCTGGGCGCGCGCAAGTTCTATCTCTTCGGCCTGGTGCTGTGGCCGCAGGACGTGGTCTACCTGGCGGTGCTGCTGGTGATTTCGGCGCTGGCGCTGTTCCTGTTCACCGCGGTGGCGGGGCGGCTGTTCTGCGGCTACGCCTGTCCGCAGACCGTGTACACCGAGATCTTCATGTGGATCGAGCGCAAGGTCGAAGGCGACCGCGTCGCGCGCATCCGCCTGGACGAATCGCCCTGGACCTGGCGCAAGGTGCGCCTGAAACTCACCAAGCATTTCCTGTGGATCGCGCTGGCCTGGTGGACGGGCTCCACCTTCATCGGTTATTTCGCACCCATCCGCGAACTGGGCCATGAGCTGTTCGCGCTGCAACTCGGCCCCTGGCAGTGGTTCTGGATGCTGTTCTACGGCTTCGCCACCTGGGGCAACGCCGGCTTCATGCGCGAATCCGTGTGCAAGTACATGTGCCCGTACGCGCGCTTCCAGAGCGTGATGGTGGACCCCGACACCTTCGTGGTCACCTACGACAAGCGCCGCGGCGATCCGCGCGGCGGCCGCTCGCGCAAGGTGGACCACAAGGCCGCCGGGCTGGGCGACTGCGTCGATTGCAGCCTGTGCGTGCAGGTCTGTCCGACCGGCATCGACATACGCGACGGCCTGCAATACATGTGCATAGGCTGCGGCGCCTGTATCGACGCCTGCGAACAGGTCATGGACAAGATGCAGTACGAGCCCGGCCTGATCCGCTATACCTCGGAACGCGCCATGTTGGACGGGCTGTCCGCCAAGAGCGCCCGCTCCCATCTGCTGCGTCCGCGCGTGCTGATCTACGGCACGCTGATCCTGGCGCTGGCCATCGCTTTCGTGGCGTCGCTGGCCATGCGCAACCCCTTGCGGGTGGACGTGATCCGCGACCGCGGCGCGCTGGGACGCGAAGTGGCCGGCGGCATGATCGAAAACGTGTACCGCCTGCAGATCATCAATACTTCCGACCAGCCGATGCGCCTGCAGCTCTCGGTCGAGGGCATGCCCGGCCTGAAGGTGATGATGGGACAGCAGGGCTCGGACACGGTCGACGTCGAGGCGGCGGCCAACAAGCTGGTGCCCATGGTGATCCGCGCGCCGGCTGGCGCCGAGCCGGGCGCCCATGCCATCACGCTGCGCGCGCGCGGCCAGGACGGCGAGAGCCGTCCGGTCGAGACCGACGAGCCCGCCAGCTTCTACGTACCCGATTGAATACTGAAAAGGACAAGCCCATGACCGCCGCCCAACCCGCCAAGACCGCCAAGCCCTGGTACCGCGAGCCCTGGCCCTGGATCCTGATGGCCGGCCCGTTCGTGGCCATGATAGGCTGCTTCGTCACGATCTATTTCGCTTTCACCAACTTCAGCAATCAGCCGATCCAGGAGGGCGTGGTCAAGCGCGGCCTGGTCATCGAGCAGGCCGCGTCCAGCGCCAATCCGTAATCGGGGAGAACACAGATGGGCTTGCGATCATTGATGTGGATCCTGTGGCCGTCCTTCATGGCGGCCGCGGCGGGGAGCGCGCTGATCTTCGCCCTGATCGACCCCCTGGATGTGGCGATCTTCGGGCATGTGCCTACCGGACGCACCGGCTTCTACACCGTGTCTTTCTTCGTGCTGTGGGTGATGGCGGGGTTGTCCAGCACGCTGACCGCGTACCTGATGCCCAAGGCCGAGGAACCCGAGGACCTGTAGCCGGGGCGCGGCGTGGCCGCGGCCCGGGGCCGTCGCAAGCGGCGGCCTATACCTTCTTCACGAACTCCGACTTCAGGCTCATCGCCCCGAAGCCGTCGATCTTGCAATCGATGTCGTGGTCGCTATCGACCAGGCGGATGCCCTTGACCTTGGTGCCCATCTTGACCACGCCGCCGGAACCCTTGAGTTTCAGGTCCTTGATGACAGTGACGGTGTCGCCGTCCTGCAGCACATTGCCGGCCGAGTCGCGGTAGACGCGCGCGGCTTCATCGGCAGATTCCGCGGCCTGCGCCGGCCATTCATGCGCGCATTCCGGGCAGACGTAGAGGGCGCCGTCTTCATAGGTGTATTCGGACTGGCATTTGGGACAGGCGGGCAGTGCGCTCACGTGTGGACCTCAGTGTAAAAAACGCGCGATGCGCAACACGCGATTGTACTGCGCGGCATGCTGTTTTCCCCTGCGCCGCGAGAGTTTTCCCCCTTTGCATTGCGCGCTCTCAAGCTGTTGCGTCGCCATGCAGCAAGCCCACGAAATGCCGCGCGGCGGCGCTCAGCGGACGGTCGCGCGGCACGATGCTGCCGAAGGCCGTCAGACTTTGCCGGATCTGGTAGGGCAGTATCGCCAGCAGGCCATGCGCCGCGTAACGGCTGGCCACCGATTCCGGAATCACGCCCAGCATCGTCGATTTCATCGCCAGGTTCGTCGTGGTCAGGATGGACGCTGATTCGATCAGGCCCCTGGGCGTGGAGGCGTTGTGCGAACGGAACTCCTGTTCGATGACGTCGCGCATCGGACTGCCATGCGGCTGCAGCACCCAGGGATAGTCCAGCATGGCGTCAAAGCTCACGCGCTTGCGGCCGGCCAGCGGATGGTCCACCGACGCGATCACCGACAGCGCCTCGTCGCCGATCGGGCGAAAGACGTACTGGCTGTCCGACAGGGTCAGCATGCGGCCGATCACCACGTCCAGCTTGCCTTCGTTCATGCGGCCGATCAGCAGGTCGCTGGTGCCGGTGGAGATTTCTACCGCCAGCAGCGGATAGGTCTGTTTCAGGCGCAGCAGGGCGTCGGTCAGATGGCCGGGCGATGCGGCCATGATGCTGCCGATGAACAGCTTGCCCGCGCTGCCCAGGCGCAGCTCCTCCAGTTCGCGCGCCAGCGACGAGACCGTGCCGCGCATGCCCCGGAAGTACCCCATCACGCATTCGCCCGCCGCGGTCAGCGCCAGCCCGCGGCCGACCCGTCCGTATAGAGGCTGGCCGATGGCCAGTTCCAGCTCGTGCAGCATCTTGCTGGCCGCGGACTGGGTCATGTTGAGCTGGCTGGCGGCGGCGCGCAGCGTGCCGCGTTCCTCGATCGCCAGCAACAGGACGATCTGCCGCATGCGCAGCCGGGCCAACAGGGAAGGGACGTGGATCGCGCGTTCCATGATTGATCGCCTCAGGTGAACGATTAGTGCAAAAGTTTCATTTTACGGAAACAGCGCTTCTTTCTAAGATGGACTCACAAAAGATTGCCTCTTCAACGGGCAAAAAACCAACCAAGGAGACAACCATGAAGACTAGGCTATTGGCCGCGATGGCGGCCGGCGCCCTGTGCCTGTCGGCCCTGGCGCCCGTCCAGGCGCAGACCGCCGACTGGCCCAACAAGCCCCTGCGCCTGCTGGTGGGATCCGCGCCGGGCGGCGGCACCGACGCCATGGCGCGCGCCGTGGCCGACAAGCTGGGGCCCTTGCTCAAGCAGACCGTGGTGGTCGAGAACAAGCCGGGCGCGTCCAATACGCTGGCGGCCGACCTGGCGGCCAAGTCCACGGACGGCCACACCATGGTGATGGGGGTCTCGACCGCCCATGCCATCGCGCCGCACCTGCTGAAGCTGGGCTATGACAACGACCGCGATCTGACGCCGGTGGTGTTCGTGGGCGCCGTTCCCAACATCCTGGTGGTCAACAACGACGTGCCGGCCAAGTCGGTGCAGGAACTGATCGCTCTGCTCAAGAGCAAGCCTGGCACCTACAACTTCGCCAGCAGCGGCTCGGGCAGCACCCAGCACATCGCCGCCGAGCTGTTCAAGGACGCCACCGGAGTGCAGATGATCCACATCCCGTACCGCGGCAGCGGCCCGGCGCTGGTGGACCTGATGGGCGGGCAAGTGCAGATCGCGTTCGAGACCGCGTCTTCCGTGATCCCCCACATCAAGAGCGGCAAGGTGCGCGCGCTGGCCGTGCTGAGCGCCAAGCGCAACGCCCAGTTGCCCGACGTGCCGACGATGGCCGAGGCCGGCGTCCCAGGCGTGGAAATGAGCGCCTGGTACGGCATCTACATGCCCAGCGCCACGCCCGCCGCCAACCAGAAGCGCATCCATGACGCCGTCAACGGCATCCTGGCCCTGCCCGACACGCAGGCCCGCCTGCAGGCGATCGGCGCTGACATCAACCCGATGAGCCAGGAGCAGTTCGCGCAGTTCCATAAGAGCGAAAACCAGCGCTACGCCGGCGTCATCAAGAAGAACAACATTTCCGTGGAATGACCCAGACATGAGCAAGCAGCAGAAACCCGTCATCGCCCTGACCCTGGGCGACCCCGCAGGCATCGGCGCCGAACTGATCGCCCGCCTGCTGGCCAGACCCGAAGCCATGCAACAGGCGAACATCGTGCTGGTGGGCGACGAGTGGCTGTGGCGCGAAGGCCAGCGGGTGGCAGGCGTGCAGGTCGCCACCCAGCCCGTGGACAGCATCGAGGCGGTGCGCGGCCGGCCGGACACCGGCGCGCCCGCCTGGCTGGGGATGGATACCATCGACCCCGGCCAGGTGCATGTCGGCCAGGCCGAGGCCGCGGGCGGCGCGTCGGTGCTGCGGGTGCTCAACGCCTGCATGGACGCCGCGCGCGACGGCCACGTCGACGCCATCTGTTTCGCGCCCCTGAACAAGTACGCCATGAAGCTGGGCGGCCTGGGACACGACGACGAACTGCACCACTTTGCGCAGTACCTGGGCGTGACCGGCTATTTCTGCGAGTTCAACACCCTGGGCGACCTGTGGACTTCGCGCGTGTCCTCGCATATTCCGTTGAAGGACGCGGCGGCGGCGCTCAGCATCGACGGCATCAAGGACGCTACCCGGCTGATCTACCGTTCGTTGCAGGCCAACGGCATTGCCGAGCCGCGCGTGGCGGTGGCGGCCTTCAATCCGCATGGCGGCGACGGCGGCACCTGCGGCCGCGAAGAGGTGGACATCATCGCGCCCGCCGTGCGGCAACTGAACGATGAGGGGCTGCCGGCGCAGGGCCCGTTCCCCGCCGACACCATCTTCCTGAAGGCCCAGGCCGGCGAGTTCCAGGCCATCGTCACCATGTACCACGACCAGGGCCAGATCGCGATCAAGCTGCTGGGCTTTTCGCGTGGAGTGACGGTGCAGGGCGGCCTGCCCATTCCCATCACCACGCCGGCCCACGGTACCGCCTACGACATCGCCGGCCAGGGCCGCGCCAATCTGGACGCCACCTGGCAGGCCTTTCTCATCGCCTGCCGCATGGGCCTGTCGCACCGCGCATCGCGCACGCGGGCGGGCTGATCCGCCGCTTTCATTCCATACCCTTATTCCAAGCAGGAAATCCTCATGAAGATCAAATCCGTCCGCGCCCGCGTCTACGAGTGGACCGGCAAGACCGTGCCGCCGCAGGGCAATTTCTGCTCCAACGCCATGGACCTGCTGTATTCCAAGCAGGAAACCATGAGCACCTTCCGCTTCCACGGCTGGACCGTGGTCGAGGTGGAGACGGACGACGGCATCGTGGGCCTGGGCAACGTGGCGCTGGCGCCGCGCGTGGCCAAGGCCATCATCGACCAGTACCTGGCCCCGCTGGTGATCGGGCAGGATCCCTGGGATTACGAATACCTGTGGCAGCGCATGTACCGCTCCACCCACGCCTGGGGCCGCAAGGGCGTGACCATGGCCGCGATTTCGGCGGTGGACCTGGCCATCTGGGACATCCTGGGCAAGTCGGTGAACAAGCCCGTCTTCAAGCTGCTGGGCGGCCGAACCAAGGAAAAGATCCCGGTCTACTACTCCAAGCTCTACCGCACCGACCTGAAGGCCATGCAGGAAGAGGCCCAGACCTATCTGGACCAGGGCTTCACGGCCTTCAAGATGCGCTTCGGCTACGGTCCGGCGCACCTGCAGAAGGGCGTGTCGGAGAACCTGAAGTCGGTGGAGGCGGTGCGCGAGGTGATCGGCTACGACACCGACCTGATGCTGGAGTGCTATATGGGCTGGAACCTGGAGTACGCCAAGCGCATCCTGCCCAAGCTGGAAAAGTTCGAGCCGCGCTGGCTGGAAGAGCCCGTCATCGCCGACGACATCGACGGCTATGCGGAACTGAACCAGCTGACCTCGATCCCGATCTCCGGCGGCGAACACGAATTCTCGCTCTATGGCTTCAAACAGTTGCTGGACCGCAAGGCGGTGTCGGTGGTGCAGTACGACACCAATCGCGTGGGCGGCATCACGGCGGCGCACAAGATCAACGCGCTGTGCGAGGCCTACAGCGTGCCGGTGGTGCCGCATGCCGGCCAGATGCACAATTACCACCTGACCATGAGCACGCTGGCCTCGCCCATGAGCGAGTACTTCCCCATGTTCGACGTGGAGGTCGGCAACGAGCTGTTCTATTACATCTTCGACGGCGAGCCGGTGGCCAAGGAAGGTTTCATCGACCTGGACGACGACAAGCCCGGCCTGGGCCTGACGTTGAAGACGGAATACCTCAAAGACTTCAACATCATCGAATGAACATGGCTACCTACCAGAACCCGCGTTATCGCGGCATATTCCCGGTCGTGCCCACCACCTTCACCGAATCCGGCGAGCTGGATCTGCCCAGCCAGAAGCGCGCGGTGGATTTCATGATCGACTCGGGCGTGGACGGCCTTTGCATCCTGGCCAATTTCTCCGAGCAGTTCGTGCTGTCGGACGACGAGCGCGAAATCCTGACGCGGACCATCCTGGAGCACGTCGCCGGCCGCGTGCCGGTGATCGTGACCACCACGCACTTCAGCACCCAGGTCTGCGCCGCGCGCAGCCGGCGCGCGCAGGAGCAGGGCGCCGCCATGCTGATGATCATGCCGCCTTACCACGGCGCGACGATCCGGGTGTCCGAGGAACAGGTGGTGGGATTCTTCCAGCGCGTGTCGGACGCGGTGGATATCCCCATCATGATCCAGGATGCGCCGGTCGCAGGCACGCCGTTGTCGGCGGCGGCGCTGGCGCGGATGGCGCGCGAGATCGAGCACGTCGCCTACTTCAAGATCGAAACCGCGGGCGCGGCCAGCAAGCTGCGCGACCTGATCGCGCTGGGCGGCGAGGCCGTGGAAGGGCCCTGGGACGGCGAGGAAGCCATCACCCTGCTGCCCGACCTGGATGCCGGCGCCACCGGCTCCATGACCGGCGGCGGCTTCGCCGATGGCCTGCGGCCCATCATCGAGGCCCATCGCGCAGGCAGGCGCGACGAGGCCTACCGCCTGTACGAGCGCTGGTTGCCCCTGATCAATTACGAGAACCGGCAGGGCGGCATCCTCACGGCCAAGGCCTTGATGAAGGCCGGCGGCGTGATCGCGTGTGATGCGCCGCGCCACCCTTGGCCGGCCATGCGCGCGGAGGTCCGGCAGGGCCTGCTGGAGACCGCGAGCCGCCTTGATCCGCTGGTCCTGCGCTGGGCACGCTGAGCAGGGATTGATCAGCCTGCCAAACACACTGTTCCGTCACGGCGAACAAGCCTGTCACGCGTGACGGTTAAAATCCCTGGCTATCCATCCAGTCGGGGGCGCGTGTGCAGCCGGTCATTTCAGTTCAGGATCTATCCAAACGGTACGCATCCGGATTCCAGGCGCTCAAGAGCGTGAACCTGGATATCCGGCGCGGCGAGATCTTCGCCCTGCTCGGGCCCAACGGCGCGGGCAAGACCACGCTGATCAGCATCATCTGCGGCATCGTCAATCCCACCGCCGGCCGCGTGCTGGCAGACGGCCACGACATACTCACGGAGTTCCGCGCGGCCCGCGCCAAGATCGGCCTGGTGCCCCAGGAAATTTCCACCGACGCGTTCGAAAGCGTCTGGAACACCGTCAACTTTAGCCGCGGCCTGTTCGGCAAGCCGACCGACCACGCCTACATCGAAAAGGTGCTGCGCGACCTGTCCCTGTGGGACAAGAAGGACAGCCGCATCATGGCGCTGTCGGGCGGCATGAAGCGCCGCGTCATGATCGCCAAGGCGCTGTCACACGAACCCGCGATCCTGTTCCTGGACGAGCCCACCGCCGGCGTGGACGTCGAGTTGCGGCGCGGCATGTGGGAAATGGTGCGGCGCCTGCGCGAAAGCGGCGTCACCATCATCCTCACCACGCACTACATCGAGGAAGCCCAGGAAATGGCCGACCGCATCGGCGTGATCCGCAAGGGCGAGATCATCCTGGTCGAAGAGAAGCACGCGCTGATGGCCAAGCTGGGCAAGCGCCAGCTGGCGCTGACGCTGAAGGCGCCGCTGCCGGGCATCCCCACGGCGCTGGACGCCTTCCAGCTGGACCTGTCCGACAACGGCCACAAGCTGGTCTACACCTACGACAACCAGGGCGGCGGGGAAATCTCCCGGCTGCTGCATGAGCTCTCGCGCCTGGAGATCGAATTCACCGACCTGAATTCGTCGGAAAGCTCGCTCGAGGATATCTTTGTCAGCCTGGTGCACGGTCAATCATGAACTTCTACGCCATCCGCGCTATCTACCTGTTTGAAATGGCCCGCGCGTGGCGCACGCTGATGCAAAGCGTGCTGTCGCCCGTGATCTCCACCTCGCTGTATTTCGTGGTGTTCGGTTCCGCCATCGGTTCGCACATGGTCGAGATCGACGGCGTGAGCTACGGCGCCTTCATCGTGCCCGGCATGATCATGCTGTCGCTGCTGACGCAAAGCATCGCCAACGCGTCCTTCGGCATCTACATGCCGCGCTTCTCGGGCACCATCTACGAAATCCACTCGGCGCCCATCTCCTACGTGGAGATCGTCATGGGCTATGTGGGCGCTGCCGCCAGCAAGTCCATCATCCTGGGGCTCATCATGCTGGCCACGGCGCGCCTGTTCGTGTCGTTCGAGGTCGCGCATCCGTTCTGGATGCTGGGTTTCCTGGTGCTGACGGCCGTGACCTTCAGCCTGTTCGGCTTCATCATCGGCATCTGGGCGGATGGCTTCGAAAAGCTGCAGATCATCCCGCTGATGATCATCACGCCGCTGACCTTCCTGGGCGGCACCTTCTATTCCATCAAGATGCTGCCTCCGTTCTGGCAGACCGCCACGCTGTTCAATCCGGTGGTGTATCTGGTCAGCGGCTTTCGCTGGGCCTTCTATGGCGTGGCGGACGTCAGCGTCGGCGTCAGCGTGGGCATGACGCTGGTGTTCCTGCTGGCCTGCCTGATCGGCGTGCGCTGGATCTTCAAGACCGGCTACCGGCTGAAGACCTAGCGCAGACGGACAGGGGGACGGTGGCTCAGGCTTGGGCCGCCGGCGCGCGGCGGGCCAGGCCGTCATGGGCATCGAGCAGGCGCTCGCGCCAGGCGTGGACCGGATCGTCCTGGGCCAGCAGTTCCAGCGTGCTGGTGCAGCGCGCCCACATGAACATGCCAAACACCGCGTAGTCGGCATAGGCCGGCTGCGCGCCCGCCAGATAGGGCTGCTTGCCCAGCATCTGCCGCAAGGGCAGCAGCGCCGCGCGCAGCGCGGCGATCTGGTCTTCATAGCCCGCCGGCAGGTCTTCCAGCCGGCCGAAGCGCTTCTCCCGCGTGGCGCGGAAATAGTCCCGGTCCTTTTCATGGATCAGGCCGTGGATGCTGGGCAGCAGCAGCCGCGCCAGCGTCGGCACCAGGGTCGTGTCCGACCATGAATTCACGAACAGGCTCAGCGCGCGGCCGCTGGCGCCGCCGAACAACGAGGGGCGCTCGGGGAAGGTGTCTTCCAGGTAGCAGGCGATCTGCCAGGAATCGCTGACCACATGTTCGCCATGCACCAGCACCGGCACCAGCTTCTGGCCGGAAAAGTCTATGGCTTCCTTTTCGGTGAAGCGCCAGGGTACGGTCGCCGCGGTCAGGCCCTTGTGGGCCAGGGCCATGTGGGTCTTCCAGCAATGCGGGCTGAAGCGCAGCGAGGCGTCGGCGCCCGCCAGGTCATAGAGAGTGAGATCCGGGGTCAAGATACTGCGCTCCTTCTACGTGTCGGTGAGGGAATCCGGAACAGGATAACCGGTTGCGCAGGGCGGGTGGCTCAGGCTTGCCGGACCCGCTATTTGCCGGCGTCGGGCCGGGCCAGCGTGCGGCCTAGCAATTGGCCGGGCCAGCCATTCACGTCGAAGGTCGAAATCCGTTCGTAGCCGCAGGATTCGTAGAAGCGCACCAGAGCGCCGCTGCCGCCGCCGTAGCAGTCCACCCGCATGCGTTCCACGCCGGCGGCGCGCGCCTGCTCATCGGCAAATGCCAACAGGCGCCGGCCCAGGCCGCGCGCCCGGTCGTCGCGCGAGGCCACCAGCAACCTTACGTAGATTTCTGGTGCGGTCGCCGCAGGCACATAGGGCATGGATGCGCCCAGCACCAGCGCGCCATGGATGCCCCCGCCCGGTTCCTCGGCGACCCACGCCCCGGGCAGCGCGCAGGCTTCGGTCACGTTGGCGATGCGCTTGGGCAAGGCCGACCAGGGCTCGCTGCCCCATTGCCCCTCATTGCCCATGTCCACGAACCAGGCGATCACTTCGTCGAAGACCCGCAATACTGCGGGGGCATCTTCCACGCGTGCGCGGCGGATCGTCAGCTGGTTTGTCTCGTTTGCCGTCAAGGTCACAACGCCTCCTGGTTCCTTTCGCTCGGGTATCCCGAACTGGCGTCATCATAGTTGCGCCGCCAGGAGCCTGGGCGATTCGCGCTCAGTTCCACAGCAGCCTGAGCGCCGCCGCCGACAGATAGAGGCCGCAGCCGAACACCGCATGCGTCGCCAGGCTGCGCAGGCGGTTCCTCCAGGGCGTGGGCGTGCGGGACGCTGCAATCCCCGCGCCCATGGCGGGCTGCATGACGAAAAACGGCATGACGACGGTTGCCACGCCCACGGCCAGCGCGGGCAGCCATGTGGGATCACGCAACCATGCCGCGCCCTGGATGCCGACGAGCAGCGCGGCGAAGGCTACGCCCACGGCGTAGTGGATCGTCCACCCCAGCGCCGATTCGCCCGCGATGGGCTCGGCCCGGCCGATATTGGCGTGGGCGAGCTTGCCCCGGCACAGGTGGCCGGCCCACCGGCCGACCAGCGCGTAGCCCAGCGTGGGCATGCCCAGCGCTTTCTGGAGCATGCCCCACAGGTCCATCACGACCGTCGCGCCGATCCCGATCAAAACCACTTTCGCCGCCAATTCCATCGATTCCATGTCCTGTTCCTTCCGTTGATGACCGCATCGTTTGCAGGCATGATAGAAGTTGAAGTCAACTTCAAGTCAAGGAGGATGCCATGGATATCTCGGAAGTCGCCCGGCGCACGGGCCTGCCGGCCTCCACGCTGCGCTTCTATGAAAACAGGGGCTTGATCGCGGCGGTCAGCGCCGCCGGCGAGCGCCGGCGCTTTGCGCCCGGCGTGCTGGATCAACTGGCGCTGATTGCGCTGGGGCAGGCCGGCGGCCTGTCGCTGGACGAGATCCAGGCCATGCTTGCGCCCGACGGCGCGTTGCGGGTGGACAGGCAGTTGTTGCTGGACAAGGCCGACAGCATAGATGCGACCATCAAGCGCCTGCGGGCGATGAGTCAGGGCCTGCGCCATGCGGCGGTATGTCCTGCCGCCAACCATGCGCAATGCCCGACTTTCCAGCGCTTGCTGAAGGCGGCTTCCGGCAGGGTGAAGCAAAGCAGAACGGCTCCGGCCGCCGCAAAGAAAAAAAACGCCATCCGTTCCTGAGGACGGATGGCGCCAACACTAGCTCTCGGAGAGCCTTACCCTACTTCGCGGCGGGGGCGCCCTTGCCCATGCTCATCAAACGTTGCTTGAGCTGGGGGTCCTGCTGGATGGCCTGGCCGATGCCGTTGAATTCCTCGACGCTCAGGCCGTCGGCCTGCACCAGCTTCACCATCTTGGCGTCGGCTTCCTCGACGACCTTCTGCTTGGCGGCATCTGTCTTGGCGGCGTCGACCTTGGGACGGTATTCGTCGACGACGCCGGAAATCTTCTGCGAAGCCGAAGCGAAACGCTGCAATTGCTGGTCGGTCGGCTGGATCGCGGGTGGGGGCGCCATGCGCGGTTGAGCCTGGGCCTGGCCTTGCGCCTGGCTGGCTTGCTGCGCAAGGGCGGGAGCACCGGACAGCGCCGTCGCCAGCACGGCGGCGGACAGGAATGCATAAGTGGAACGCTGCATGAAACCTCCTTGTTCCGGTTGAATGTCGGGCCATGATGACGACCGGGGCGGTGCGGGGGCAAGTTTCGCGATGTGTTTTCCTGTTTCGGCAGGCCACGGGATCGGCGCGCGCCCCGGGAGGGAGTCCCCCGGGGCGCGGCGGAAACGTTTTGCGCGGTTTCGTAGTCGCTGCTGGCCGCGATGTTTCCTTAAATTTATGCGGGACGGGTCTACACGATCAGCATGCTCAGCATTACCAGCGCCAGCAGCAGCACGTAGACGCGGGCGTGCAGGCGGTCGGGGATGCGCGGGATCAGCGGCGCGGCCAACCGGATGCCGACCAGCGAGCCCAGCGCCAGCGCGGCGAAGGCCAGCAGGTCCACATAGCCCACGATCCAGGGCGCCAGCGGTTCGGCCAGGCCGCCGGCCGCAGCCATGTAGGCCAGCGTTCCCACCACCGCCACCGGCAGCGTCAGCGGGTTGGCCATTGCCGCCGCCTTGGCCATGGGCAGGCCGCGACGGCGCAGCAACGGCACCGTCATGACGCTGCCGCCCACGCCCAGGAAGGCCGCCACCGCACCGATGATCACGCCGCCGCCGACCAGGACGCCACGGTCCAGGGGCTGGGGAGACGCGTCCTGCTGCGCCATGAAACCCTGGCGCAGCAGGCAATCCAGGATGGTCACGCCCAGGTAGGCGATGAAGGCGTAGCGCACGAAGTCGCCGCTGGCGCGCGTGGCGGCGAGCGCGCCCAGCGCCGCGCCTGCGGCGATGAAGCCGGCCAGGGGCCAGACATAGGCCCGCAGGATGTTGCCGGCGCGCTGGTGCTTGCGCGTGGCCGCCACCGAATTCACGATCATGACGCAGGTGGAAGTGGCCACCGCGATGTGCATGGCCGCCAGGCCGATGGCGTCGTGCGCGCCGTGCGCGGCCGTCAACACCGCATACAGCACCGGCACCACGACAAAGCCGCCGCCAAAGCCGAACAGCACGGTCGTCACGCCGCTCAAGCAGCCGAACAGGGCCAGAACTAGATAAAGCATTGCTGCGTCCTTCCAGGGGAAAACGCCACGATACGGCGGCCGGCCTTGGCCCGCTTTCGAGGATGAGACAATAATGTTCGAGTTTCGGCCAATCGACCCGCCGTGAAGGCGCTTGAACGGGCCATGATTCCCAGGCTATGCGCCCCAGGCTATGCGCAATACCCACATCGACCGCTACGACCATCTGAACCGCGCCGTCGTCGCCATCGGCAACGACTATCCGCCTGGCCGGCTGCTGCCGGCCCACGCGCACCGCCGCGCGCAACTGCTGTATGGCGCCACCGGCGTCATGCACGTGGTCACGCGCGACGGCAACTGGGTGGTGCCGCCGCAGCGCGCGGTGTGGATCCCGGCGGGCGTGACGCACCAGGTCCGCATGCTGGACGTCAGCACGCGCAGCGCCTACATCGAGCCGGGAGCGGCGCGCGCGGACCGCGAGGCCTGCGAAGTGATCGAGGTGTCGCCGCTGCTGCGGCAGCTGCTGCTGGACGCGGTCGACATGCCACCCGCCTACGATCTGGCGGGGCGTGACGGCGCGCTTGCAGCGCTGCTGCTGCACGAGGTCGAGCGCGCGCCGGTGCTGCCGCTGCATATCCCGCTGCCGCGCGACAGGCGCCTGGCGCCCTTGTGCAAGGCCTTCATCGCCGCGCCTGACGCGCGCGCGGCGCCGCAGGCCTGGGCCGAGCGCCTGCACATGAGTCCGCGCACCTTCAGCCGCCATTTCCGACAGCAGACGGGCATGGCGTTTTCGGAATGGCGGCAGCGCGCCTGCGTGGTGCTGGCCCTGGCCCGCCTGGCCTCGGGCGAGTCGGTAACCGCCATTGCGCTGGATTTCGGCTACCAGAGCCCGGCGTCGTTTTCGACGATGTTCCGGCGGGTGCTGGGCCGTCCGCCCACGGAGTATCTGCGCGAGGGCTGAGGGCAGTTGGTACTATGCCGGCTCCCGTGGCGGCCCCTTCGGGCCGCCGGGCCACGCCATTCCATGACCATTACACATACGCCGCTATCCATCGGCATCGCCGGCGCGGGCAGCGCCGGACTGGCCGCCGCGCTGGCGCTGGCGCAAGCTGGCCATCAGGTACGCGTCTTTGAAAAGCACCAGGGGTTCACCACCCTGGGCGCGGGGCTGCTGCTGCAGCCGCCCGGCGTGCGCGCGCTCAAATCGCTGGGCGTCGACGTCGCGGCGCTGAACGTAGGCGCGCCGATCGACCGCCTGCTGGGCCTGTCGCATCGCGGCTGGCGGGTCGTGGACATCGATTACGTGGGCGACGGCGCGCGGGCCGTGACGCGGGCGGCGCTGGGCGGGGTGCTGTTCGAGGCCGCGCGGCGCGCGGGCGCCGAGTTCTCGTTCGGCTGTCCGGTCGAGACGCTTGCGACCCGCGAGGGCAGGGCGCACGTGACGCATGGCTCGGGCGCAGCCCGGGCCGAGTCCAGTTTCGATGTGTTCGTGGTGGCCGACGGCGCCGCGTCCGCGCTGCGCGAGCAGGTCGGATTGGCGGCAAGTTCGCGCGCCTATGCCTGGGGCGCGTTGTGGGGCCAGTTCTGGACGCCCGGATGGCACGGCGCGACGCAGCTGTTGCAGCGCTTTCGCGGCACCCGCGAAATGATGGGCTTGCTGCCCACCGAGGTCGGCCCGCAGGGCGTGCGGCTGTCGCTGTTCTGGAGCATCCGGCACGACGCCTTGCCGGCCTGGCGCGCCGCGCCCATCGGCGCCTGGAAAGACCGCATGCTGTCGCTGTGGCCGGAGGCCGCGCCCGTGGTCGATCAGATTTCGCGGCACGACGACCTGGCGGTGGCCACCTACCGGCACACCTGGCCGCGCGGATTGGCGGCGGGCCCGTATTGCGCCGTGGGCGATGCGGGCCACGCGATGAGTCCTCAGCTGGGATTGGGAACGACGCTGGCGGTGCTGGATGCGATGGCGCTGGCGCGGGCCCTGGGGCAGCATGGCGCCGCCGCGGGACCCGCGCGCTACGCCCGCAGCCGCTTATTGCCTTCGCGCCTGTACCAGAGCCTCAGCCGGGCGCTGACACCGTGCTTCCAGGCTTCAGGGCCGGGGTTGTGGCGCGACCTGCTGTTCGGCGGCGGGCTGCTCGTGCCGGGGATGAAGTCATTGATGAAGCGCGGCCTGCTCGCCATGCCGCAGCCGGGGGAATCGGGCCGCGGCTGAGCGGCCGCGCGGCGGCCCTCAGGCCGCGTACCAGAGCACGGCGAAGAAGTGGCACACGGTGCCGGCGAGCACGAACAGATGCCAGATGAAATGGCTGTAGCGCCAACGGTTGTCGAGCACGAAGAAGGCCACGCCGCCGGTGTAGGCCAGTCCCCCCGCCACCAGCCACCACAGGCCGCCCGTGGGCACGCGCTCGATCAGCGGATTGACTGCGATGATCACCAGCCAGCCCATCGCCAGATACAGGCCCGTGGAGATGGCCGGGCGGTTGAGCCGCTTGCTGGCTTTCAGCCCGACTCCCAGCAGGGCCATGCCCCAGACCAGGCCGAACAGGGTCCAGCCCCAGGGGCCGCGCAGGGCGCCCAGGGCGAAGGGCGTGTAGGTGCCCGCGATCAGCAGATAGATGGCGGAATGGTCCAGCACGTTGAAGAGCTGCTTGGCGCGGCTTCTGGGCAGCGCGTGATAGATGGTGGACGCCAGGTACAGCAGGCACATCGTCGCGGCGAAGACCGCGGCGCCCGCGATGAAGGCGGCATCGCCCTGGCGCACGGCGGCCAGGATCAGGATGGGGGCAGAGGCCACGGCGCCCGCGGCGCCGACGCCGTGGCTGATGGCGTTGGCGATTTCCTCGCCCAGGGTCTGGGGTCTGTCGTTGGGAAACATGAATGCGTCTAGGTTGGTTTAGCCTACACCTTAGGCGCTTTGGGGCGGCGGCTCAAGGCGGCGTGCCGGTTGGCCGCGGTCGAGGCGGTATCCGTTTGATCTACTGCAAATCGACCTGCGCGTCGGCGTCCCGAAAGCGCTGCCTGGAAGTTACTCTGTGATACATTCAGCGCGCAAGCAAACGCAGGTTTACTGGCCGAGGCCCAGCAATGGCGCGCAGTTTCACCAACTTGTTTTTCAAGGCCGCGAAGAAAATCGGCAAGCTGCAGCGCGCCGCCATGCGCATGGCCACGCCCAAGGCCGCCAAGAAGCGCAGCGCGCCCAAGCGCCGGGCCGCCAAGCCCGCTGCGGCCTCCGCTTCCCGCAGCGCCGCCGCGCCTTCGCTGGGGACGGGCCGCTGGGAAGCCTCCCGGCAATTCTCCGACGCCCAGGGCCGCCGTCTCACCTTCGCGCGCTACACGCCCGCCGCGGCGCCGCGCGCCGGCATGCCGCTGGTGGTGATGCTGCACGGCTGCAGGCAGACGGCGCTGTCGTTCGCCCGCGGTTCGCGCATGAATCAATGGGCCGACGCGGGCGGCTTCATGGTGCTGTATCCGCAGCAATCCATGACCCGTCAGGTGCAGCGTTGCTGGCGCTGGTTCCAGCCCGACGACGCGCACGGCGGGGCGGAAGCCGACCTGATTGCCGCCCTGATCCGCGCGGAGTGCGCCAGGCATGCGCTGGACCCCGAACGCGTCTACATCGCGGGGCTTTCGGCCGGGGCCGGCATGGCCGCGCTGGTGGCATTGCGGCATCCGCGCCTGATTGCCGCCGTGGCCATGCATTCCGGGCCGGTCGCGGGGGACGCCCACAGCGCCACCGGGGGCATAGGCACCATGCGGCGCGGCGCGCTCAAGCCGTTATTGCCCTTGCTGGAAAAGGTCGCGGACCCGGCGGTGTTCCGCCTGGGCATGCCCGCCATGATTCTGCAGGGGCAGCTGGATCCTACGGTGGCGCCGCGCAACGCGCGGCAGTTGTTCGAACAGTTTCGCGCCGTGAACGATCTGCCGCCCGAAAGCGTACCGGTCGAGCGCGTGCTGGGGTTGGGCACGGATAAGTCATACCGCCGCGTCGACATGCTGCGCGGCAGCCGCACGCTGCTGCGGCTATGCGAAATCACGCTCGTGGAGCACGCCTGGAGCGGCGGCGACGCCTCGGTACGCTATCACGCGCGCAGCGGGCCGGATGCCTCGGCGCTGATCTGGCGCTTCTTCCAGACGCACCGTCGCGTGGCGCGCGGGCAGGCGGAATAGGCCTGGGGCAGCCCGCGCAGCGGGTGGCGGTTCCGTAACCGCCTCGGCAGTAAGATCAGCGTGTTCCCGGCGTATTCCGCGCCAACCGCCTCGTCCCTGTAGGGAGCTCCGACATGTCACTATCCATGTATCAGGCCAGCGTGCCTGCCTTCGTCCGCGGCCTGAAGGTGCTGGCCGCGCTACTGCAAAAGGCCGCCGACCACGCGGCCGCCGCCGGCATGGATCCGGCCGAACTGATCAATGCCAGGCTGGCGCCGGACATGTATCCGTTGAGCGGCCAGATCCAGCGCGCCAGCGATGCGTCCAAGTTCGCGGTGCAGCGCCTGTCGCGGGTGGAAGCGCCCAAGTTTCCGGATGAGGAAACCACGTTCGAGCAATTGCAGCAGCGCATCGCCGCCACGCTCGCGTATCTGCAGGACGTGCCGGCGGACCGGCTGGATGGCGCCGAAGGCCGCAAGGTTTCGCTGGCGTTCGGCGACTTCAAGCAGGAGTTCCGCGGCGACGACTACCTGCTGACGTTCGCGCTGCCGAACTTCTACTTCCATGTCACGACGGCCTACGCCATCCTGCGCCACGCGGGCGTGAAGATCGGCAAGCTGGATTTCCTGGGGCCGTATCCGCAGCCGGCCGCTTAACCCTGTTTCTTGGACGCGTCGCCGCAGCCTTCCATCGGTCCCATCTTCGCCATGTTCTCCTGCACTTCTTGCGGCGTCAGGTCGAACTTGTGCGTGGCGATGGACCAGCGGTGCCCGCAAGGGTCCACCACCTGGCCGTAGCGGTCGCCCCAGAACATGTCCGCCACGGGCATGGTCACCTGGGCGCCGGCCGCCACCGCCTGTTTCATCGCCGCGTCCACGTCGGCCACGTACAGGTGCAGGGTGACGGGCGTACCTTTGAGCGCCTTCGGGCCCAGGCTGCCCCATTCGGGGAAGTCGTCCATCAGCATCATGACGGAATCGCCGATGCGTATGGCGGCATGCATGATCTTGCCGTTGGGGCCGGGCAGCCGGGCCAGCTCCTCGGCGTTGAAGGCTTTCTTGTAGAAGTCGATGGCCTGCGCCGCGCCTTCGCACACGATGTGCGGGGTGAGCGTATGCATGCCTTCGGGTATGGGTTTGCTTGCAGGGTTAGCCATGAGGTATCTCCAGATTGTTGCGTTTGAACGGGCGGGAAAGATCCTGCCGCCTCAGTTGCCTACCAGTGTGGCGAAGCCGCCCCAGCACATGCGCTTGAAATCGAACACGCCTTCGCAGCAGTTCTCGGCCAGGCGCGGGTCCGACATGACCTTGGCGTTGATCCGGTCGCGCTCCGCCTTGTTGGCGTAGGTGATCCAGGCGAACACCACCGTCTCGTCCTCGCGCGCGCCGGCAGCGGCGCTGAATGCGGCGAAACCTTCCTTGTCGATCTCTTCGGCCACGCATTCCCGGTAGTCGAGGGCGCCGTGCTCCAGCCACACTGTCTGCGCCTGCTGCGCCATCTTCCGGTAGGTTTCGAGGTTGGCCTTGGGCACGGGCAGCAGGAAGCCGTCTACATACTTTTCCATCAGTAACTCCTTGATCCACGTTGTTCTGTTCCGCGCCAGGACGCCCCGCAAGCCGCCCCTGGCGCTGCCCGGATCTCATTCCGGTAAGTGTCACTGTATCGGGATCGGCGGCGATCTCAGATAGGCGATTGCGACAATCTTGAGGGTGGATTGCGACAGCTGGCAGGCGTATGCTTTGCAGGATGAAAAACGTCGCCTTCCTACTGCCCCTGGGGGCGAACATCGCCTCGCTGGAAACCGCCAGGCATGGCTTCCTGGTCGCTAATGAATACCTGGCTGCGCATGGGCGCGAACCCCGGTTCACGGTGCGCACCCTGGCCGTGAACCGCGAAGTCCGCCTGGACCAAGGCCGCATCACGGTGCAGGCCGACATGGTCCTGGCCGATGCCCACGACATCGACATCTGCATCGCGCCGCCGCTGCTGGGCTCGGTGTCCGACGCGGTGTTGTCCAACCGCGAACTGATCGAATGGCTGTCACGCCATCACCGCGATGGCGGCGAAGTCGCCAGCCTGTGCATGGGCGCCGCGTTGCTGGCGGCGGGCGGCGTCCTGGACGGCCAGCAGGCGGTGGTCCACTGGGTGGCGCAGAACCTCTACGCCAGCCTGTTTCCCAACGTGCAATGGGTCAGCGACCGCGTCGTCATGGCGGACAACGGTATCTACACCAGCGGCGGCGCGTTCTCAGCCGCGCACCTGGTGCTGCATCTGATCGAAAAATACACCGACCGCGACACCGCCATCTGGTGCGCCAAGTACTTCCAGCTGGACTGGAGCCGCCAGAGCCAGTTGCCATTCGCGGTGTTCGTGGGGCAGAAGGCCCACGCAGACGAGGTCGTGCGCGCGGTGCAGGATTACATCGAAGGCCGCTACACGGAAAAAATCACCGTCGAGGAACTGGCGGACCGCCACGCCATGGGACGCCGCACGCTGGAGCGCCGCTTTCGCCAGGCAACCGGCAACAGCATCGTCGAGTACGTGCAGCGGGTGCGCGTGGAAGCGGCCAAGAAGCGCCTGGAGACCTCGCGCAAGAGCGTGGCCGAAGTCATGTACGAAGTCGGCTACAACGACACCAAGGCCTTCCGGGATATTTTCAACAAGTACTGCGGCATGTCGCCGGTGGGCTATCGCGAGCGCTACCACTTCCAGTAGCGGCTTTAGCGCAATGCGGTGCGACCGCGTATCGCGCGCCGCGACATCTGCGGGTTCGGGCGCGCTACCTTAGCGTGGTCGCCGACACCCTGTCCGGATACCAAGCGGTGAATTTCATTGCGCCGGCCAGCGCCGCCACCGTCACTGCGATGGCGACCGCCTGCGGCAATTGGGGCTTGTACAGCAGCAGCGCGTCGGCCGCCACCATGCTCGCAAACGCCAGCGCCCAGGCCGTGGCCACGGCATAGTTCATGCGGGCATAGCGGCGGTTCTTCCAGACGTATTCCGGCTCTTTTTCCCGCGCATATTCCAGTGTGAACGGCCGGCGCAGCGCCAGGGTCAGCAACACCAGGACCAGTATTCCGGCGTCGACCCGCAGGCGCGCCTGGGCGATCGTCCAGGAATCCCCGTCCGCCATCGGGGCATACAGGGTCAGTCCTGTGAACAGCAGCAGCGTGCCGGTTTCCAGGATCTTGATGCGCCGTTCGGGGCTGAGCCAGTCGCGAAGCACCAGCCCGGCGGATACGAAGGTGCCGGCAGCAAGCCCTTCCAGCACACCGACGGTTCTTTCAATGATGACAAACACGATGAACGGCGCGAACGCCAACAGGATATTCATCTTGGTTCCCCGACCTCGAGCGCGCGCCCCCGCGCGTTGTCAGCGTCGCCTTGAGAATCAAGACGCGAACTTGTCTATTTACGCCTGTCCGCCAGGGTGCGGGATATGACGCCGTTCGCCTATCGGCAAGGTGACCGTGTTCGTATGGACTATTGTTCCGGCGGCGCAGCGATGCATCGGCCGTCTGGCCGGCGCCGGCTGGCGCAAAGAAGTAGTTCGATGGGCGATGGCCGGCTGGCGCGCGGCGCACAGGACGGACCACCTTCGGCGGACCTTCCGCCGCGACGACGCAGACGTTGATCCGCCAGCGGACGTCGGCTAAGGTCATGGGCTGATTACAACCCCGCCGCCGAGGAAACCATGACATCAGCCCTTCCGTCCACGACCCTGAGCGTGGATCCCGCCTGGATCGACGAGTACGGCCACATGAATGCCGCCCATTACGTGGGCATCTTCGACCGCGTCGGCTTCCAGTTGCTGCGCGAGGTCGGGGTGGGGCTGGACTACACCGAGGCCACGCGCTGCGGCATCTACACGATGAACGTGCACGTGGCTTATCTGCGTGAAGTGCTGGCGGGCGATCCGCTCGCGTTGCGCATCCGGCTGCTGGAAGCGGACGACAAGCGCCTGCTGTGCCTGATGGAGCTGATGCAGACCCGCGACGGTTACGTCGCGGCCACCATGGAGCAGCTGTCGCTGCATGTGGATCTGGAAACGCGGCGCGCCAAGCCGTTTCCGCCGGAGTTGGCGCAGCGGCTGGCGCGCACCGTCACGGAGCACGCCGCCCAGCCGCTGCCGGCGGGCTACCGGCGGCTCTTGCCGCTGAAGCCGCCGCGTTGAGTCATCCCGCCTGACCGGCCCGACCGTTCAGCGCGCGACCGCGATCGGCCGGTCGCCCGAGATCGTGGTGCGGTGCATCTCGCGGTCGAAGCCGTCATAGTCGTTCATGGCCAGGTGCTGGGTGCAGCGGTTGTCCCAAAGCGCCAGCGAGCCCGGCGCCCAGCGGAAGCGGCAGGTGAACTCCGGCCGCGCCGCGTGGCGGTACAGGAACTGCAGCAGGGGTTCGCTTTCTTCCTGGGTCATGCCGTCAAAGCGCAATGTATAGGTGCTGTTCACATACAGCGCCTTTTTGCCGGTGGCCGGGTGCACGCGCACCACGGGGTGGACCACTTCGCTGGCGGCGCGGTCGTCGGTGCGCACGTCCATCTTGTGGGCCGGGTCGCCGTTGTTCACCACCGCGCCACCCGCGCCATAGGAGCGCACCGCGCTGTGCACAGCGCCCAGCCCGTCCAGTATCTGCTTCAGCCGGTCCGACAGCGCGTCGTAGGCGCGGTACATGTTCGCCCACATGGTGTCGCCGCCGTAGGGCGGAATGACGCGGCCGTATAGCGCCGAGCCCAGCGGCGGCTCTTCGGCATAGCTCATGTCCGTGTGCCACAGGCCGCCGAACAGGCGCCGGGTGGTTTCCGCGCGGCCTTTCATCACGGGCAGGATGGTCGGGTGTCCTTCCAGCGCCCGCACGAAGGGCACTTCCAGCAGCTCGCCGAAGCGCGAGCTGAAGTCGATGTGCTGCTGCGGCGTCAACTGCTGGTCGCGGAAGAACACCACCAGGTGCTCGTGCAGTGCGTTGCGCACTTCGTCGAACTGATCGTCCGATAGCGGCCGCGACAGGTCGATGCCGCGGATCTCGGCGCCCAGCGCGCCGGCTATCGGTTGGGTTTCCAGATGGCGATACGTGGTCATGCTTGTCTCCTTGCCTATTGAAGCTTGATCTGCGCCTTGCTCACCAGCGCGCCCCACTTGTCGGTTTCCGCCGCGATGTAGCGGCCGAAGTCCGCCGGCCCTTCGGCCGAAATGATGCCGCCCATGGCGCCTATCTGTTCGCGCACGTCGGGCATGGCCAGCACGGCCAGCAGTTCCTTGTTCAGGCGTTCGATGATGGGCTTGGGCGTGGCGGCAGGCGCCAGCACGCCGAACCATCCGGCGATCTCGTAGCCCGGCAGGCCTGCCTCGGCCATCGTCGGCACGTCGGGCAGCTGCGGCGAGCGCGCCGTGCTGGTGATCGCCAGCGCGCGCAGCTTGCCGGCCTTCACCAGTTGCAGCGCCGAGGGCATGTTGTCGAACATCATCGGCACGTGGCCCGCCACGGTGTCGTTCAAGCCCGGCGCGCTGCCGCGGTAGGGCACGTGGGTCAGGCGCACGCCCGCCGACGCGGCGAACAATTCGCCCGCCAGGTGCAGCGAGGTGCCCGCGCCGGGGGTGGCGTAGTCCAGCGGCGCTTTCGATTTCTTCGCGTAGGCGATCAGTTCCTGCACCGAACGCACCGGCAACGCGGGATTGACCACCAGCAGGTTGGGCACGCTCATCAGCATCGTGACGGGCGCCAGGTCCCGCTGCGGCTTGTAGGGCAGGTCCGGGTAGAGGGCGGGGTTGATGGAAATGGGGCCGATATTGCCCATCACGATGGTGTAGCCGTCGGCCGGCTGCTTGACCGCGAAATCGGTGCCTATGTTGCCGCCGGCCCCGGCCTTGTTCTCGACGATGACTGGCTGGCCCAACCGTTCGCCGAGCTTGTGGCTGACCAAGCGGGCCAGCATGTCGGTCGATCCGCCCGGCGGGTAGGGCACGATCCATTTGACCGGCTGCGCGGGCCAGCTTGCTTGCGCTGCGGCGGATCCCGTACAGAACACGAGACCCGCCGCCAAGGCGAGTGCGATGCGTTTCATAGCTATGTCTCCTTCCCGGGCTCGCCGGTCTTGCCGGGAGCATCGTTTATGTGTATTGTTCACCTAGTGATCAATACGTTTATCAGGTGAACGATTGAAGAATAATAGATCGATTCAGCGGTGTCTATCCATCATGCGGGCCTTCCGCGGCAACGGCCGACCCACGCTGGCCGAACTTGCGCGCGCGGTCGACCTGCCGCACGCGACCGTGCTGCGGTTTCTGCAGACGCTGGAAGAAGAGGGCTACGCGGCGCGCGAAGACAGCCGCTGGCGGCTTACGCCGCTGGTTTTCGAGCTGGGGTTCGCGGCCATGGAGAGCCTGGGAGTGACGGACGCCGTGCAGGAGATCCTGCAGAACCTGGCCGACGCCTATTCAGGCACGTCCAACCTGGGCGAGGCCAACCCCGAAGGCGTGATCATCATCGGCCGCGCCATGGCGCCGGCCGAGCGCCGCCGCCTGGTGGTGATGAACCTGCGCGTGGGCAGCGTGCTGCCGCCGGCGAGCGCGTTGGCCGGCGGCTTGCGCCTGGGGCCGGGGGAGTGGACCCGGTTCGACTACCCGGACAGCAACCAGGTGTCGGTGGCCGTGCCCGTGCCGCAGGCCGGCTCGCGCCTGTTGTCGGTGGGGATTTCGGTGGCCGCCCCGGAAGTGGCAGGGAACCGGCTGGAAGCGGACATGGTGCCCGCCTTGCAACAGGCGGCGCAGACCATCGCTGGTGTGATCCGGGTCGGCGTGGTGTGAGCGCGACGGCCCGGATCAGTCCTGGGCCGTCTGCGGCAGTTTCGCGATCACCTTGATCTCGAAGTCGAAACCATTGAGCCAGGTCACGCCCACCGCGGTCAGGGCCGGGTACGGCGCCACGCCCCAGAATTCCGGCACCACCTGCCAGATCGTCTCGAACCGGGATGCCGGGTCGACCATGAACACCGTCACGTCGACCACGTCATCGAAGCTGCTGCCGGCCGCCGCCAGGATGGCTTGCAGATTGCGGAACGCAAGCCGCACATGCTCCTGCAGGTCGGGCTCGGGCGTGCCGTCCTCGCGGCTGCCCACCTGTCCCGAGACGAACAGGAATCCATTGGAACGAATTGCGGGTGAATAGCGGTCGCGCTCATACAAGGCGTGACGCCCCGGGGGAAAAACAACGTCGCGTTGGGTCATGGCTATCTCCATCTATGGGCCGCATCCGGCCCGGGATTGACGATGTAGGCACTTTAGGTGCCCCCGTTGCCGCGATAAACGGGCAAGTCCGTCCATCACTGTTTGTAGAATCCAAATAATCAGGAAGAGCGGGAGCAGAGATGGACCGTTTCGACGCGATGCAGGCCTTCGCCCGCGTGGTGGAATCCGGCAGCTTCACCAAGGCGGCCGAGACCTTGCACATGAGCAAGACCAGCGTGACGCAACTGGTGCAGCAGTTGGAGGCGCGCTTGCGCGTCAAGCTGCTGAACCGCACCACCCGCAAGGTCAACGTGACCGCCGACGGCGCCGCCTACTATGAGCGCGTGCTGAGGCTGCTGGCCGACATGGACGATGCCGAGACCAGCCTGTCCGGGGCGTCGGCGGTGCCGCGGGGGCGTTTGCGCGTGGACGTGCCCAGCCCGCTGGCGCGCATGATCCTGGTGCCGGCCTTGCCGGCGTTCCATGCGCAATATCCCGACATCCAGCTGGACATGGGCGTGAGCGACCGGATCGTCGATCTGATCGGCGAGAACGTCGACTGCGTGGTGCGCGGCGGCGAACTCACCGACCAGTCGCTGATGGCACGGCGCGTGGGCGACTTGCTGCTTGGCGTGTACGCGGCGCCGGAGTACCTGAAGCGCGCAGGCACGCCGGCGCATCCGCGCGAGCTGGAGGACACGCATCACCGTATCGTGGGCTTTCTGTGGGCGCGCAACGGCAAGGCTTTGCCCTACGCCATGCGCCGCGGCGGCGAAAGCCTCAAGGTGCACGGGCGCTATGTGCTGGCGGTCGACGACGGCAACGCCTATCTGGCGGCCGGCCTGGCCGGGCTGGGCGTGCTGTGGTTGCCGGACTACATGTCACGCGCTCACGTCGACAGGGGCGAGCTGGTGCCGCTGTTCCAGGACTGGCGCCTGGATTCCATGCCGATGTACGTGGCGTTTCCGCCCAACCGGCACGTGAGCGCCAAGCTGCGCGTGTTCATCGATTGGGTCGCCGGGCTGTTGGGGCAGTACACGCCGGACCGACCGCGCGCCTGAGACTGGCGCGCGGCGCGGGCCGGCTTCGCGTCTTTCAAGCCTGCTGGCTGCGCGCTCCGCGCAGCAGCTTGCCCGGCAGTTCGCCGGTGGCCGCGCCGCCTTCGAAGATGGGCAGGCCATTGACCAGCGTGGCCACGTAGCCGTCGGCGCGCTGGATCAAACGGCGGCCGCCGCCCGGCAGGTCGAACACCATCTCCGGGCAGTGCACGCGCACCGCATCGGGATCGATGATGTTGACGTCGGCCTTGTAGCCGGGCTGCAGCAGGCCGCGGTCCAGCAGCCCGTACACGCTGGCGGTGTCGCGCGTCTGGCGCTTGACCACATGCTCCAGTTCCAGCAGCGGGCCGCGGCGGCGGTCGCGGGTCCAGTGGCTGAGCATGAAGGTGGGCATGCTCACGTCGCAGATGTAGCCGCAATGCGCGCCGCCGTCGGACAGGCTGTTGACCGTGTAGGGCTGCTGCATCAACTGGTGCAGGTGGTCCAGGTTCTCGTACGAATAGTTGAAGGACGGGTAGTAGAGGATCGCCTGGCCCTCGTTCTCCAGCATCAGGTCATAGACGATCTCCAGCGGCGCGCGGCCGCTGCGTTGCGCCATTGCGGCCACGCTTTCCTCGGGCAGCGGTTCGTAGTCGGGATCGCTGCCCAGGCGGAAGATCTTGTGGAAGCTGCTGAACAGCGTTTCAGCGCGGCGGTCCAGAAGGCCGCGCTGTTCGTTCATGATGCGGCTGCGCGTGGCGGGGTCGCGCAGGCGGGCCAGCTTTTCCGCCAGCGGCAGGGCATGCAGCGCCTGATAGCTGGGATGCGCGATGAACGGGTGCAGCGTGCTCTGCCACGAAAACAGGATGCCCAGCGGACGTCCGCTGATGCCTGCCAGCAGCGGCACGCCTGCGCGGTGCGCGCGGTCCAGGCTGCCGGCGATCTGCTTCCAGACGTCGGGCGCGGCGTCGGTCTGCTGCAGGTTGAACAGCACGGGCAGGCGGTTGTGGCGCGCCAGCTGCTCCAGCCACGGCATTTCGCCTTCCATGGCGGGATGGTTGGCGGTCATCTGGAACACGCCATGCCCGACTTCGCCCATGACCGAGCCCAGGGCGGTGATCTCCTCGCCGGTGGCGAAGGTGCCGGGCGGATACTTGCGTTCGTCGTACTTGTGCAGGAAGGTGCGCGAGGTGGAGAAGCCCACCGCGCCGGCGGTCAGCGCTTCGCGCACCACTTCGCGCATGGCGATCAGGTCGCTGGGCGAGGCCTCGTCGTGGTGGATGGCGCGTTCGCCCATCACGTAGGCGCGCACCGCGCTGTGCGGGATCTGTGCGCCCACGTCCAGGGCCTTGGGGCGGCGGTCCAGCGCGTCCAGGTATTCGGGAAAGGTCTCCCAATCCCACTGGATGCCTTCGGAAAGCACCGAGCCGGGTATGTCCTCGACGCCCTCCATGACCTTGATCAGCCATTCGCGCCGTTCGGGTTTGACGGGGGCGAAGCCCACGCCGCAGTTGCCCATGATGGCCGTGGTGACGCCGTGCCAGGTGGAAGGGCTGAGATACGGGTCCCAGGTGGCCTGGCCGTCGTAGTGGGTGTGGATGTCCACCCAGCCCGGGGCCACCAGGCAGCCGTCGGCGCGGATCTCGCGGCGCGCCGCGCCGGCCCGGCCTTCGGCCTGGACCACGCGTCCGTCCTCGATCGCCAGGTCCGCCTGGTAGCGGGGCCGTCCCGATCCATCGACGATCGTGCCGCCGCGTATGACCAGATCATGCATTGCGCTCTCCTTTCGATACGTGCCGCGGTTACTGGAGGACCAGGCCGATGCGCTTGATCACCGCGCCCCAGCGTTCGCTGTCCTGCTGGACGATCTGCGCGAACTCCTTGGGACCCGCGCCGCTGACTTCATTGCCCTGGGACACGATGCTCTGGGTTACGTCGGGCGAGTCCAGCGCCTCGCGGAACACCTGGGCCACGCGCTCGGCCAGCGCGGGCGGCATGTCGCCGGGGCCGAAGATGCCTTGCCAGCCGACGATGTCCAGCCCGGGTATGCCTTGCTCCTTCAGGGTGGGCAGGTCCGGCAGCACGCTCAGGCGGCGGTCGGTGGCCGGGCCCAGCAGCTTGACCTTGCCGGCGCGCGCGTTTTCCACGGCGGTGGCCGTGCCGTCGAAGTAGACCTGGACCTCGCCCGCCAGCAGCGCGCGGCTGGCGTCGGCCGTGCCCTTGTAGGGGACGTGCACGATGTCGATGCCGGTCTGCTGCTTGAGTATTTCGCCGTTCAGATGCGAGGTGGACCCCGGGCTGTAGGAAGCGAAGTTCAGCTTGCCAGGATTGGCCCGCGCGTAGTCGATCATCTGCGCCGTGGTCGAAAAGGGCGCGTCCTTGTTGGCGACCAGCACGGTGGCCGAGCGCACCACCTGGATGACCGGAGTGAAGTCCTTGACAGGGTCGTAGGGCAGCTTCTTGTACAGATGCGGATTCTGCGTGTGCGTGACGACGATGGTGTAGAGCAGGGTGTAGCCATCGGGGTTGGCGCGGGCCACTTCCTGCGCGCCTATCATCGTGCCCGCGCCGGGCTTGTTGTCGACGATGACCGGCGCCCCGGTGCGTTGCGTGACCTTCATCGCCAGCATGCGCGCCAGCGCGTCGGACCCGGACCCGGCCGGAAACGGCACTACCAGGCGGATGGGCTTGCCGCCGCCAGGCCAGGGCGGCGCCTGGGTGACGGGGGCGGCGGCCGCCGAAAGACAGGCCAGGGCGCCCAGCATGGCAGCCCCGCCGCTACCCAACAGCTTCAAGAACGACTTGCGGTTCATCTTGTCTCCTCCTGGGGGTAGGCAATGTCTGGCATTGCTCTGGAATGAGGTTCACCACAGGGCGCCGGTGCTGCAATCTTCCGTCGCTGCAAGTCTTTTGTAGTCTTGCCTTTGCGCTCAATCAAATGCATATTTGGCGCAATATTGATGAGAAAAATACATGAGCCTCACAATACGGTCGCTCCAGCACTACGCCGTGCTCGTCGAGGAAAAGCACTACTCCCGCGCGGCGCAGCGGCTGCATCTGACGCAGTCCGCGCTGACGCGCAGCATCCAGTCGCTGGAGGACTCACTGGGCCTGGTGCTGGTGGACCGGGCGTCCACGGGCGTCACGCCCACGCAGGCCGGGTGCATGGTGCTGGAGCGCGCGCAGCGCATCCTGGCAGAAACCCGCGACCTGCGGCGCGAAGCCGAGTTGATCCGCGGCCACGACACAGGCCGGGTGAACCTGGGCGTGGGGGCGTTTCCGGCGGCCGGATTCCTGTCGCCGCTGCTGGTGCGCATCGCGCGCGAGCATCCGGGCCTGAGCGTGCACGTCGAGATCGAAAGCTGGCAGCGCCTGCTGGACAAGCTGCTGCAGGACAAGCTGGATTTCGCGGTGGCCGTGACGCACAGCCTGCCGCCGCCCGACGACTTTTCGGTGCGGCCCTTGCCTCCGCAGCATGGCGGCCTGTTCACGCGCGCCGGCCATCCGCTGCAGGGCCTGGGCAAGCCGCGCCTGCGCGCCGCGCTGGCGCAGTACCGGCTGGCCGCCACCGACCTGCCGCTGCGGGCGCGCGAGTACCTGGCCCGGCTGTATCAGGTGGCACGGCCGGAAGACCTGCCCATCGCCTTCGAATGCGATAGCGTCGCGACGTTGCGCGAGGTGGCGCTGGGCAGCGACGTGGTGCTGTTCTGCACGCGCGAGGCTATCGCGTCCGAACTTGCGCAGGGCGTGCTGGAGCCCTTGCCGCTGTCCTATCCCGCCGCCGGCCCGCTGACCTACAGCGTCATCCACCGCGCGCGCCGTACCCTGTCCCCGACCGCCGAGCGGGTCATCGAGCTGGTGCAGGACCTGCTGTCGGGCGCGGCCGCGCCGCAGGCCGTCTCCGGGAAAACGCGCCGGGCGCGGCGCTAGCGTCGCGGCCCAAGGGGGCTGAATGCCTGGGGCCGCGCCTACATCCGCTCGCCGGGCAGCGCGCTGGCCTGCTGCACCCAGTCCATGAACTGCGCTTCGTCCAGCTCATCGTCCTCACGGATATCCAGATAGCGCGTGTCCTGGCTCTTGGACGGTCCCGGCGGCACGGGCCGCAGCTGCGCGCCGCGAAAGAACGCCACCTTCACGTACTTGGTAAAGCAATGGATGCTCAGGAACCAGGCCTGGCCGTCCATGCCATACAGCGGCGAATTCCACTTGACCGCCTTCTGCACGCCGGGCGCTGCGCGCTCGATCAAGGCGTCCAGGCGGCGTCCGAGATCGCTCTTCCAGCCAGGCATGGCCGCGATATAGGCCTGCACCGGCGCGTCGCCCGCGCCCTTGGCGATCTGCGGATTGCCGCCGGACAGCAGGACGGGTTGCGAATCTGCTTTCTTGGTGGCCTTCACGGATTTCGCCGTGGATTTTTCTGCCATGCGTGGGCTCCTTTCGCTTGACCTCAAGTCGACTTTAAGTGAAAGACTATCTGCATTCCGGCACGAGACGGACGGGAGTGTTCCCTTGCCCTGAGCCGTGACCAACAACCTGGGAGTTCAAGCATATGTGGGATGAACGCTACGCCGTCGACGAATACGTGTATGGAACCGAGCCGAACGCTTTCCTGGCGGAAAACGCCGGCTTGCTGTCCGGGCCGGTGCTCAGCCTGGCCGAGGGAGAGGGGCGCAACGCCGTCTTCCTGGCCTCGCTGGGCCTGGACGTGCTTGGTGTGGACGGTTCCGCCGTTGGACTCGCCAAGGCGCGCAGGCTGGCGGGGGCGAAGGGCGTATCGATCCGCACCGAAACGGCGGACTTCGCCGGGTACGAGCCGCCGCCGGCATCCTTCGGCGCGGTGGTGTCGATCTTCGCCCACATGCCCAGCCACGTGCGCAGGAGGCTGCACCGCCTGGCGGAACGCTCCCTGCGGCCAGGCGGCATCATCCTGCTGGAGGCATACCGGAAAGCGCAGTTGGGTCGCGGCACGGGCGGGCCTCCAGATGCGGACATGCTCATGGCGCGCGAGGACCTGGAGCAGGACTTCCCGAATTGCCAGGTGCTGCTTTCGCAGGAAATCGAACGCGACGTGGTCGAAGGCATATTCCACACGGGTCCGGCATGCGTGGTGCAGTTCATCGCCAGAAAGACGTGAGGGCGGCCAGGCCCACTCCTCAATCGGGAATCTCCGGTTCGACCAGCCGCATCAGCTGCGCCAGCGATTCCTGCCAGCCCAGGTAGCACATCTCCGGCGGTATCGCCGCCGGTATGCCTTCCTGCACGATGCTTACCTCCGTGCCGCAGGCGACCTGCCGCAGCGTAACGGTGGTCTGCATGCGGCCGGGCAGGTTCGGATCGTCGAACTGGTCCGAGTACCGGATCTTCTGGCCCGGCGACAATTCCAGGTACTCGCCGCCGAAGTCATGGCTGTGGCCCGTGCCGAAGTTGCGGAACGACATCTTGTGCATGCCGCCGACCTTTGCATCCAGTTGATGGACCTGGCAGGTGTAGCCGTAAGGAGGGAGCCAGCGCGCGATCGCGTCGGGTTCCAGGAAGGCCCGATAGATGCGTTCGGCCGGCGCGCGCATGACGCGATGCAGGGTTACGGTTCCGGTAGTCATGGTAAGTCCGCCTTTCAGGAAAGTTGTGCGTACTGACACGACGTACGAGTTGACCGGAAATCGACAACCGAAATCCTGGGGGAAACCCTTAAACGGCACATCTGGTCACGATTGACCGGCCCGATGCGGCCCTTTATTCGATGGGCTCGCGCATCACCAGCACGGCGATCGTGTGGTTCTTCCAGAACACCTGATGTATGCGGGGCGCCAGCGCGCGCAGCTCCTCGGGCCCGGCGCCATCGAACGTCACCAGGACCGCGGGCCGTTCGCCCTCGCTAGGCACCCGCTGGATGCGGTCGCAGGATGGAAAGCCGTATTTCATGAGAAAACCGCGGATGTCCTCGTCGGAGGTGCTTTCTTCCACATGGTTGATCAGCAGGGCGGCCATGAGCGTTCTCCTTGGAAGCCTGCGGGCGTCAGAGGCGCACCGCTCAGAATTTGGCGGGGACCATGCGCAAGGGATGTCCCGGGTCGCGGTAGCCGCCGGCTTTCTGCCGCTTGGGCAGCTTCACCTTGGCCCGCGGCATGCGCTTGTAGGGGATGCGGGCGAGCAGGTGGCTGATGATGTTCAGGCGCACCTTTTTCTTGTCGTCGGATTGCGCAACATACCAGGGCGCCACGCCGGTATCGGTGGCCGCGAACATGTCGTCGCGGGCGCGAGAGTAGTCGTACCAGCGGCTATACGAATCCAGGTCCATTTTGGTCAGCTTCCAGATCTTGCGCTCGTCGTTGATGCGGGCCTGGAGCCGGCGGGTCTGTTCTTCTTCGCTGACTTCCAGCCAATACTTGAGCAGGATGATGCCCGAGCCCACGATGGCCCGTTCGACCAGCGGCACGCCTTTCAGGAAGATCTTGACGTCGTCCTTGGAGCAGAACCCCATTACCCGTTCGACGCCGGCCCGGTTGTACCAACTGCGGTCGAAGATCACGACCTCGCCCGCCGCCGGCAGGTAAGGCAGGTAGCGCTGCATGTACATCTGGGTTTTCTCGCGGTCCGAAGGGGCGGGCAGGGCGATCACGCGGAAGACGCGCGGGCTGACCCGCTCCGTGATCGCCTTGATCGTTCCGCCTTTGCCGGCGCCGTCGCGTCCTTCGAAAATGATGCAGACCTTGGCGCCCGTCTGGCTGACCCATTCCTGGAGCTTGACCAGCTCCACGTGCAGCCGGGCCAGTTCCTCGGCGTATTGCTTTCCCGAAAGCTTGGCTTGCGCCGGCTGCTTGTCCTCTGCTGCTGCCTTCTTCTGAGCGTTCATGATGGCACTCCAGAATATGCTGCGGGGAAACGGTCGGAACGTTGGAATTTTTCACTTTAGCGCCGACCGTTGCCCCTTGTACACAGGCAGGTAGGAGCAGTTCGTTTTATTTAGTGCTTGCGTCGAAACTATCCTCTGGCGAGAAGCGGAAAAGGCCAATAGAATCAATTCGCGCACAGCGCTCCGGCAAGGTCGGAGCTGCGTCGTGGACCATGGCGGTCAGGCTCTACACGGACCCGATAACCGATGTCGCCGCTGATCTGTTTGAATCGGCTGTTGCTGATCGGCATGCTCTGCCTGGGCGGCTGCATGCGTGTGGGGCCGGACTTCGAGCCCCAGCGCACCAGCTGGGTCGCGGACTGGAGCACTCCCGCGCTGCAGCAGGCCAGCCTCCAGCAACAGCAGCCGGACGCCCGGCAGTGGTGGCAGATTTTCGGCGACCCCGTCCTGGAAGCCCTGATCGCCCAGGCCGATGCCAACAACGCGGGCCTGCGCATCGCCGGCCTGCGCATCATGGAAGCGCGCGCGCAGCTGGGCATCGCCCAAAGCGGACGCTACCCGCAATCCCAAGTGATCGGGGCCAATGCCCTGTATCAGCACCGGTCCTCGCGCTCGGCCGAAGGCAATCCGCGCCCCAGCAGCTTCTGGCAATACAGCGCCGGCTTCGACATAGGCTGGGAGCTGGACTTCTGGGGCCGGTTCAGCCGCGCCATCGAGTCGGCCGACGCCCTGTACTTCGAGGCCCAGGCCAATCGCGACGACGTGCTGGTGCTGCTGCACGCCCAGGTGGCCGAAAGCTACTACGCGCTGCGCACCGCCGAGGCGCGGCTGCGGATCGCCCGCGACAATGCCGCCATCCAGAAGCGCAGCTACGAGATCACGCAAAAGCTGTTCCGCAGCGGCGAGACCGACGAACTGGACCTGCAGCAGGCCCGCACGCAGTACCTGAGCACGCTGGGCACCATTCCCGAATTCGAAAGCCAGATCATGCGGACCCGCAACGCCCTGGCGGTCCTGGTCGGCCGGCCGCCCGGACCCATGCCGGAACTGGACAACAAGACGGCGGAGGTGCCGCTGATCGACCGCGCCGTGCTGCAGGACGTGCCCGCCAACCTGCTGCTGCGCCGTCCCGACATCCGCGCAGCCGAACTGCGCATCGCCGCGCAGTCGGCACAGGTGGGGGTGGCCGCAGCGGACCTCTATCCTTCGCTGACCCTGCTGGGCAGCATCGCCTGGTCCGCCACCTCGCTGGCGGGCACGGCGGGCGGCGCGGCGCTGCTGGCCGGCCCGGTCCTCAGCTGGAACGTATTCGACCACGGCCGCCTGCAGAACAATGTGCGGGTGCAGGATGCCCGGCTGCAGCAACTGATCGTGGCCTACCAGGACGACGTCCGGCAGGCGGCGCGCGAAGCCGACGACGCGGCCAGCGGCCTGATCAAGGCGCTGGAGCGCGACGGCATCCTGCAACAGTCGGCGCAGGCCGCGGGGCGTTCGCTCACGCTGGCCAACGCGCTCTACCGCGAAGGCTATACCGATTTCCAGCGGGTGCTGGACGCGCAGCAGGCACTGGCCGTCCAGCAGGACGCCTACGTCGTGAACCGGGGCGGCGCCGTAAGCGATCTCATCGCGCTGTACAAGGCGATGGGTGGCGGCTGGTATAGCGCGGAACCGGTGCTCGACCCGGCGACCCGCGAACAGATGCGGCAGCGTACCGATTGGGGCGATCTGCTATCCGAGCCGGCGCCTGCTTCCCCAACTGCCCTGTCCGCGCAAAAGGTGCGACCCGATGAGTGACTCGCCGTCCCAGCCCGCCGCAGCCCCCGCGCCGGATCCCGCGAAAAAGGGCGTCCGATGGACGGTTCTGTTCATCGTGCTGAGCCTGGCCTGGTATCTGCTGGCCGACCGCTATACGCCTTACACGCAGCAGGCGCGGGTGCAGGCCTTTGTCGTGCCGGTGGCTTCCGAGGTATCGGGGCGCGTGACCCGGGTGTACGTGCGCAACAACCAGGATGTCGAGGCCGGCGCGGCGCTGTTCGACGTCGACCCGGAGCACTACCGCATCGCCGTGGATCGCGCCCGCGCCGACCTGGAGTCCACGCGCCGGCAGATCGGCGCCGGCACGGCGGGCATCGATTCGGCACAGGCTTCCTTGCGCGCGGCGCAGGCCAATGAGCTGAAGGCCCGCCAGGACAGCACGCGGCTCGAACGGCTGTACCGCGAGGACCAGGGCACCGTATCGCTGCGGCGGCTGGAAATCGCGCGGGCGAATTTGACGCAGGCCATCAGCCAGGTCGCGGCCGCGCGCGCCGAGGTGCAGCGCGCGCGCGAACAGGAAGGCGGCAGCGAGGAAGACAACGCCAAGCTGCGCAGCGCCGCCGCTGCCCTGGAAAAGGCCGAGCTGGACCTGGCCAACACGCAGGTGCGGGCGCGTTCGGCGGGCCTGATCACCGACCTGCGCACCGACACCGGGCAGTTCGCGGCCGCCGGCAACCCCGTCATGACGCTGATCGCGATCCACGACGTCTGGATCAGCGCTGAAATGACCGAGAACAACCTGGGCCACGTAGAGCCCGGCACGCCGGTGTCCATCATCCTGGACGCGCTGCCCGGGCAGATCTTCAAGGGCCGCGTGCGCAGCGTTGGGTATGGCGTCAATGTGGGACCGGGCACGCCGCCCGGCGCCTTGCCCACGGTGCAGAACAGCCGCGACTGGCTGCGGCCCGCGCAGCGCTTCCCCGTGATCGTGGAATTCGATCGCGACGACCTGCCGGCCTTGAGCGGCGTGCGCGTGGGCGGCCAGGCCGAGGTCATGGCGTTTCCCAGCTCCGGCAATCCGCTCAACCTGCTGGGCCGCGCGTACATGCGGCTGATGAGCTGGCTTTCCTATGCGTACTGATCCCGATCCTCGCGGACGCCGCGCGCTGCGTGTGGGCGCGGGCGCGGCTTTCTGCACGGCCATCAGCTATGGCCTGGACCTGCCCATCGCCATGGTCGCGCCGGTGCTGGGCGTCATGTTGCTGGCGTCGATGAACCGGCCCCTCTCGTTCAAGAGCGGGCTGGGCCTGATGCTGATGGCGCTTCTTACCACCGCGATCGGATTGCTGCTGAGTCCCTTGCTGCGCTACTACCCCTTTAGCGGCGTGCTGCTCATCGCGCTTTGCCTTTTTTTCGCTTTCCGCCACGGGCTGCGCGGCGGCAATGGACTGTTGTCGACCTTCCTCATCATCGGGCTGACCATGATCTCCGCCGCCGGCACCGTCGACTTCGCCTTGGCTTCCCTGGTGATCGAGGCGCTGGGCAAAGGGTTGCTGGTCGCGGTCCTGGTGTTGGGCGGCTGCCACCTGCTGTTTCCCGAGCCGGCGGCCGCGCCCGCGCCGCCGGCGGCGCCCGTGCTGCCGCCCGACCAGGCCAGCCGCCTGGCCTTGCGCGCCTCGCTCGTTGTGATGCCGGCGTTCCTGCTGGCGCTGACCGACCCGCTGGGCTACATGCCCATCATCCTGAAATCGGTCAGCCTGGGGCGGCAGAGCTGCGTCACCGCCGCGCAGGGCGCGGCCCGCGAACTGCTGGGCTCGACCCTGCTGGGCGGCGCGCTGGCAGTGGCTTTCTGGTGCGCCCTCAGCCTGTTCGTGAATCTCTGGATGTTCTTTCTCTGGATGCTGCTGTTCGGCCTCATCGCCGCGCGCAAGCTCTACCGGCTGAGTCCGACCCGCCATCCCCCCAGCTTCTGGCTGAACACGCTGGTGACGCTCATCATCCTGCTGGGCCAGTCGGTGCAGGACAGCGCCGCCGGCAAGGACGTCTATACCGCGTTCGCGGTGCGCATGGGCTTGTTCATCGGCGTCACGCTCTACGCCTGCCTGATGCTGCGCCTGCTCGAATCGCGGGCGTCGGGCAGCCCGAAGCCTGGGGCGAATCCTTCAACCGCAGTCCCCTCAAACGCTTGACCAGGAGGCAGCCATGCCATTGCCAGACGAACCGGTCCAACCCGCGCCCGCAGCGGGCTGGCGCTTCAAATGCGGGATAGGTTTGTTCATCATCGCCTTCGCCCTGTGGTTCCTCATCCCGGTGGCGGGCTACCTGGACGTGCCAGGCCCGCGCATCGCCGCGCTGACCGGCACCATCTTCATCGCCAACAAGGTGCTGCTGCTGAGCTGCATCGCCGTCATGGGCAAGGAAGGCTTTCAGCGGCTGAAGTCCATCGTGTTCGGCCATGCCAAGAAGCTGGCACCCGTGCAGAAGGTCGGCCCCGTGCGCCATGCCATCGGCCTGGTCATGTTCTTCCTGCCCATCCTGACCTCGGTGCTGGAACCCTACATCGACGAAATGTGGCCGGGCCTGCGGCCCAATCTGTGGCAGGCCCAGCTGGTCGGAGACATCATGCTGATCGCCAGCTTCTTCGTGCTGGGCGGGGATTTCTGGAGCAAGCTGCGCGGCCTGTTCGTGCGGACGGTGTAGCGGGCGGGCCGCCACGGCCGGAGCCGGCGTTTTCATAGGAAAATGCCGGCTTGCGTTCCGACGCGTAACCTCAGCCATCAACCAGGATCCGCTATGCCGCAACTCGACATCTATCAGGTAGACGCTTTCACCGCCGCGCCCTTTGGCGGCAATCCGGCGGCGGTCGTGCCGCTGCAGGCATGGCTGCCGGACGAAACGCTGCAACGCATCGCGGAAGAAAACAACCTGTCCGAAACCGCCTACTTCGTGCGCAAGGGCGATGTCTACGAGCTGCGCTGGTTCACGCCCGCGGTGGAGGTGGACCTGTGCGGCCATGCCACGCTGGCGTCGGCCTGGGTGCTGTTCGAACAGCTGGGCGCAACGGAAGACGTGCTGCGCTTTGCCACGCGCAGCGGCGAACTGCAGGTGCGCCGCGCGAGCGACCGGCTGGCGATGGATTTTCCGGCCAAGCGGCCCGAAGCGCAGGAGATCCCGCCGGGTCTGCTGCAGGCGCTGGGCCTGCCGGGCGCGCAGGCGTTCTACAAGACGGACGACTATCTGGTGGTGATCGACGATGAAACGCGGATCGATGCCTTGAAGCCGGACTTCGCCGCGCTGGCGGCTTTCGAGACGCGCGGCGTGGCGGTGACGGCGCCGTCGGCGCAATTCGATTTCGTGACGCGCTGGTTCGGGCCGCGGGTGGGCGTGAACGAGGATCCGGTGACCGGATCGGCGCACACCTCGCTGGCGCCGTACTGGGCCCAGCGCCTGGGCAAGCGCAGCCTGAGCGCGCAGCAGGGCGGGGCGCGCAAGGGCCAGTTGCAATGCGAGGTGCTGGATAACGGCCGGGTGATCATCAGCGGCCAGGCGGCGTTGTACCTGCGCGGCTCGATCTTCATCTGAGGCCTAACGGGCCGCGGCGCAGGCGCGCGGCGGCGTAACAAAAGAGACGTTGACACGGTTTATGCTCAACACTAGCATAAACCGTGCTCTTTTTTTGACCATTAAATGCTCAATATGAGCATAATATTTCGCGAGGAGACGCGTCCATGGACACCCCCAACCGCCGGTACGTCGAATTCGATCTGCCTGCCACGACTAGCTGCCCCAGCGCCGTCGGCCAGGCCTGGGCCCGCGTGCCCGAACCCTTGCCAGCCAATGAACGCGCCGCCTGCGTGGCGCGCATACGCGAACTGCTGGCGCGTGAACGCGCCGTGCTGGTCGCCCACTATTACGTCGATGCGGAGTTGCAGGAGCTGGCCGAACAGACCGGCGGCTGCGTCGGCGACTCGCTGGAAATGGCTCGCTTCGGCCGCGACCACGAGGCCCGCACGCTGATGGTGGCCGGCGTGCGCTTCATGGGCGAGACCGCCAAGATCTTGAGCCCGGACAAGCGCATCCTGATGCCGGACCTGGACGCCACCTGCTCGTTGGACCTGGGCTGTCCGGCCGCCGATTTCGCCGCCTGGTGCGATGCCCATCCGGACCGGACGGTGGTGGTCTACGCCAATACCAGCGCGGAGGTGAAGGCGCGCGCGGACTGGGTCGTCACCTCGTCGATCGCGCTCGACGTGATCGCCGACCTGCATGCGCGCGGCGAGAAAATCCTTTGGGCGCCGGACCGCCATCTGGGCGACTACGTGCAACGCCAGACCGGCGCCGACATGCTGCTGTGGCAGGGGTCCTGCCTGGTGCATGACGAGTTCAAGGGCACCGAACTGGAGCTGCTGCGCGCCGAGCATCCCCAGGCCAAGGTGCTGGCGCATCCGGAATCTCCCGCGGCGGTGCTGGCGCAGGCGGACGTGGTGGGCTCGACCACCCAGCTGATCGAGGCCGCGCGCAAGTTCGACGCCGGGCTGCTGATCGTCGCGACCGACCAGGGCATCCTGCACAAGATGCGCGCGCAGGCGCCCGGCAAGACCTTCCTGGCCGCGCCCACCGCGGGCAACAGCGCCAGCTGCAAGAGCTGCGCGCATTGCCCCTGGATGGCGATGAACGCCTTGGGCAACCTTGCCGAGACACTGGAGCACGGCCGCAACGAGATCACGCTGGACCCCGCGCTGGGCCTGCGCGCCAAGGCGCCGATCGACCGCATGCTGGACTTCGCGGAACAACGCAAGCGCCGCGTGCAGGCCAGCGGCGACTTCGCACGCGACACGGCGCTATACGCCAGCGTCGGGCCGGCCTAAGGACTACCGGAGGTCCGCTCATGGAATTCGACGTCATCATCATCGGCAGCGGCCTGGCCGGCATGGCCGCGGCGCTGGAACTGGCCCCGCGCAGGCGGGTCGCCCTCGTGTCGAAGGGCGAGTTGCGCGACAGCGCCAGCAACCGCGCCCAGGGCGGCATCGCCGCGCCGCTGGGCGCGGACGACAGCATCGAGGCGCATGTCAGCGACACCCTGGTCGCGGGCGCAGGCCTGTGCGACTTGCCGGCCACGCGGCACATCATCTCCCGGGCCTGCGGCGCGATCGTCTGGCTGCAGGAGCAGGGCGTCGCGTTTACCCTGGAGCAAGGCGGCTTGCATCTGACGCGCGAAGGCGGGCACGGCCTGCGCCGCATCGCGCACGCGGCGGACGCGACCGGCAGCGCCATCGTCGCGGCGCTGGAGGACCGAGTGCGGCGGCAATCCGGCATCACGCTGCTGCAGGCGCATTGCGCCGTGGACCTGATTCTGGACGGCGCCGCGGGTACGGCCGCGGCGCGCTGCCGCGGCGTGCGCCTGCTGGACCTGCGCAGCGGGCGGATCTTCGACGCAACGGCCGGCCATGTCGTGCTGGCCACGGGGGGCGCGGGGCAGGCATACCAGACGACGACCGCGCCGCCGGCCGCGACCGGCGACGGCATCGCCATGGCCTGGCGCGCGGGCTGCCAGATCGCCAACATGGAGTTCACGCAATTCCATCCTACCGGCCTGCACCACGCGCAGGCGGGCGGATTCCTCATCTCCGAGGCCGTGCGCGGCGAGGGCGGTGTGCTACGCCTGCCCAACGGCGCGCGCTTCATGCCGGCGCACGATGCGCGCGCCGAGCTGGCGCCGCGCGACATCGTGGCCCGCGCGATCCAGGGCGAGATGGAACGCCATGGGTTGGAATGCGTGCAGCTGGACATCAGCCACCAATCGCCGCAATTCCTGCGGGAACACTTTCCCACCATCCGGGCGCGCTGCCTGGCGCTGGGCATCGACATCACGACGGCTTCCATCCCGGTTGCGCCCGCCGCGCATTACACCTGCGGCGGCATCGCCGCCGACATGGCCGGGCGCAGCAACCTGCCCGGCCTGTACGCGGTGGGCGAGGCCGCCTGCACCGGGCTGCATGGCGCCAACCGCCTGGCCAGCAATTCGTTGCTGGAATGTGTGGTGACGGGGCGGGCTGCGGCGCAAGACATACTCGGGCAGAAGCGGGCCGATGTTTCCCGCAGAACTCCGGCACCCGACGCAATCGCCGTGCCGGCGTCGCCCGATCTGGCGCGGCTGCGGCGCGACCTGCGACAACTGATGAGCCGGGACGTGGGCGTGCTGCGCAGCGATGCATCGCTGGCGCGTGCGGCGGCCTTCATTGGTCCGCTGCGAGCACAGACGGAAGCGCGGCTGTTGCGCGAGGGCTTGAGCCTGGAACTGCTGGAGCTGCGCAACCTGGCTCTGGCGGCTGATCTCATCGTGCGGGCGGCGAGTGCGCGGGGTGAAAGCCGCGGGGCGCATTTCAACCGCGATCGTCCGGGCCAGGACGCCGTGGATTTGCGGCTGCGCGCGCCTGCCGCAACCGCCTAGGCGCGGGCAGGGCAGTGTCCGGCCGGCCAGCGGCTCAGGAAACCCCGGTCAGCAGATGCTGCGCCGCGCCCGTCGCCGCGCGCCTGAAACGCGACGGCGACACGCCCATGTGCTCGCGGAAGAAGCGGGAGAAATTGCCGGGCGTGGAGAAGCCCAGGTCCAGCGCTACGGAGGTCAGGGGCTGCTCCTGGTGTACCAGCAGGCGCACGGCTTCTTCGACGCGCACGGCGCTCCAGAAAACTTGCGGCGTGGTGTTGAGCTGATCGCGGAACAGCGCGAAGAAATGGCCGCGCGACAGGCCCACGCGGCTGGCGACTTCTTCGGCCGTGATGGGTTCATGGGCGTGCTCGCGCATGTAGGCGATCGCCGCGCGCAGCCGGCGGTCCAGCGCCGGCGTCGCGGGCATCTGGTTGCGTGGGCGCTCCGGTTCGATCGACGATTCGATTGCCGCTTGCAGCAAGGCCTCGACTTCGGCATCCAGGTCCGCGCCGGGGTGGTCCTGCGGCGCCACGATCTTGTCCAGCAAGCGCCAACAGCCCTGGCGCACCGCCGCGTCGATGGGCACGCCCGGCGCGGCGAAGTGGAATGGCCGCCCCGTGGCGGCCCGCCGTTCGTCCAGCCAGGGCTTGGCGATGTAGAGCACCAGGAAGATGGCCGGGCCCGACCGTTCGAGCAGCCTGGCGTCGTGCGATTCGTACGTATTGGTGCCTAGCGCCAGGTGTTCGCTGTAGGGGACCGGAGTCTGGCCGACATGCCCCAGCACGCGCGCGCCGCCCAGCCACAGGGCCAGCTGCACTTCCGCATGCGCGTGCGCGATCAGGTCGTCGCGCAGTTCCAGCACAACGGCGCGGCCGAACGCGCCTTCGTGCAAGGCGTAGGTCTCCTGCATGTCTGTCTCCCGTTTTTCTTATCGCCTCGTCGCGCAAGCCAGGGCCTGCGTGCGGGCGGGTGCGGCGCTCAGGGAATTTTATGGGCGTTTACGCGTTTGTCCGCGCTAGGTGTATTCACTAGGCACAAAATCTGACTCTGCGATAAGTCCGCGCACGCAGCGATAAGCGCGCCACCGCCTGCGCCGATACAGTCCTGAAAAATTGCCGGCGCGGTGCCGATGCAAACAGCGACTGTTCAGATAAAGGGAGGCGGCAGCATGAGCACGCAACACGTCAACGGCATGGCCGTGGAAATCGACGGCGAAGGGCCGGCACTGTTGTGCATACACGGCCTGGGCGGTTCATCGAATACCTGGACGCCCGTCATGGGCGCCTTCGACGGTTTCCGCGTGATCCGTCCTGATCTACCGGGCAGCGCTCGTTCGCCGCTGGGCGAAAAGCGCCTGTCCATCGCTATCTACGTGGACGCGTTGGTCGGACTGCTGGACGCATTGGATATCGATGTGGCGCATGTCGCCGCCCATTCGCTCGGAACCGTCGTGGCCCAGCATCTTGCCGTGGTGCATCCGGGCAGGGTCAAGTCGCTGGCCCTGTTCGGCCCGCTGGCCGCTCCGCCCGACGCGGGCCGGCCCGGCATCCGCGCGCGTGCGGAGCTGGCGCGCGGCGGCGACGCGGCCATGCAGGAGATCGCCGACGCCATCGTCAAAGGCGCGACCAGCGCCCAGACCAAGCAGGATCAACCCGCCGTGCTGGCGCTCGTGCGCGAGAGCGTGATGCGCCAACCGCCGCAAGGCTATGCGCAGAGCTGCGAGGCGCTGGCGGATGCGCAGCCGGCCGCCGTCGAGACTATCGGCGCGCCGGCCCTGCTGGTCACCGGCGATCAGGACGGCGTGGCGCCGCCCGGCAATGTCGAGGCCCTGGCCGCGCGCATGCCAGGCAGCCGCCGCATCGTGCTGGACGGATGCGGCCACTGGACCACCTACGAAAAGCCCCAGGCCTGCACCGAGGCCCTGCGGGAGTTCCACGCGGCGCTGCGCTAAGCCACGTTTTCCTGGCGTTTCAACATAAGAAATCGGCCCCAAACGCGGGCCGGAGGAGACCTGTCATGTCCAGAATTGCCATTACCAACGTCGTCATCTTCGATGGCAGCGGCAAGCAGCCTTTTCAAGGCGAGGTGCTGATCGACGGCGCGCGCATTTCGCAGGTCGCGCGCACGCCCGAGCAGGTGAGCCGGGAGAGCGCGCGCATCATCGATGGGCGCGGCCGCTTCCTGATGCCGGGCATGACGGAAGCGCATACGCATTTTTCCTGGAACGACCAGCCCACGCTGGCCGCGATCCAGTTCATGCCGCCGGAAGAGCACATACTCTGGTGCGTGCGCGTGGCCAAACGCTATCTGGAAATGGGCTGGACCTCGGCCATCGGCGCGGCCGCGGCCAAGCCGCGCCTGGACGTGGTGCTGCGCAATGCCATCAATGCCGGCGAATGCCCGGGGCCGCGCTACCTGGCGGGCAGCCAGGAGATCACCACCATAGGCGCGCTGGGCGACAACTCGCTGCCGCACATGCCGTTCGACGAACTGAGCTTCGGCAGCGTGTGCTGTGGCCCCGAAGAGATCCGGCGCTCGGCGCGCACCTTCATCAAGTACGGCGTCGACCACCTGAAGATCAACCTGTCGGGCGAGTACATCGCCGGCCTGCCGGCCGAGATGTCGCCCTTCGCCGAAGACGAGATCGCCATGCTGGCGAACGAGGCCAAGCGCTATGGCAAGCGGGTTGCGGCGCATGCGCGCTCCAGCGAGTCAGTCAAGCAATGCGTGCGCCATGGCATCGAGATGATCTACCACGCCAGCTTTGCCGACGAAGAGGCCCTCGACATGCTGGAAGCCAACAAGGACCGCCATTTCGTTGCGCCCGGCATAGGCTGGCTGATCCGCACCGCCTTCAACGCTTCCGAATACGGCATCACGCCCGCCATCGCCGAACAGATGGGCTACAAGCGCGAGCTGGAAATCGCCTCGGAGTCGCTGCGCAAGATGCACAAGCGCGGCATCCGCATCCTGCCCGGCGGCGACTACGGTTTTGCCTGGATGCCCCACGGCACCAACGCCCGCGACCTCCAGTACTTCGTGGACTACATCGGCATGACCCCGACCGAAGCGCTCGTGTCCGCCACCCGGCTGGGCGGCGAGATCATGCAACGTCCGCACGAATTGGGCATGCTGCGCCCTGGCTATCTGGCGGACGTGGTCATGGTCGATGGGGATCCGCTGAAGGATCTGTCGTTGCTGGTGGATCCGGAGCGGATCTTGCTGGTGATGAAGGATGGGGAGGTGTGTAAGGACATTTCCCGGCAGGGGTTGGATGCGGAGCCGCTGCGTGCCGAGGCGGGCAGGGAAGCTGCGCTGGTGTTGTGAGTCTGGCGGCGCCTTTCCAGGCGCCGCGTTCACCCGCTCAAGCCTCTCCCACCCCCTCCCTCACGCTAGCTGCCAGCATCTGCGCCGTCGCCGCCGACAAGGTCCAGCCCAGGTGCCCATGCCCCGTGTTGTAAAACACGCCGGGCCGCCTGCCCGGGCCGACGCGGGGCATCATGCTCGGAGTCATGGGCCGCAGCCCGCACCACGGCACCACGCGCGAAGTTCGGATGCCGGGGAAGTGCTTGCGGGTCCAGTCCACCAGGGGCTGCACGCGCTCCGCGCGGATGTCCATGTTGAAGCCATTGAACTCCGCCGTGCCGGCCACGCGGAAGCGGTCGCCGAGGCGGCTGGTGACGATCTTGGCGGCTTCGTCCAGCAGGCTGACGCGCGGCGCGGCCGCCTGGCTGGCGGCGTCGTCCAGATGCACGCTGATGGAGTAGCCCTTGACCGGGTAGATATTGAGCGTGTCGCCCAGCTGCCTGGCGAACTGCCGGCTGACGGCGCCGGCGCAGACGACGATGGCGTCGGCCTCGTGCTGTTCGCGGCGCGTGCCGCCTTCGCGTACGACGTCGAGCACGTAGGGCGCGCCGTCCAGGCTGATGTTGCGGATGTCCGCGTCCTGCGCGAAGCGCACGCCGCGGCGTTCGCAGGCGCGAGCCAGGCCGCTGGTGAACTTGTGGATGTCGCCGGTGGCGTCCGAAGGCGTGTAGAAGCCGCCATGGCAGGCGGTTTGCAGCGTGGGCTCGATGCTGCGCGCTTCCTCGGGCGAGACCGCGTAGCGCTCCAGCCCGCCTTCCTGCAGCAGGGCATTGGCGCGGCGCGCGGTCTCGAAGCTGGCGGCGTCGTGGTAGATGTGCAGGATGCCGCGGCGCTCCAGGTCGAAATCTATGCCTTCTTCTTCCGCCATGGCGTACAGATGCTGGCGCGCGGCGATGGCCAGCCGGGTGGTCTCGATCGTGTTGCGGCGGTAGTTGCGGATCTGTCCGATGAACTGCGCCAGCCAGGAGTACTTGTGCCAGCTGAAGCGGGGATTGAGCAGCAGCGGGGCGTTGTGGCGGCCGAGCCAGCGCAGGCCTTTCATGATGGTGGCGGTGCTGTTCCAGACCTCGGCGTTGCTGGCCGACAACTGGCCGCCGTTGGCGTAGGAGGTCTCCATGGCCGGATAGCGCTGGCGGTCATAGACAGTGACGTGATATCCCAGTTTGCTCAAGGCATAGGCGGACGTGACGCCGGTGATACCGGCGCCAATGATGGCGATGCGGGGCATGATGGCTCCAGATTGAGTGGCCGCGGCCACCCGGCCGCAGCACCCCATCTGTCTCTGTACCTGAGAGCTTCACCCGCGGCGCAGACGGCGGCGGGTTCCCCTTCGGTGGGCGCGCTTGGCGCCTCTCTCCAGATTGTCTAGACCGCGCAGTCCTGTTTGCCTGAGAGTTTCCGGGGCGGTTGCTCCGTCGGCGCCTGCCGCGGGGGCAGGTCTCTTCTGCGGGGTTTTGGATCGACGAGGCGAGAATAGCCAAAATCCCCTGGGATGAGACTAAGGGTTAGTACCAATAAGGCGTCGCATCGCGCTACGATGCATGCGCGCCGCCGTCGCGGCGCCACGGATCCGACACGACAGGGAATGACGAGAATGCGCTTGAACAGCATGCTGCGCACGGGATTGTTTGCGCTGATGGCCGCAGGCTGCGCGCTGGCGCAGGCCGGCCAGGCAGAGACGGACCGCAAGGTCGACGAGGCGGTCCAGGCCGTCATGCGCGAACACGGCATTGCGGGCATGTCGATCGCCGTGACCCGCAACGGGACACAGCATTTCTACAACTATGGAGTGGCGTCCAGGCAGACCGGCAGGCCTGCCGGCAGCGATACGCTGTACGAGATCGGCTCCATCAGCAAGACCTACACGGCAACCCTGGCAGCCTATGCACAGGTGCGCGGCCGCCTGGCCTTGAGCGACAGTCCGGCCAAGTACCTGCCGGAGCTCGCCGGCAGCGACTTCGCCAAGCTGAGCCTGATCAACCTGGGAACGCACACGACCGGCGGCTTCCCCTTGCAGGTGCCCGACGCGATCAAGAACCAGGCGCAGCTGATGGCCTATCTCAAGGCCTGGAAGCCTGAGCATGCCGCTGGCACGTATCGCACCTACGCCAACCCCAGTATCGGCATGCTGGGCATGGTGGCGGCCAAGAGCCTGAACCGGCCGTTCAAGGCGGCCATGGAGCGGGACCTGTTTCCCAAGCTGGGCCTGACCAGCACCTACATCGACGTGCCCGCCGCCAGGATGGCGGACTACGCGCAGGGCTACAACAAGCAGAATGCGCCCGTGCGCGTGAATCCGGGCGTGCTGGCCGACGAAGCCTACGGCGTGAAGACCAGCGCACGCGACCTGATCCGTTTCGTCGACGCGAACATGGGCTTGAACCTTGCGGATGCCGGACTGCGCGGCGCAATCGCGCAGACGCACGTCGGTTATTACCAGCTGGGCGACATGACCCAGGACCTGGCCTGGGAGCAATTGCGCTATCCGGCAACGCTGGACGCGCTGTTGACGGCCAATGCCGGCAACTACAACAGCCAGAGCCAGCCTGTGGCGGCGTTGAGCCCGCCGCTGCCGCCGCAGGAGGCCGTGTGGATCAACAAGACGGGTTCGACCAATGGCTTCGGCGGCTATGTGGCGTTCGTGCCGTCGAAGAAGCTGGGCATCGTGATACTGGCCAACCGGAATTATCCCAACGAGGCCAGGGTCCGCCTGGCGTACCGGATCCTGGGCGAGCTGGAGCAATAGGCCCGCTATCGCGCGGGCGGCTGCCTCGCCGCGCCGTAGCGGGGCAGCAGGTCCATCACTTCCAGGCGCTTGCACAATTGCGCCAGCCGCTCCATCTTGTAGGCATTCACGTCCATGCCGGCGTAGTCATAGAAGCCCTGGCCGTCGCGCAGCCCGTTGCGCCCTTGTTCCATATTGCGGGCGATGACCGCAGGCGAGGCGAAGCGCGGGTCGATGGCATCGGCGAGGTAGCGCGAGGCGTAGTAGAGAATGTCGCCGCCGCCCCAGTCGATGAACTCCAGCAGCCCCAGAACCGAAAAACGCAGGCCGAAGCCCAGGCGCACGGCCGTGTCGATGTCTTCGGCGCTGGCCACGCCTTCCTCCACCATGCGGGCCGCTTCGTTCATGGCCAGGGCCTGGATGCGGGGCACGATGTAGCCCGCGGCGGGGGCGCACTGCACGGGCTTCTTGCCCGCCAGGCGCAGCGCTGCCAGCAGCCCTTGCATCGCGGCCTCGCTGGTCTGCGGGCCGCGGCTCACTTCCACCAGCGGTATCAGGTAGGCGGGGTTGAGCCAGTGCGCGTTCAGGAAGCGCTGCGGGTTTTGCACCAGTTCCGCCAGCTCGGTGACCAGAAAGGTGGACGTGGTGGACGCGATGATGCTGTCCGGCGCGCAGGCCGCTCCCAGCCATACAAAGGCATCGCGCTTGGCGTCCAGGCGTTCAGGCACGGCTTCGAACACCACGCGCGCCTGCCGCAGGTCTGCCTCCGCATCCTCGCGCGTGCATAGGCGCACGCGCGCCAGCGCAATCTCCGCCTGCGCGGCGTCGAGCAAGCCCAGGCTGCACAGGATGCCGAGCTCGCGGCGCAGATCGTCCCGCACGCGGGCGAAGTACCCGGCCTGCTCGGCGGGCGTGCGCGATTTGATGTCTATCAGCGTGACGTCCAGTCCGGCATGGATGTATGACAGCGTGATGCCCACGCCCATGCGGCCGGCGCCGACTACGCACATTTTTTCATTCATGGCTTGTATCTCCGTGTCAGCAGCCTTCGGCCAGAAGCTGGCGCATGTCCGCGTGCGACAGGCGGTCCAGGCCCAGGCGTTCGAATGTGCGTCCTTCCGCGTAGAGGTCGCGGCCGGTGACCGCGCTGGCCAGGCTCAGCAGGCCTTGCGCGACCGGCGTCGGCACGCCCGCCCAGCGGCCGGCGGACACCAGGAATGACAGGCCGAGCCGCGTGTCTTCGAGCATGTAGCGGTGCGTGTGCAGGTCTATGTCCTCGCGCCAGTCGCCGCTGTCGGTGAGCTTGCCATGGGCGCCGCGGCCGTACATCCATTCATCGCCTTCGGCGGCATAGTGGTCGGCCAACGGGAAGTGGGGCGCGGCATAGCCCAGGGCCACACGGATGGCGATGCGCTCCGCGTCCAGCGCGTCGGTCACGCGCCGTATGGAGGCCTGGGTGCCTTCGTTGTGGATGTCCCATTTGTCGAAGTGTTCCAGCGGCCCTGCATTCATCATGATGAGCGGCGGATGGATGATGGGGCCGGCGTTCATCAGTGCGCCCGAAAGTCCGTCCTCTATCGGTTCGATGCTGGGGTAGGCGCGCTGGACCACGGCCAGCGCCTGCTTCGACAGCCGCCGCGGAAAGACGCCGGTGGGCAGACGGGTGGCGTAGCCGCTGATCACGACCTTTTCGCCATGCTTGCGGGCCAGATAGGGCAGGGTGCCGGTTTCGGCGAAGGCCGTATCCGCGACGTTTCCCGCGTCTTTCATGGCGCGGGCGAAGACGTAGCAGCCGAAGGTGCCAGGCGGCAGGAACACGACCTGGCCGTCGCGCAGCAGCGGCGCCAATTCCCGCGCCAGCGCTTCGTGGGTGGTGGAAGGCAGGGGAATGACCAGCAGCTCCGCATGCTCCACGGCTGTGGCCAGGTCGCGCACCAGCTGCAACTGCCGCGGTCCGTCGCCCAGCGGAACCTGGCGGCTGCCGCGATAGTCGGTGACCGTCAGCGCGCCCGCATCCCGCAAGCCCTGGAAGGCCGACCAGTCCCTGCGCCACCAATGCACGTGATGGCCTTTTTCAAACAGCTCGGCCGCTGCCGCGTAGCAGCCGTGGCCGCCGCCTATGACGCTGATTCTCATGGTCAAGCTCCGTCAGATGGAGCCTTGATCCTAGCGGCGGCGTGCAGGCGGGGCTGCGCCGAACGCGCAAGCGGCGTTCCGATCCGGCAAGCGAATCCGGCGCTGCCGTGCGACGCCTAATGCCTGCTTTGGCGCAGGGTGTCCGACGGCAGGCAGCCGTAGCGCTTGCGGTAGTGGGTGGCGAAATGCCCGAAGCTGGAAATGCCGTGCCGCAGCAGGATGTCGGTGACGCTATCGCCTTCGCCGGCTTGCGCAAGCGCCGCGTGCACCTGGGCCAGCCGCTGGTTGCGCACGTAGTCGCTGGGACTCTGCTTCAGGAACTGCGAAAAGCCGTTTTGCAGCGTGCGCACGGAGACGCCGCAGTAGGCCGCCAGGTCCATCAGCGATAGCGGCTGGTCCAGATGGCTTTCTATGTAATCGCGCGCGCGCCGCACGTGCAGCGGCAACGGCTGGCGGCGGTCTGCCTGCAAGGCCTCGGAGTAGTTGTGCGGCAGCTGGGTCAGCAGCAGCGTCAGCAGGTAGTCTGAAAAGCCGGCGGCCAGCGTTTGCGTGACGCCTTCAATGGCGGGATGGCGGTACAGCCGGCACAGATAGTCCAGCGTTTCGCGCACCGCCACCGGTCCGGAAGCGTCGGCATCCATTTGCAGGTCGAACACCAGCGCCTGCTTGATAGGGCGTTCAAGCAGCCGCTGCAGCTGGCGCTCCAGCGCCTCGCGCTCGATGCGCAGGATCAGGTTGCGGCAGTCGCGGCCGATGCGGATCACGCTGCGCTCGGACGGCGAGGAAATGGTAAGGCTGCCCGCGCTCATCGACGCGCTGCGCTTGCCCAGCGTGATCAGCCCGGAGCCTTGCAGCGTGATTCGGATCAGGTAGTAGCTGGCGATATCGCCGGCGTCGATCTCGACTTCCGCGCCATAGTGCAGATCGAACAAGGCCGCATTGCCGAAGAAGACGCCGTACAGGCGGGATTGCAGGGGTTTTCCCGGGGGGACGCACATGCGGTGCGACCAGAGGTGCTGGCTGACCTGGTCCTTGATCTCGGCGATGTTGCCCGAGTCCAGCAAGCAATGGCGGTCCAGCGGATTGGTGTCGTTGAACATGCTTTCCTGCGCAGCGGGAACAGTCATTGCGTCAGGCGTATAGAGGCTGGCTGCGCAAAGACCTACAAAAGATGGGCCTGCAAGCAAGTGAGACGCGACCCGGTCCTTGGGCATGGGCAGATCTCACCACCATACAAGGGAAACAAACCATGACTGACGGCAGCCCGCGGCACGGATCAAAACCTAGCTACGCCTACGAGTGGTACGTCGTGGTGATATGCATGCTAGCGTACATATTTTCCTTCGTCGACAGGCAGATCCTGGCGCTGATGATCGAGCCCATCAAGCACGACCTGCAGCTGTCCGACACGCAATTCAGCTTGCTGCACGGCCTGGCGTTTTCCTTGTTCTACGCCTTCATGGGCATACCGATCGCCTTGCTGGCGGATCGCTATTCGCGGCCCAAGATCATCGCGATCGGCGTCGCATTCTGGAGCCTGGCCACGGCGGCCTGTGGCCTGTCGCGCAATTTCGCGCAGATGTTTCTTGCGCGGATCGGCGTGGGCGTGGGCGAGGCGGCGCTGTCGCCTGCCACGTACTCCATGCTCAGCGACATGTTTCCGCGTGAAAAGCTGGGGCGCGCAGTCGGGATATATTCGATCGGCTCGTTCATCGGCGGCGGCATGGCATTCCTGATCGGCGGCTACGTCATCAACCTGCTCAAGAGCGTGGATACCGTTGCCTTGCCCTGGATAGGCGCGATGCGGCCCTGGCAGGTGACCTTCTTCATTGTGGGATTGCCAGGCCTGCTGATCGCGCTGCTGATCCTGCTGACGGTGCGAGATCCGCAGCGGCTGGGCTTGCGGCGCAATGCCTCGGGGCAGGTGCAGAAGCCCGCCATGAAAGATACTTTCCGCTTCCTGGGCCGCCACCGCAGCACCTTTTTCTGCCACTACCTGGGCTTCTCGTTCTATGCGATGGTGCTGTTCGCGCTGCTGGGCTGGACGCCCGCGTTCTACATGCGCAAGTTCGGCATGTCGCCTTCGGAAGCCGGCTACATGCTGGGCGTGGTGGTGCTCGTCGCCAACACCGCCGGGGTGTTCTGCGGCGGCTGGCTGATGGACTGGCTGGCCAAGCGCGGCTACAGCGATGCGCCGCTGCGCGCCGGCGTGATCGGCGCGGCCGGCATGGCCTTGCCGGCGGTGATCTTCACCCAGGTCGATTCCCTGTGGTGGTCGGTGGGCTTGCTGCTGCCGGCCATGTTCTTTGCCTCGTTCCCCATGCCGACCTCGACGGCTGCGATGCAGATCCTGCCCCCCAATCAGCTGCGCGCCCAGGTGTCGGCGCTATTCCTGCTGATCTCGAACCTGATCGGGCTGGGCCTGGGCACCACCGCCGTGGCCATGCTGACTGATCGGTTGTTCAAGAACCCGGCGGCAGTCGGGCAATCCATCTCGGTCCTGATTGGCGTGGCCGCGGTGTTGTGCATCGGCCTGCTCGCCGCTGGCTGCAAGCACTACCGGCGTAGCCTGAACCTGGAGGCGCAGGAGGCGCCGCCGCTTGCGCCGGCGCGCGTGTCGCCCTGAACGTGGCTGCCCGGGTCGCGATGCGGCCCTTTTTTGAACTCTGTTACCTCTCCGTTGAACTGCACATTCCTCGTAAAAGAAATGGTGCCGGGGATGCGCTATAACGGACGCTTGACGCATTACTGTTCCTCCAATTCATGCCCCGTTTTTCCCGCAGTTCGTCGCTGGCCCTGTCCGTTGCCCTGGTGGGCGTCCTGGCGGGATGCTCATCCCCCAAGCCAGAGTTCGAAAAAGAAGACTTCACCCAGAACAACACCTACTCGCGCACCGTCGAAGCAAGTAACGTCGCCGCCTGCGACGCGGGCCGCCGCGCCTTGCTGAGCCAGGGCTACAACATCGACAAGTTCGAGGGTTCGCGGGTCACGGGGCACAAGAATTTCCAGGACGAGAACGGCCAGCATACGCAGATCGCCTTCAACATCGAATGCGCCTCCGACGGCAGCGCGAACGAGCGCGCCACGGTGTTCGCCAACGCGGTGCAGGACCGCTATTCGATCAAGCGAACCAACAGCTCGGCCAGTGTGGGGGTGAGCGTGCTGGGGCAGGTGTCCATGCCGTTCGGCTCCAGCGACGATTCGCTGGTGAAGACGGGCAGCCAGACGGTTGCGCGACCCAAGTTCTACGAAGGTTTCTTCCAGTTGCTGCAGCGTTTCCTGCCGGACGCGCAGGCGGCCGCCGCGCCTCATCCGCCCGCGAGCCGTGCCAAGGCGCAGCCCAAGGCCGCGCCGGCCGAGCCCGCGGAATCTCCGGACAAGCCAGCCGATACCCTGAATCCGGCCGCGGCCAACGGCGGTAGCGAATCTCCAAAAGCGCCTGCACCTGGTGGGCCCGCGTCCGCCGCTCCGGCAAGCGCCGCGCCGGCAAGCGCCGCGCCGACATCCGCCGCGCCCGCTTCGACCGCTCCCGCTCCGGCGTCGGCCCCTGCATCCGGCGCGGCCGCCCCGGCCAGCCCCGAGGCGGCCAAGTAAGGCAGCCTTGCCGGGCACCGCTTGCCGTAGCGCAAACGGATGCGCCGCGCCGACTCGCGGCGCGGTCCGCATCCGGCGATAATCGCGGGCATCATGACCTATCAACTCCTGAAAATGCTCCACGTGGCGGCCGTGGTCGCCTGGCTGGGCGGATCGCTGTTCGTGTCCTTGTTCCTGCTGTCCTCGCAGCCGCAGGACAGCGAAGAAGCGCCCAAAGAACGCAAGATGCTGGGCGCGTTGCGCCGTTGGACGCTCTACGTGACCACGCCGGCCATGGTGCTGACCTGGCTGGTCGGCCTGCACCTGGCCATGACTTTCGGCTGGTTCGCGATGACCTGGATCTGGGTCAAGGTTGGCTTCGCGCTGGCGCTGTCGGCGCTGCTCGGCATCCAGAGCGCGGCATTGCGGCGCATGGCCAATGGCAGCGCCAAGCGTCCGCCGCTGGTGGATCTGTACGCGCCTTTCACCGTCATCGCTTCCGCGGCCATCGTGACGCTGGTGGTCGTCAAACCCTTCTGATCTGCGCGGCGGCGCATGTGCCGGGACCATATGCCCAGCCGCCATAACCAAACGCCCCTGTAATAAGGACTCAACGAACTATTCGTTCGCGGGGTCCGTCCCCCTCCCTAGAATCGTTTCTCTCATAACCGCATAGCCTGAGAGGCGATTCCAACATGACTTCCCGTTTCTTCAAGCGCCTGCTGGGCGCGGTGCTGGCTTCGGCGGCAATGTTCCATGGCCCGGCATTCTCGGCCGATCCCAAACCCCTGAAGGTGGGCGTGCGCGGTGGCGTCGACGAGCAGATCTGGGAGGTGGTGGCCCAGGTCGCCAAGAAGAACGGCCTGGCCGTGGAGCCCGTGGTGATCACAGGCACCGCCAGTCCGAACGAGGCGCTCAACAACGGCGACCTGAACGCCAACGCTTTCCAGCACATCCCCTTCCTGAACGACCAGATCAAGCAGCGCGGCTACAAGCTCGTATCCGTGGCCAACACGCTGATCTCGCCCATCGCGTTCTACTCCAGGAAGTACAAGTCGCTCAATGAGCTGCCCGAAGGCGCCCGCGTCGGCATTCCCAACGACCCCAGCAACCAGACGCGCGCGCTGGTCATCCTGCGCGACCAGGGCCTGATCACGTTGAAGGACGGTTTCGATCCGGCCACCGGCACGGCGACCTTGGCGGACGTGACCTCCAACCCCAAGAAGCTCAATTTCGTGGAAAGCGCCTCCGTGGTGCTGGCGCGCTCGCTGCCGGACGTGGACACCGCGGCCATCGTCAACAGCTTCGCCTATCAGGCCGGGCTGATCGCCACGCGCGACGGCATCGCGGTGGAGAAGAAGGAAAACAACCCCTACGTGAACATCATCGCGGTTCGCGAACAGGACAAGAACGCGCCCTGGGTGCCTGAACTGGTCAAGGCCTATCACTCCGAGGAAGTGCGCCAGTTCATCCTGAGCAAGTACGAAGGCTCGGTGATTCCGGTTTTCTGAGATCGGAATCGGGCAATGATGCAACACGAATTCTCCATGGCCGAGCTGGCCGACGCCGCACCGCGACCGCAGGCCGTTGGTGCGCACATCGTGTTCGAAGGGCTGCAGAAGCACTACGAGGGCGCGCAGGGGCCGGTGGCCGCGCTGTCCGATGTGTCGTTTTCCATCGCCCGCGGCGAGGTCTTCGGCATCATCGGACGCAGCGGCGCAGGCAAGTCCACGCTGCTGCGTTCCATCAACATGCTGGAGCGGCCCAGCGCCGGCCGGGTGCGGGTGGACGGCGTGGATGTGGGCGGCCTGGACGAGAACGCGCTGGTGGGGCTGCGCCGTCGCATCGGCATGATCTTCCAGCACTTCAACCTGCTGTCGGCCAAGACCGTGGCCGAGAACGTGGCCTTGCCTTTGCGCGTGGCGGGCGTCAGGCCCGCCGCGGCGCGGGCTCGGGTGGAGGAACTGCTGGAACTGGTGGGGCTGCGCGACAAGGCCGATGTCTATCCGGCCAAGCTGTCCGGCGGCCAGAAGCAGCGGGTGGGCATCGCCCGCGCGCTGGTGCATGAACCGGAGATCCTGCTGTGCGACGAAGCCACGTCGGCGCTGGACCCGGAAACCACGCAGTCGATCCTGGCCTTGTTGCTGGACATCAACCGCAAGCTGGGCCTGACGGTGGTGCTGATCACGCACGACATGGCGGTGATCCGCGAGGTCTGCCACAGGGTGCTGGTGCTGGACGGCGGCCGCAAGGTCGAGGAAGGCGAGGTCTGGCGCGTGTTCGGCAATCCCCAGGCCGATGCCACGCGGGCCTTGCTGCGGCCCTTGCAGCACGACTTGCCCGCCGATCTTGCCGGCAGGCTGGTGCCCGACCTGCAGGGCCGCGCGGGCGTAGCGGTGCTGCGGCTGCGCTTTACGGGGCAGGGGCGTCCGGATGGCGTGTCCCTGCAGGCGTTGGCCGCGCTCGGCGCCGGTGCGACGTTGCTGCATGGCGGACTGGACCGCTTGCGCGGCCATGCGCAGGGCAGCCTGCTGGTGTCCGTGCCTGCGGACGCATTACAGGAAGAGGCCGCGCGCGCCGCGCTGGTGGCCGATCAGATCAAGGTGCTGGGTTATGTCGCTGCCGATGCTTGATAAATACCTGCAGGCATTCCTGCAGACCCTGGCGATGGTGAGCGTCTCTGCCGTCATCGCCATCGTTTTGGGCCTGACGCTGGCTGTGGTGCTGACCGTCACCGCGCCGGGCAATCTCTATCCCAGGCCGCGCTTCAACAAGGTCCTGTCGGTGACGGTCAATACCTTCCGCGCCATCCCCTTCATCATCCTGCTGGTGGCGATGCTGCCGTTCACGCGCTTCCTGGTGGGTACCACGCTGGGCACGTGGGCCGCCATCGTGCCGCTGTCGGCCAATCTGGTGCCGTTCTTCGCGCGCATCGCCCAGGTCAGCCTGAACGACGTGGACCACGGGTTGGTGGAGGCCGCCAGGGCCATGGGGTGCCGTCGCTGGCACATCGTGCGCCACGTGCTATTGCCGGAAGCCTTGCCGGGCATCATCGGCGGCATGACCGTCAGCGTCATCGCAATGATCAACGCCTCGGCCATGGCAGGCGCCGTAGGCGCCGGCGGCCTGGGCGATCTGGCGATCCGCTATGGCTACGAACGCTATGAGACGCGCGTGATGTTCGAGGTGATCGTGATCCTGATCGCGCTGGTTTCCATCGTGCAATTCACCGGTGAATGGCTGTCGCGCCGCGCCGACCACAAACGCTGATTCCGCGCCGGGGCTGTGCGCCCCGGCCTTACCCGAACATACAGGAACGCTGAAATGTCCGAGTCCCCGCAACACGGTTTTGCCACGCGCGCGATCCACCTGGGCTATGACCCGCTGGACGAGCAGGGCGCCTTGGCTCCGCCCCTCTACCTGACTTCCACATACACCCAGGACAGCATCGAATCCTTCGACCAGATCCGCCTGGGCGAAAAGCAGGGTTACGTCTACGGCCGCACCCGCAATCCGACGCAGGCGCTGCTGGAAGAGCGCCTGGCTTCGCTGGAAGGCGCCGAAGCCGGCGTGGTGACCGCGTCCGGCATGGCGGCGATTTCGGCGACCCTGTTCTCGCTATTGCAAAGCGGCGATGAAATCGTCGTGGACCAGATCGTGTACGGCACCGCCTTCACCCTGTTCACGCAGGGACTGGCGCGCTTTGGCGTGCGCGCGGTATTCGCCGACTTCACCCGCCCCGAGACCGTAGCCGCGGCCATCGGTCCCAAGACACGCGCGGTCTATTTCGAGACGCCGGCCAATCCCAACCTGCGCCTGGTGGATATCGCGGCGGTGTCCGCCATTGCCCGCGGCAAGGGGCTGCTGACCATCGTCGACAACACCTTCGCGACGCCGGTGCTGCAGCGTCCGCTGGAGCATGGCGCCGACATTGTGCTGCATTCGGCCACCAAGTACCTGGGCGGCCACGGCGACCTGCTGGCCGGCGCCGTGCTGGGGCGCAAGGAACACATCGACGCCATCCGGCTGCAAGGGCTGCGCTACTTCACGGGCGCCACCTTGTCGCCGTTTACCGCCTTCCTGGTGCTGCGCGGCATCAAGACGCTGGAGCTGCGCGTGGCGCGCCACAGCGAATCCGCCTTGAAGGTGGCCAGGCTGTTGCGCGAGCATTCCGCGGTGGCCGACGTGTTCTATCCCGGCTTGGCGGATACGGCGGGCGCGGAGATCGCGCGTCGCCAGCAATCGGCCGGCGGCGGCCTGGTCGCGTTCGAACTCAAGGGCGGACTGGCGGCGGGGCGCGCGCTGCTCAACAACCTGAAGCTCGCGCGCATCGCGGTCAGCCTGGGCGATCCCGAAACCCTGATCCAGCATCCCGCGTCCATGACGCATGCCAGCTACTCGGCCGAGGATCGCGAACGCTACGGGCTGTCGGAGGGCTTGCTGCGGCTGTCGGTGGGCCTGGAGACGCCCGAGGACATCCTGGCCGATCTCAAGCAGGGCCTGGACCGGGTGTAGCGGCTGCGCGCCGCCACGCCACCCATTCCCCACTGTCCTCGAAGTTGCGTGGCCCGCGCGCGGCGGCGGCCAGCCCCGCGCGCAGTGCGTTCATGTCCAGCCCGGGCATGTTCCGTTGCAGGGCGGGAGGCAGCCGTTCGGCGTCCAGCGTGGCCTCGTCGAACTCCATGGCCATCAGCCCGCCGCCGTCGCTGGGCACGCGCAGGAACCACAGGCCTTCCATGTAGTCGCCCGACCAGGGGTCGGGAAAGACGGCCTGCGTATAGCGGAAGCCGAATTCATGGATCTCGCTCCAGGGCCAGAATTCCCGCTGGCCCAGCGCGCGCGCCAGTTCGCTGCTGCGCGTGAAGCCGGCTTCATCGAAGCTCAGGGTTTCGCGCAGGGGATCTTCGGGCGGGGTCGGGCCGGCTAATAGCCGTTTGATGAATGACCACATGGCGCAGGGGCGGGTGACGGGAGGCCAGTGTAGCGGCTGTGCGCTCTGCAAAAATGTTACAACGTTTGATCGAAGTCAAATCCGCAGGGCAGGGCTCGGAGTAGCGTTTGCGCTTTTCCCGACAGCGGCCCCAGGCGCAAGCCTGACAGGCGCGGACAGGACGATCAGCGTAGCGAGGACAGGATCGATGACAGACAAGACAACGCCAGCCACCGAACAAGCCGTAGCCGAGACGCCGCGCAAGCGCGCGGCCAAGCGGACCGCAGGCGCTGCCACCAGGGCGGTAACCAAGCCGGCCGTCAAGACGGTAGTCAAGACCGTCGTCACGCCAGTGACCACCAGCCGCAAGCCGCGCGCGGCCAGGACGCCCGCGGCTGGCGACGCCGTGTCGGCCGCGGCCGCCGCCGAGCCGGCTCTCGATGTGCGCAAGCGCGTCGTCGCGCGCCAGGACGCCGCGCGTCAGGAGACGGTGGCCGTGCTGGCCGATATCGCCCGCCGCTACAACGTCAGCGCACCGGCCCAGGCGCGCGAGGCGCTGCGCTCGGTCATCGAGGAACTGTCGCCGGACGACGCGCAGGCCGTGCATCGCGCGTTGCTGGAAGCCAATTCGGCAGCGCCGCGCACGCGCCGCAATCCTGACGATGAACTGGCCGCGGACTGGCGCGAAGGCATCTATCCCTATCGCCACCGCATGCTGCGCCGTAACTACGAAAAGCAGAAGTACAACCTGCAGGTCGAACTGCTGAAGCTGCAGGCCTGGGTCAAGGCCACCGGCCAGCGCGTCGTGATCCTGTTCGAAGGCCGCGACGCCGCCGGCAAGGGCGGCACCATCAAGCGCATGATGGAACACCTGAACCCGCGCGGCGCGCGCGTGGTCGCATTGGAGAAGCCCTCCGATACGGAAAAGGGCCAGTGGTACTTCCAGCGCTACGTGCAGCATCTGCCCACCGCGGGCGAGATCGTCATGTTCGACCGCTCCTGGTACAACCGCGCCGGCGTGGAGCGCGTAATGGGCTTCTGCACCCAGAACGAATACCTGGACTTTCTGCGCCAGGTGCCGGATTTCGAGCGCCATCTGGTCAGCAGCGGCATTCACCTGATCAAGTTCTGGTTCTCGGTCAGCCAGGAAGAGCAGCGCCGCCGTTTCCTGCAGCGCAAGGTGCATCCGCTCAAGCAGTGGAAGCTCAGCCCGGTGGACCTGGCCTCGCTGGACAAATGGGACGACTACACCCGGGCCAAGGAGGCGATGTTCGCGCACACCGACACGGCCGATGCGCCCTGGGTGGTGGTCAAGTCCGACTGCAAGAAGCGCGCGCGTATCAACGCGATGCGCTACGTGCTCAGCCGCCTGCCGTACGAAGGCAAGAGCAGCGATCCCATGATGGCGCTGGATTCGCTGATCGTGGGCCGCGCGCTGTAGCTGCTCAGGCGCCCAGCGCCTGCAGGTTCAGCGTGTAGCTGCGTCCGATCCACACCGCGCAGTCGCGGTGGTCGCGCAGGGAGTCGCCTGTGTTGGGATGCATGAAGACATCCAGCGCCCCGTGGTGCAGCGTCAGCCAGGTGGCGATCTCCGCGAAGCGCTCGGGCGTGAAGGCAATCTGGTAGCTCCACTGGGGATGCGGGCCGACGGGGCGCTCATGGAAGCGCCCCAGTTCCATCTGGCCGGCAAAGCGCGCGGCGATCCGTTCGCGCAGGGCGTGGGCGGCGTCGCGGCTGGCGGCGTCGAAATAGACATGGGCGTGCCAACTGGCGACGGCGCTGGTTTGGGGTTCGGTCATTGCTGGTGCTCCGTCGGTGTCAGCCGCCCGCGCGCTTGGCGCGGATGCCTTGTTTTTGCAGGGATTCCATGACGCGCTCGCAGTGGTCGCCCTGGATTTCGATCACGCCGTCCTTTACCGTTCCGCCGGAGCCGCAGGCGTTGCGCAGCTGTTTGCCCAGCGCATTCAGCGCCGCGCCGTCCAGCGCCAGGCCCTTGATCACGGTGACGCTCTTGCCACCGCGCCCCTTGGTTTCGCGCGACACGCGGGCCACGCCATCGCCGGCGGGAATCGTCTGTGCCTGTTTGCACAGGCACTGCGCCAGCGGCTTGCGGCATTCGGGGCACATGCGGCCGCCGTCTGTGGAATAGACCAGGCCGCCTGTAGAACTGCTTTTCATGATGGACACGCGCAAAAGTCCCTATCTTAATCGCCGGCAGGCCAGCCAGTCCCGGCCTTACAGCAGACCGGCTTCGCGCGCCAGGGCCACGGCGCGGGTGCGGCTGTCGGCGCACAGTTTTACGTTCAGGTTGCGCAGATGGGTGCGCACGGTGCTTTCGGATACGAACAGGCGCTGGGCGATGGCGTTGTTGGAATGGCCGTCCGCGACCAGGCGCAGCACGTTCAGTTCCTTGGCCGTCAAGGCGTCGGCCGGCGCGCGCTCGGCGGCTGGCGCGGCCGGGCTGGAGTCCACGGGCATCCCGGCATGGCGTTGGAAACGGTTGAACCAGGCCTGGGCTGACGCGCAGCCATTCAACCATGCGCAGCCGACTGGCGAGGAGAAAAAGCGCGGCAATAGCGAGAGGAAGGCGCTGCCTTCGTCAGCCAGCACGCGGCATAGTCCCTCGCGCTGCGCCGTGTCCAGCAAGGTTGTCAGCTGCTGGTGGGCTTGCGCTTCATCGCCCGCGCGCGCCAGGGCGACGGCGCGGAATATCCCCAACTTGTAGGCGCGCCGGACGCGGCGGGCCGATACGGCGCGCGCAATGTCCGCATCCAGCTGGCGCAACGCATCCCCGGGCCTGCCCGTGTAGGACTGCACGCGCAGCATCCCCAGCCGCGGGTACAGCAAGTCGTTGGAAGGCAGGCGCAGCGTTTCGATGCGAGCCCACAGATCGTCGTCTTCCGCGCGCCTGAGCTCGTCGTGCGCGGCCTGCGGGTGTCCTTGCAGCAGCAGCACGCGCGCGCGCTCCACGCGAGCGCTGCCTGCAATCCGGGGCAGGCGGCGTTGATGGCCGAGGTACTCCAGTTCGCCCAGCAGATAAAAGGTCTGCACGATGTCGCCCGACAGAAAGGCGATGCGCGCCAGCATCACATAACCGAGTATCAGATGGTCCGGGTGTCCCGTGTCCCGCCCCAGCGGCACGTAGACGCGCAACAGCCGGGCAGCCTGCTCCAGATCGCCGGCTTCGTATACCCCGGCCGCGTACAGCACGCCGGCCCAGGCGTTGCCGTTGGCCTGGCCGTACGCGCCTTTGCGGGTGGAGTGGACCGCCATGCGGAAATGCGCGCCAGCCTGACGCATGCGGCCCTCCTGCAAGTCGATGATGCCCTCCACCGCTTCGGAGTACATCTGATTGAAGGCGCTGGCGGCTAGGCTCTGCGCGCGGCGGGCGGCATCCAGCAGTTGTTGCGCTTCCTGGTAGCGGCCAAGCACGGCTGCGACGTTGGCCATGGCGTTGGCCAAGGCAGTCGCGGCGAAGGTGGATGCGTTTGCCGCGGCGGCGATGCCGGGCATGCCGAGCGCGTAGGCCTCTTCGTGGCGATCGGTCATGGAGAGCAGCAAGGGCCGCAGGGCCTGCACATGCGCGCGGACGTCGGGATCGGGGCTGCAAGCCAGCCTCAGCTCGTCCATTTGCAGCGAAGCCTCGCTGGCGCCCCGCGTAAAACAGGTTGCCCACACCTGCACCGCCTGCAGCGCCGGGCGGCGGGCCAGGACGGCCGCGGGCAATTGCGTGAACCAGCGGGAGAGCAGCCGCATGCGCCCCTCGGCCAGCAGCGCTTCCGCGTGTGTCGCCAGCAAGGCGAGGGCCTGATCGAAGTCGCCGCCTTCGATGGCATGATCAATGGCAGGAACGGGACGGCCCTGCTCGGCGTACCAGCGGGAGGCCGCCAGATGCAGCGCGGGAATGTCCGCTGGATCCTGCTGCCGCAGTCTGGATTGCAGATAGCTCGCGAACAGGCCGTGGTAACGGTATTGAGCCGCATCCGCGGAGGAGCGCGACAGCAGGATCTGCCCGTCTTCGAGTTCGCGCAGGATGCTGCCGCAGTCCAGGTCCGGCAGCAAAGCCTGGCATAGCGCCGCGTTCAGTTGCTTCAGGATGCTGGTGCGCAACAGAAAGCGCCGCAACTCGGGCGTCTGTCCGGCGAGCACATCCTGAGCCAGATAGTCAGAGACGGACTGGTCGCTGCCCGAAAAGCGTTCGATGAACGCCGAGGCGGAGTCCTGTCGCGCCAGTGAGGCGCAGGCCAGCCAGAGCGCGGCGATCCAGCCTTCGGTCTTGTGATGAAGCTGGCCGATTTCGGCGCGCGTGATCGCAGGGTTGCGCCGGGCGAAGAACAGGGTGGTCTCGTCCAGCGAAAAGCAAAGCTGGGCGGCGTCGATTTCCAGCAGCCGGCCGTCGGCCCGCAAGCGTCCCAGTTCCAGGCCGGTGGCGTGACGCGACCCGATCAGCAGCCGGCCCTGTGGCGGCAGGCGGTTGATCAGGTTCTGCACGAAGTCCAGCACGCCTGGCGCGACGATGGACTCGAACTCGTCCAGCACCAGCGCAAAGGGGGCGGTTTGCGTAGCGATGGCTTCGATGAGGGCGAGCGCCAGCGCGTCGTCGGCCTCCATGTCCGCCAGCGCCCCGGGCGGTGCGGCCAAGGGTTCCAGCGCGGCGGTCAGGCATCGCAGAAAGCGCGGCAGATCGTTATCGCCGCGGTCCAGCGTCAGCCACGCACCGCGCACGGATTGCGCGCTCAAGCGGGCCAGGCACTGGGCTAGCAGCGTGGTCTTGCCATAGCCGGCGGGGCCGCGCGCGAGGACGATCTTGGGACTGCCGGGCGCACAGACCAGCGCGCACAGCGATTCACGCGGGATGTGGTCGGCGTGGGCAGCGGGGATGCCGAGCTTGCCGCTGGCCAGCGCATGTCCGGGCGAAAACAGAGGGCGCATGATCTGCCTGTTGGGTGAGGAACGACTGCGCGCCGGCTCGGGGGAAACCCGCAAGCAACACGAAAATCGTCGCTTTGGACGAAGCTGAAAAATGCGTGCCTACGATACAAAAGGACTCGGGCCGGGGCAATAGGCCAGTTGCTGCGCAAATGGCGTTTACTCATAACGGAGACATATCGATGGCAATCGTGAAAACGGTGTACGCGTTGGCGGGCGCCGCTATCGTTGCGGCAGGCGCACAAGCGCAGCCAGCCGGCGGCCCAGTGAAGATCGGCGTAATGGCGGACATGAGCTCGGCGTATTCCGACATCGGCGGCAAGGGCCTGGTAGAGGCCGCGCGCATGGCGGTGCAGGATTTCGGCGGCAGCGTGTTGGGCCAGCCGGTCGAGCTGGTGTACACCGATGGCCAGAACAAGGTCGACGTCGCCAGCGCGGCGACGCGGCGCTGGTTCGACCAGGATGGCGTGGACATGGTCACCGACTTGCCCACGTCGGCGCTGGCGCTGGCCATCAGCGAACTCGGCCGCGAAAAGAAAAAGATCGTCATGGTGACGAGCGCGTCGACCTCGGAATTGACCGCCAAGGCGTGTTCGCCCTACACCGTCCATTGGACCTACGATACCTACGCGCTGGCCAACGGTACGGGCGCGGCGGTGTCCGCACAGGGCGGCAAGGAATGGTATTTCATGACCGCGGATTACTCGTTCGGCTACGCGCTGCAGGCCGACGCCTCCGCGGTCATCGAGAAGAACGGCGGCAAGGTGCTGGGGGCTGTGCGTTCGCCCCTGAATACGCCGGACTTCAGTTCCTATCTGCTGCAGGCGCAGACTTCCAAAGCGGGCATCATCGGCCTGGCGCTGGGCGGCAACGACGTGATCAGCGCGATCAAGCAGGCGGCGGACTTCGGTATCGGCCGGCCGGGCGGCCAGCAGAAGCTGGTGGCGCTGCTGGCGTTCCTCTCGGACGTGAAGTCCATCGGACTGCCCCTGGGCCAGGGGCTGCTGTTGACCGAGGCGTTCTATTGGGACCAGAACGACGCCACGCGGGCCTGGTCGCAACGCTTCCAGGACAAGGTCGGGCGCAAGCCGACCATGACCCAGGCCGGTACCTACGGCGCGGTGCTGCATTATTTGAACGCGGTCAAGGCGGCCGGCACCAAGGACGCCGACGCCGTGATGGCCAAGATGCGGGAGACGCCCATCAACGATTTCATGACGCGCAACGGACGGCTGCGCGCGGACGGGCGGGTGGTGCGCGACATGTATCTGTTCGAAGTGAAGAAGCCGGAGGAATCCCGCGGCGAGTGGGATCTGTACAAACAGGTGGCGGTCATCCCGGGCGACGTCGCATTCCGGCCCGAAGACCGCGGCGGCTGCCCATTGATCAAGCAGGCGATGCGATGATCAGCTATGACGTAACCGACTTTGGTCAGCCGCTGGTTCCCATCGAGCGCCCGGCGCCCGAACCGCAAGGCGCGCAGGTGTTGCTGCGGGTGCTTGCCGCGGGCGTATGCCATACCGACGTGCATACGTGGGAGGGCTACTACGATCTGGGCGGCGACAAGCGCCTGCGCGTGGAGCAGCGCGGCGTCACGCTGCCGTTGACTCTGGGCCATGAGACAGCGGGCGTGGTGGTCGCCGCCGGGCCAGATGCAAATGGGGTTGTCGCGGGACAGCGCTTTCTGGTGTATCCATGGATCGGTTGCGGCGACTGCAAGGTCTGCCGGCGCGGTCGCGAAAACCTGTGCGCCGCACCGCGCTTCCTGGGGATCTTTCGGCCGGGCGGCTATAGCGACCATATTCTGGTGCCGGACGCCCGCTACCTGATCGATATCGGCGACCTGCGACCAGAGCAGGCCGCGCCCTACGCATGCTCGGGCCTGACGTCCTACAGCGCCATCCGCAAGATTGCGCCGGAGGTGCTGCAGGCGGAAACGGTCGTAGTGGTCGGCGCAGGCGGCCTGGGCCTCATGTGCGTGAGCTTGCTGCGCGCCTTGGGGTGTCCGCAGGTGATCGTGCTGGAACCCGATGGCGCGCGCCGGGGCGCCGCGCTGGCCGCCGGCGCCAGCCTTGCCGTGGACGCGCATGCCGCAAACGCGCTGGACGAGGTTCGACGCGCCGCGGGCGAGATCTGGGCGGTGATCGATTGCGTGGGCGCGGCGGGCACGGTGAAGCAGGGCATGGATCTGCTGGCCAAAGGCGGGCAATTGATTTTGATCGGGCTGTTCGGCGGGGAATTGCCGCTGTCGCCGGCCTTGGTGCCCATGCGTGCCATCAGCATCGAAGGGTCCTACATCGGCACGCTGGCCGAATTGCAGGAACTCATGACCTTGGTGCGGGAACGCGGGCCGCGCGCCATTCCGATTTCCTGCCGCTGCCTGCAGGACGCCCAGGCAGCGCTACTCGATCTGGCGGCTGGGCGCGTGGTGGGGCGCCAGGTCCTTTGTCCCGAACAACCCAACGCGAAACAGGCATAGAACCATGCAGCTGAATCTGGATTCCGGTTACACCATGACGGTGGATGGCCGCGCGGAAACGTCGGTGCAAACCTTCGATGTGCTCAATCCCGCCACGGAGGAACGCATTGCCACCGTGCCGGACGCGTCGCTGGCGCAGTTGAACGAAGCAGTTGCGGCTGCGACGCGCGCATTTGCGCAATGGAGCGAGACGGCCTTGGAACGGCGCCAGGCAGCGCTTCTTGCCATGGCTGACAGACTGGAGGAATACACCGAAGGCTTCATGCGCCTGCTCACGCGCGAGCAGGGCAAGCCTCACGCCGACGCGCGTGCCGAGGTCGGCCGTTGCGTCGCCTGGCTGCGCGCGACCGCGGCGCGCGATCTGCCCGCCACGCGGCTGAACGACGGCGCCGGCCGCGTGTTCGAGACTCGCCATGTGCCTATCGGCGTGGTGGCGGCGATCGCGCCTTGGAATTTTCCGATGACGCTGGCCATCTGGAAGATCGCCCCGGCCTTGCTGGCGGGCAACACCGTCGTGTTGAAGCCGTCGCCATTCACGCCGCTGACTTCGCTCAAGATGGGCGAACTGTTTCGCGACCTGCTGCCGCCAGGCGTGCTGAACGTGGTGTGCGGCGGAGACCGGCTGGGGCCCTGGCTGACCGAGCATCCGGGCATCGACAAGATCGCCTTTACCGGCTCGACCGCGACGGGCAGGCGCGTCATGCAGAGCGCATCCGGCAGGCTCAAACGCATCACGCTGGAACTGGGCGGCAACGATGCCGCCATCGTGCTGCCGGACGTGGACGTGCGCGAGACGGCTGCCAAGCTGTTCTGGGGAGCGTTCCGAAATTCCTCGCAGTTTTGCCTGGCCACCAAACGGCTGTATGTGCATGAATCCATCTATGACGAGTTCGCCGCGGCGTTGGTGGAACACGCACGGGGCGTGGTCATGGGAGATGGCGCGCAGCCGGGGACAGGGCTGGGGCCGATCCAGAACCGCCCGCAGTACGAGCGGGTCAAGGATCTCATCGCGGATGCGCATCGCAACGGCGTGCGCTTTCTGGCCGGTGGCGACATTCCGCAAGGCAAGGGCTATTTCGTGCCGGTCGCCATCCTGGACAATCCGCCGGACGATGCGCGCAGCGTGGTGGAAGAGGCGTTCGGACCGGTGCTGCCCTTGCTGAAATACCGGGACATCGACGAGGTCGTCCAACGCGCCAATGACACAGACTATGGACTGGGCGGGTCGGTGTGGTCCAAGGACCTGGCGCTGGCGCGGTCCATCGCGCGGCGCCTGGAAACCGGCACGGTATGGATCAACCATATCCACGCCATGTCGCCGGACGTGCCGTTCGGCGGGCGCAAGCAGTCCGGCCTGGGCGTGGAGAATGGGCTGGAAGGGCTGCTGGAGTACACCAGCGTGCAGACAGTGGCGGTGTTGGCGGACGAGGCTGCTTGAGCGCCGTGGAAGGCGGCCGGGACATGCGTACGCGTTCCGGCGGCGCCCGGGGAATTACTTGCCCCGCATCTGGTCTATCAGCCGCCGGTCGCGCTTGGTCGGGCGTCCGGCTTCTATGCCCAGCGCGGGCTCGGGCGCCAGGCGGCGCATTTCCGCTGCGCGCTCACGCGCCGCCACGCTTTCGGGCGTTTCCTCGTAGAGCTGGCGCGCGACGGGGGCGGGGCCGCGCACGCCGCTGACGGCCATCACCCGTACATGCAGCGCCGGGTCCTCCTTGCGCACTGTGACCAGATCGCCTGGCGCGACTTCGCGCGCGGGCTTGGCGGGCTGGTCGTTCACCAACACCCGGCCCTTGCCGATTTCCTGCACGGCCAGGCTGCGCGTCTTGTAGAAGCGCGCGGCCCACAGCCACTTGTCTAGCCGGATCTTGTCCATGGTTCCTTACCTGCCGGTATTGCTGCTCAGGCGCTCATGATAGCCGCCGTGGCCCGTCTTGCTGTCAGACGGCTTTCGATCGCCCCGCCGGAACGCTTAAGCCAGGCTTAAAACGGCTCCTGCGCCGGAACTCGATGCGTGCGTCTCGTCTAACCAGAAACGCGTATCGGAGGGCAATCGACTCATGGACCTGAACTGGCAGCAGCAACTGGCGGAAAGCGGGCTCTGGTTGGCGCGCGCGTTCGGCATTTCGGCCGTCGCGCTGGTGCTGGTCGGGGGCTTGCTTGCGCGCTACACGGACTGGGGACGCAAGTTCTGGCGGTTGGCGCGTCCGTATCTCGATCCCAGGCGCAGCTGGCGGCCCTTGGTGACGCTGGCGCTGCTGTTGTTCCTGGCGATGTTCGCCGTGCGCATGACGGTGTTGTTTTCGTTTTGGTACAACGGCTTCTACAGCGCGTTGCAGGCATTGGATCAGAGCGCCTTCTGGCGCTTTTTGGGCATCTTCTCGGTGCTGGCCTGTGTGCACGTGATGCGCACCCTGGCCGACAGTTATGCCGGGCAGGCTTTCGACATCCGTTGGCGCGTGTGGCTCAACGACAGGCTGACCCGCGACTGGCTGGGCGCGGGCGCCTACTACCGCGGCCATTTCGTCGACTCTCCGGTCGACAACCCCGATCAGCGCATCGAACAGGACATCGCCATGTTCGTGACGGGGTCGCGCACGCTGGCGATCGGCGCGCTGAGCGCGGTCGTCTCGCTGGTGGCGTTCACGTCCATCCTGTGGGGCCTGTCCGGCGCCTTGACGGTGGCGGGCGTGGAGATCCCGCGCGCCATGGTGTTCATGGTGTACCTGTATGTGATCGTGGCGACGCTGTTCGCGTTCAAGATCGGGCGTCCGTTGATCAAGCTGAATTTCCTGTCCGAGCGCCTGACGGCGAACTTCCGCTACGCGCTGGTGCGCCTGCGCGAGAACGCCGAGAACGTGGCGTTCTATCAGGGTGAGAACGTGGAGCGTGCCACCTTGTGGACGCGTTTCTCGGCCTACATCGCCAACTTGTGGGCGCGCGTGTACCGGGGGCTGAAGTTCGACGGCTTCAACCTGTCGGTGAGCCAGGTGGCCGTGGTGTTCCCATTCATCCTGCAGGCGCCGCGCTTTTTCAGCGGCGCGATCAAGCTGGGCGACGTGATCCAGACTTCGCAGGCCTTCGGGCAGGTGCAGGATTCCTTGTCGTTCTTCCGCACCTCCTACGACACCTTCGCGCAGTACCGCGCGACGCTGGACCGGTTGAACGGTTTTCTGGACGCCAACGAAGCTGCGCGCGTGTTGCCTTCGGTGCGGACGGAGAGCCTGCCGGACGGCCTGGATATCGAATCCGTCCAAGTGTCGCGCCCCGACGGCACGGTGCTGTTGCGCGACCTGAACCTGAACTTGCGGCCGGGCCAGGCCCTGCTGATCAAGGGACCGTCGGGCAGCGGCAAGACCACCTTGCTGCGCGCGCTGGCGGGCCTGTGGCCCTATGCGCAGGGTGCGGTGCGCCGGCCGCAGGGCGCCTCTGCCTTGTTCCTGTCGCAGCGGCCCTATCTGCCCCTGGGCGACTTGCGCGGCGCGGTCGCGTATCCGGGATTGGCGCAGCCCGAGGACGATGCGCGCCTGGCCGACGCGCTGCGGCTGGTCAACCTTGGACATCTGGCCGGGCGCCTGGATGAAGTCGCGGATTGGTCGCGCATGCTTTCCATCGGCGAACAGCAGCGCGTGGCGTTCGCGCGCGTGCTCTACAACCGGCCCGCCATCGTGTTCCTGGACGAGGCCACGTCCGCTACCGACGAAGGGTTGGAGCATGCGCTGTACAGTCTGCTGCGCGAGGCGCTGCCCTCATGCATGCTGGTCAGCGTGGGACATCGCAGCACGCTGGACGTGTTCCATACGCACAGGCTGGACCTGGATGGCGCCGGGAACTGGCGGGCGGGACCGATGGCGCGGGCGGGCGCTCCGGTAGAGCGCTTGCGCCCGGTGGACGGGCCGCGGCGGGCGGCGGCCTAGCGCGGCGCCCGCCGCGATTCAGGTACCCACGCGCAGCGGACCGGTCAGCTTGCGCAGCGCGGCGACCACGCTTTGCGCGGTGATGCGGCCGGTCTTGGGATTGGCCGACGGAATGTTCTGGATTTCCATCGAAAACGAGGCCGAGTCGGACACGACCTCGACGCGGTGCAGATTGCGTTCCAGCGAGGGATCGGCCCAGATTTCCAGCGTGGTCTTGTCCGGGCCGATGCCGGCCAGCGACACGCTGACCGCCACGTTCAGGTTGGCCGGAAAGCCCACCGCCGCTTCCCGTGGCGAGCCGCGGAAGATCAGGCGTGGCTCGGTGATGTCCGCGATATCGATGTTGTTGTCCGTCAGGTAGGGCGCGCCCAGCAGGCCGCGCACCGGCTTGCGCGTGATCATGGTGACGGAATGGATGACGCCCTCGGCGGCGGCCGTGATGGCGTCCAGGCCCAGGATGGCGCCCGAGGGCACCAGGATCTGGCCGTGGTGCTGGCGGGCCAGTTCGATCAGGTCGTCATGGCGCAGCAGCGCGCCCGAGCTCAGCACCACCATCTTCTTGCCGGCGCGCAGCACGGGTTCGGCGATGTCGCGGAACACCGCGGCGGGGGCGCATTCCACGACCACGTCACAGTGTTCGTGCAGCGCATCGATGGTGGTGTAGGCGGGCGCGGCCTGAGTCCAGGCAAAGGCCGGCGGAGCCTTGGGATCGCGCACCGCGACGGCGGTGAGCGTCAGGCCGGGCACGCCGGCATCCAGGGATTGCGCCACGGCCTGGCCGATGGCGCCGAAGCCGGCGATGCCGACACGGTAGCTTTTCATAGGGGTCCAGAGTAGGGCCGCGGCGCGCCGCGGGCGGTTCGGAAAGGGGCTGGGCGCCGATGCGATGACGCGGCGCCGGGCTGCCGGCCACTGTAGCCACCGTGCCGGCAGGCGTCAATGCGGAATGGCGACTATGCCCGGCTACACTTTGCGCTTGAGCCTACAGGAGTCGAGGCATGCACATCCTTCCCGAAACACCGGACGACCGCGAGGCGATCTTCACGCTGACGCAGGCCGCCTTCAAAGACAATCCCCACAGCCAGCAGACCGAGGGCCACATCACCAACGCGCTGCGCGAGGCCGGCGCGCTGACGCTGTCGCTGGTGGCGCGGGTGGACGGGCGTGTCGCGGGCCATGTCGCGTTTTCTCCGGTGACGATCAGCGACGGTTCGGCGGACTGGTACGGCCTGGGGCCGGTCGCGGTGCTCCCGGAACTGCAAGGCCGGGGCATAGGCGCGGCCTTGATCCGGGACGGTCTGGCGCGCTTGAAGGCATTGGGTGCGGCGGGCTGCGTGGTGATGGGCGATCCGGCGTACTACACGCGATTCGGTTTTGCGCAGACGCCCGCGCTGACGTATCCCGGCGTGCCGCCTGAGTACTTCATGGCGCAGGCCTACACGGGTGCGGCGCATGGGGACGTTTCCTATCACCAGGCGTTCGAAGCGACCGCGTAGCCGGCGCGGGCAGGGGGCGGCAGCGTGAATTCCGGCCCCGCGTAGTCGGATGCAATGTCCAGGGTTCCCGCTGCGAGCCGGCCCGCCCACTCATCCAAAATACGGCGTTCTTCCGCGCCGACTTTCGTGCCCAGCACCAGCCGCAGCGACGCGGCTTCCTCCAGGCCGTAACGGGTCACGCGGCTCACCGCCAGCGCGCCCGCGGCATGGTCGGCGGCGGCGCGCTGCACGCACAGTCCCGAATCGGCCAGCGCCGATGCCAGATAGACCTGCGGGTCGCGCGCCACCCAGTCCAGCACATTGCCGATCTGCCACACGCCCGTTTCGCGGCACACGCGCGTCACGCCATCGCGGCCGCCGTCCATCATGGCAAACAGTACGCGGGCGTCGCGGGCGGACAGCGCGCGGGCCCATGCCGCGCCCAGCGCCGGGTCGTGCTGGTTGCCGCAGAAGGCGGTCAGCGGATCCTGGCCCGTGACGCGCCGCACGCCATCGGCATAGGCGGCGCGGCCCTTCAGGCCGGGCCGCACTTTTTCGCCGGACAGATGGGCGGCCCGCCCGTTGGCCGCGCGCAGGCCCGCCAACACCCCGGCAAGAAAAGCCGAGTGCTCTTGCTGGATCTCGTATGACGCGACGTTGGCGGCGGTGTGGTGCCCCTGCGTGATGGCGAACTGCGTGCGCGGATAGCGTGGCGCCACCTCGGCCACGGGCGCATCGCCCTGGCCGCCATGCACGATGACCAGGTCGGGAGCGGTGGCGCAAAGCTGTGCGAGGCGCTCGGCGCGCGCGGCGGCGTCGTGGTCGGCGATCCATTCCAGCTGCAAGGGCTGGCCCGCCTGCGCGGCGCGTTCCGCGCCACGCACGGCCGCTTCGTTGAAGCCGCCGCGGCCCGGATGGCCGAACAGCACAAGCGTGCGGCGGGCGCTCACAGGCTGGCTCCCGTGGCGCGCACCACCGGTCCCCAGGCTGCGGCTTGGCGGCGGACGAAGTCGGTGAACTCGGCGGGGGATTTTTGCGCCAGCACGAAGCCCTGTCCCTCCAGCCTGGCGCGGATGTCCGCGCTGGCCAGCGTCTGCGCAATGGCGTCGTTCAAGCGCTGCGAGACCGCGGCCGGCAAGCCGGCGGGACCGGACAGGCCGACGAAGTTCTCGGCGATCAGGCCCGGATACCCCAGCTCGCCCACTGCGGGGATGTCGGGCGCCTGCGGCACCGGCTTGCTTGTGGTGACCGCCAACAGGCGCAGTTGGCCGGATCGCAGGAAGGGCAGGTTCTGCGGCAACGCGTCCACCGCGAAGCGAATCTGGCCGCCCAGCAGATCGTTGCGCATGGCGCCAGATCCCTTGTACGGAATGTGCTGCAGGCGCGCGCCGGTTTGCCGGGCATACAGCTCGCCCACGATCTGGCCCACCGACGCCAGTCCGCCGCTGCCGTACTGCACCGGCTGGTCCTGCGCGCGGATCCAGGCGGTCAGCTCCGCAAAGCTGGATACCGGCACGGAAGGATGGACGACGAACACGGTGGGCACCGCGCCCAGGTACGCGATATGGTCGAAGCTGGCGAGCGCGTCGTATCCGCCTTGGGGCATCAGGGCGGGAGAAATGGACAGCGGCGCCGAGTTCGACATCAGCAGCGTGTAGCCGTCGTTGGGCGCCTGCGCGACCAGGCTCGCGCCTATGGTCGAGCCCGCGCCGGGCTTGTTTTCGATGACGATGGGCTGGCCCAGCCGTTCGGCCAGCGTGGGCGCGATGAGGCGCGCGGCGATGTCGCTCGCGCCGCCGGGCGGGAAGGTGACGATGAGCCGGATCGGACGCTCGGGCCAGGCGGATGCGCGCGCGATGCGCGGCCGCGCCAGCGGCAGCGCCAGTGCGCCGGCAAGCATGAAGGTTCGACGGGAGATCGGCATGGCGTGGCTTCTACGTGACTGCCGCGGGGGCGGCAAAGGGGCGTACTGTAGAAAGCCGGGCCGGGCCTGACAAAGAATTTGTAGCCGTTTGCTTATGCCCGCCGCATCGCGCGGCGGGCATTTTTCAAACGCGCGCGGGGCGCGTGGATCAGCTGCCTTTCTGCGCCTGCGCCATGTAGTCCACGGTCAGGTTCGACAGCGCGCGCACGCCGTTGATGAGGCCGGACTCATCGACGTAGAAGCGCGGCGAATGGTTCGGCGCAGCCTTCTCGACGTCGGTGCCCTTGGGCGTCACGCCCAGGTAGAAGAACATGCCCGGCACCTTCTCTTGATAGAACGAGAAGTCCTCCGACGCGGTGGACTTGGGCTGCAGGCCGTAGTTGCCTTCGCCCGCCACCCGCCGCAGCGTCGGGCCCATCTGCTCGGTCAGCGCGGGATTGTTGACGGTGGCGTTGTACAGCTCCACCACGCGCACGTCCGCCTTGGCGCCCGCGCTCTGCGCGATCATGTCCGCGGTGCGCGCGATGCGTTGGTGGATGTCCTTCTTCATGCCTTCGTCATACGTGCGGATGGTGCCGGTCATGGCCACGTTGTCCGGCACGATGTTCATGCGGTTGCCGCCGTGGATGGCGCCCACGGTGATGACCGCCGGCTCCAGCATGCTGTTGATCTGGCGGCTGGGGATGGTCTGCAGGCCCAGGATGATCTGCGAGCTGACCACGATGGGGTCGATGCCGGACCAGGGCCGCGCGCCGTGCGTCTGCTTGCCGGTGACGTCGATCCAGAACTGGTCGGCGGCGGCCATGGCAGGGCCGCTGCGCCAGCTGAGCTTGCCCGCCGGATAGGCGCTGGACACGTGCAGGCCGAAGATGGCGTCTACCTTGGGATTCTCCAGCACGCCTTCCTGCACCATCATCTTGGCGCCCCAGATCTTCTTGCCGTCGGGCTCGAAGTCGGCGGGGCTTTCCTCGGCGGGCTGGAAGATGAACTTCACGCTGCCGGGGAGCTGGTCCTTCATGCCGGCCAGGACTTCGGCAGTGGCCATCAGGATGGCGGTGTGGGTGTCGTGGCCGCAGGCATGCATCACGTCCACTTCCTTGCCCAGGTAGGTGCCCTTGGCCTTGGACGCGAAGGGCAGGTCCACTTGCTCCTTGACGGGCAGCGCGTCCATGTCGGCGCGCAGCGCCACCACCGGCCCGGGCTTGCCGCCCTTGAGCACGGCGACCACGCCAGTGCCGGCAACGCCGGTTTTCACTTCCATGCCAAGCGCGCGCAGGTGATCGGCGACCAGCTTGGCGGTGCGGTTTTCCTGGTTGCCCAGTTCGGGGTGTTCGTGGATATCTCGGCGCCAGGCGATGAGCTTGTCTTCGATGGCCTTGGCGCGTTGATCGATCTGCGCGGCCAATGCCGGATTGGGCGCGGGGACCAGCGGGCCTTGCGTGCCGGGCGCGCTTTGCGCGGCGGCCGGACCCGCCATCAGCAGGTGGGCGGCGAGCGCCAGCGGGGCCAGGCGGAACAGGGGTTTGCGGTAAGGCATGCTTTGCTCTCCTCGTGGTTGTTAACCTGTTATTGGACGAGGATCTTACCGAAGCGCAAGACGGCGCGAGCGTTTGTTACCAACGCTTAAAAACAGGCTGTTTTGATTCCGGCCGATGGAATTCCGCGCGCCGGAATCCGCGAGTCATGCGGCGTGCAGGACGTTCTTTGCGCCGCGCGCGAGGAACAGCAACAACAGTGCCGCCAGCAACGATGCGGCGCCCGCGAAAAGCATGGCGGCATGGAAGCCGCCGGCCAGCGCGGCGGCGGCCAGTTCGGCCGCATTGGCGGGTTGCGCCGGCAGTTCATGCAAGGTGATGGCGGCCCGCGCCAGCGCCCGCGCGTCGGGCGCGCCCCGTTGCGCGAGCGAGGCCGTCAGCGCTTCGATGGCGCGTCCGCTCATCAGCGCGCCCAGGAGCGCGATGCCTATCGTCATGCCGGTCTGGCGCAGCGCGTTCATGGTGGCCGAGGCCATGCCGGAACGCTCGCGCGGCACTGTGGCCATCACGGCCATGCTGGTCGATGGCACGGCCAGGCCGGTGCCCAGGCCCAACAGGACCAGCAGGGAGCCGGACACGAGGTAAGGCGTGTGCGCTTCGAAGCGCGTCATGCCCAGCATGGCCAGGCCGATGAAGGCGAAGCCCGCGATCATCAGGCGCGGCAGGCCAAAGCGCAGGTTGAGCCGGCCGAACACCAGCGACACCAGCCCGGCCGCGGCGAACTGCGGCGCCAACTGCCAGCCAGTGGCCAGTGGCGACAGTCCTTGCACGTGCTGCAGGTAGAGCGAAAAGAAGAACAGGCTGCTGTAGGCGGAAAAGCCCAGCACGAAGGAGGCGAAGTTGGTGATGGCGAAGCCTGCGTCGCGGAACAGCCCCAGCGGCAGGATGGGCCGCGCGGCGCGGTGCTCGACCCACAGGAAGGCGAGCAGCCCGGCGGCGGCGATGGCGAGCGCGACCGTGGCTTGCGGTGCAGCCCAGCCGTGTTCGCCGGCGGCGATCAGCCCATAGGTCAGCGCGCCCAGCCACAGCACGCTAAGCGCCTGGCCCGCGGGATCGAAGGCTGCGTGTTCGGGATGGGCGCTTTCCGTGATGCTCCAGGCGCCCAGCGCGATGGCCAGCGCGCCCACCGGCAGGTTGATGAGGAAGATGCTCTGCCAGTTGAAGTGGGCGACCAGCACGCCGCCCAGCATGGGCCCCACGATGAGCGAAATTGCGTTGCACGAGGCCCAGATGCCGATGGCCTGGGCGCGTTCCTTGGGATCGGGAAAGGCCTGGGTCAGGAGCGACAGCGCGCCTGGAACCAGCAGGGCGCCGGCCACGCCCTGCACGGCGCGGCCGATCAGCAGCGCTGTAAGGTTGTCCGCCAGCCCGCAAAGCGCGGAGCCCGCCGTGAACAGCAGCACGCCCGCCAGCCAGGAACGCTTGCGGCCATAGCGGTCGCCCAGAGGTCCCGCCGACAGCATGAAGGCCGACAGGAACAGGGCGTAGGCGTCCACTACCCATTGCAGCCCCGCCATGTCGATGCGCAGGGCCGCCTGCATGGTGGGCAGCGCCACGTTGACGATGCTGATGTCCAGGATGGTGATGAAGCTGCCCAGGTTGACGGCAAGGACCAGGGCGCGGCGGCGTGCGGGATGCATGGCGGGACGCAGAGTGGGGGAAGGCGTATTCTATGCATCGACCGACCGTCGGTCAATGAAAAGAAGAACGATTCTCAGCTTTTGATCGCGGCCCTGTGCCTCCTCTACACTGGCGCCTTGCTGCTGACCTGACCCCTGGACGATATGCCCGCTGCTCCCGACGACCCGCTTTCCCTGCCTGGCCCGGACGCCGCTCCCAAGCCCCGCACCAAGCCGGCCGCCGTGCGGCTGGACGAGTTGATGGCGGCCGCGCAAGCGCTCTTCATCCAGAAGGGCGTCGAGGCCACGACCATCAACGAGATCGTGGAACGCGCCGGCGTGGCCAAGGGCACCTTCTATCACTACTTCACGTCCAAGAACGACATGCTGGCGGCGCTGCGGGCCAAGTTCTCGCAAGGGTTCCTGGACCATATCGACCGCGAAGTGCAGGCCTGTGCGCCGGAGGACGGCGTGGCGCGGCTGCGCGCCTGGACTCGCGCCGGCGTCGAGGCTTACTTCGACGGCTACGAACTGCATGATGTGGTGTTCCACGACGCCCAGCATCCCGACCGCGGCGTGGCCGAAAAGAGCGCCGTGCTGGAACAGCTGGAAGCCATACTCGAGGCCGGCGCGCGCGCCGGCTGCTGGAAGCTGGACGACGCGGCGCTGGCCGCCATTGTCCTGTACCACGGCATGCATGGCGCGGTGGACGCTTCCATCGCGCAGGGCCGGCGGGACGCGCAAGCGCTGTCCGGCCCCTTGTCGGCGATGTTCCTGCGCACGCTGGGAGCGGGCTGAGGGGCGTCGCACCGAACTCAGCGCCGCCGCATGCGCCGCTATTGCAGCTTGATGCCCAGCTCCTTGATCAGCGGTCCCATGTCGGCGCGGTCGGCTTCGATGGTCGCGGCCAGTTCCTCTGGCGTGCTGCCGATGGGAATCATGCCCAGGGTTTCCATCTGCGCGCGCATCGCGGGTTCCTTCAGTATGTCCGCCACTGATTTCTGGATCAGCGCCACGCGGTCGTCCGGAATGCCGGCGGGCGCCATCAGTCCGATCCAGGGCTGCGGCGCGTAGTCCTTCAGTCCGGATTCCTTCAGCGTGGGCGTGTCGGGCAGGCCGCCGAAGCGCTCCGGGCTGGTGATCGCCAGCGCGCGCAGGCGGCCGCTGTCGATCAGGCCCTTGGAACTCGAAGGCGCGTCCAGGCCCACGTCGAGCTGGCCGCCGATCAGGTCGTTCTGCGTCTTGCCCGACGAAGACGAGGGCACGTACAAGGCCTTGATGCCGGCGCGCCGCGCCGTCTGTTCCCAGACCAGGTGGAACGCCGTGCCGATGGAGAACGAGCCCACGCTGAGGTTGCGCGTCTTGCTTTCGCGCACGAAGTCTTCCCAGGTCTTGAGCGGACTGTCCTTGGGCACGATGAAGATGAAGGGCGTGCGCGCCACCAGCGAGATCGGCTTGAGGTCCTTCTGCGTATCGAATGGCAGGCTGTCCACCGCGAAGGGCACGATGGTGACGGACGAGGCCACGACCATGCCCAAGGTGTAGCCGTCGGGCGCGGACTTGACCAACGCGCCGGTGCTGATGATGCCGGACGCGCCCGGCTTGTTCTCCACCACCACGGGCTGGCCCCAGGCAGCGCCCAGTTTGCTGGCCAGCACGCGCAGCATGACGTCCACGGGACCGCCGGGCGGGTTGGACACGATGATCTTGACGGGTTTGTCGGGATAGGCGGCGGCAGCCGCCAGCGGCGCCAGCAGCGCCAGCGCGAGCGCGGTTTGCTTGAACATGGAATTCCCCTTGTTTTGGTGTGTTTGATGCGCGGGCAGCGTCCGCCCGCGGCCCCGCACATGCCGTCCCGGTTCAGGCCAGGATCTGCATGTGGGGGGCCGGCGGCCAGCCTGGCGCGTCGCCGCGGATGAACGCGATCCACGCCTGCTGCGTGGCGTGAGCAAGCTGCCGCGCCTGTTCCGCCGGCAGGCCGGCAAGCATGGGCGCGCCGGCGAATGCCGCCAACGTGTCGAAGACGAAGGGCAGCTCGATGCAATGGCAGGCGCCGAAGGCCGCCGTGGGCGCCACGTCAAAGCGCGCCAGCCAGGCTTGGCGGCCTTGGGCCGCGGCGTCGGCGGCCCACTGGCGCGAGGGCGCGCCGAATACCTCGTCGCCCAGGTCCTGGTCGGCAGCTGTGCGGCCATTGCCGGGAAAGGCGGCCATTTCGTCGCGCGTGTAGCAGACCAGCACGTCCGCGCGGGACGAGGCCCGCTTGAGCGCGGGGGCGATATCGTGCGGCAGTATTGCGCCGTCGAGCACCGGCGCGAACTGGCTACGGCTGCTGCCTTCGGCGCGCAGCGTTTCGGCGACGGCGGGCGCCTGCTGCGCCGCCAGCAATGCCGCCACGGGCAGTGCGCGCGCGGCATCCAGGGAATCGGCGCCCGCGGCCGCGAGGAAGGCCTGTCCCAGCGCATCGGCCTGCTTTGCGCTGCGAAACCCCCGGCCCAGCGCCGCGCTTTGCAGGATGGCGCGGGAGAAGCGCGGCTGGCGCGCCAGCATGGCGCAGATCGAGGATGCGCCCGCCGACTGGCCCATGACGGTGACTTGCTCGGGATCGCCGCCCAGGTCCTGGATGTTGTCCAGCACCCAATCGATGGCGGCTTCCTGGTCCAGCAGGCCTGCGTTGGCCGTCTGGCCAGGCACGTACAGCCAGCCCAGCGCGGCCAGCCGGTAGTTGACCGCGACCACCACCATGTCGCCGCGCTGCGCGAGGTTCGCGCCGTCATACCAGTCCAGCGCGCCGCCGCCGCTTTGCCAGGCGCCGCCATGCAGCCACACGACCACCGGCCGCCGCCTGCCGTCGGCGGCGGGCGTCCATACGGTCAGGTGCAGGCAGTCCTCGGATTGTTCGGCGTCGAAGTCGCCCATGGCGCCGCGCAGGCGCGAGGGCTGTTGCGGCGCGACCGGTCCCGGCCGGGTGGCGTAAAGCTTGCCGCGCCATGCTGCGGGCTGCGGCGGTGCGAAGCGCAGGCGGCCAACGGGCGCCTGCGCGTAGGGAATGGCGCTGTAGCGGCACACGCCGCTCTCCTGCACGCCGGTCAGCGTGCCTGCCTGCAGCGACGCTTCCACGAACTGACTCATATCCTGCCCCTTGTTTCTGGTCTGTAGCCCGGCCGCGGCAGGCGCCGCGGCGGTCGGACTATGGTAGGGAGGAATGGGCCGCGCCAGGCATGCAGGTTTTGAACATTGCCATGCGCAATCCGCATGGCTGGGGCCGGAGCGCCGGCTACTTGAGGATGCGCGCGTCCAGGCTGTTGTCCGCCAGGGCCTGGGCCTGCGCCCGCGACATGCCCAGATGCTCGTACAGCGCGTGGAAGTTCTCGTTGACGTAGCCGCCGAAATACGCGGGATCGTCGGAGTTGACGGTGACCTTCACGCCCGCGTCCAGCAGCGACAGGATGTTGTGGTCGCGCATGTGCTGGAACACGCGCAGCCGGGTGTTGGATAGCGGACAGACCGTCAGCGGGATCTGCTCGTCGATCAGGCGCGCAATCAATTTCGGGTCTTCGGCGGCGCGCACGCCGTGGTCGATGCGCAGCACCTTCAGCAGGTCCAGCGCTTCCCAGATGTATTCCGGCGGGCCTTCCTCGCCGGCGTGCGCAACGCCCGGCAGTCCCTCGGCGCGGGCGCGGTCGAACACGCGCTGGAACAGACGCGGCGGAAAGCCCATTTCGCTGCTGTCCAGGCCGACGGCGATGAACGTGTCGCGGTGGGGCAGGGCGGCTTCCAGGGTGCGCATGGCCTGCTCTTCGGGCAGATGACGCAGAAAGCTCAGGATCAGTCCGCTGCTTACGCCCAGCTGCTTGCGGCCGTCTTCGAGGGCCTGGTTGATGCCGGTCAGCACTACGTCGAACGGCACGCCGCGATCGGTATGGGTCTGCGGGTCGAAGAAGGGTTCGGTATGAACGACGTTCTGCTCGCGGCACTTGAGCAGATAGGCCCAGGTCAGGTCGTAGAAATCCTGCTCGGTGCGCAGCACGTCCGCGCCGCGGTAATAGAGGTCCAGGAATTCCTGGAGATTGCCGTAGTCGTAGGCCGCGCGCAGGGACTCGATGTCCGGCCACGGCAGCGCCACGCCGTTGCGCTGCGCCAGCCGGAACAGCAGCTCGGGTTCGAGCGAACCTTCCAGGTGCAGGTGCAATTCCGCCTTGGGCAGTGCGTTGAGCCAGTCGTACATGGGTGCTCCGATCAAAAAGTGTTGCCTGTCCAGAATAACGCGCAACGCGCCGGCAGGCTCAGGCCGTCAATGCGACGGCGTCGGCCTGGATGGCGAGCTGGAGCTGGGCGGCGAAGGCGCGCGCCTGCCGCGTGCTGGGGCGGTCGCGGCGCCAGATGGCCGCCAGCGGCGACTTGCGCAGGACCGGCCGGTCGGCCAGGACCACCAGCTCGCCGCGCGCCTGCCGGATAGCGGCCACGCTGCCGGGCAGCATCCACAGATACAGGCCGTCCAGCAGCATTTCGCGGCCGAATTCCAGCGACAGGGCGCCGATCATATCCGGAATCGCCAGCCCCGCCTGGCGCAGCGACATTTCCAGTTCGCCGCGGATGCGGCTGCCGGGCAGGGCGGTGATCCAGGGATAGGCCACGTAGTCGGCCAGCGTGGCGCCGGGCTGGCCGGCCAGCGGATGATGCGTGGCGCAGGCCAGCACTACCGGATCTTCCAGCAGCGTGGTGGAGCGGTAGACCTGCGGATTGACGGTGGACGAGAAGCGGCTGATCAGCACGTCCAGCGCGCCGGCGTCCAGGTCTTCGATCAGCCGTTCATGCGTGCCGATTTCGATGGTGAGCGTGATGCGCGGATAAGCCTGGCGGTAGGCGCGCGCGGCCTCGGCCACCGGCCAGCCCGCGAACATCGAAAAACAGCCTACCGTCAGGCTGCCCTCGTCGCCGCGCGAGACCGCGGCGAGATCGATCTCAGCCTTGCGGAAGTCGGTGAGCAGCAGGCGGGCATGGCGGCACATGGTTTCGCCCAGCGGCGTGCAGGTGGTGCCGCGGGCGGTGCGTTCGAACAGCCGCGCGCCGACCAGCTCTTCGATCTCGGCGATGGCGCGCGACAGCCCCGACTGTGTGCTGTGCAATTGCGTGGCGGCCTTGGACAGGTTGCCCAATTCGGCGACGGTCAGCACGATTTCCAGATGCCGGATGCGGAGCTTGCCTCGGAACGGTGTCATGGCGCGGGTCGGAAGGGAGTAGCCGATTATTCTCTCCCGGCGCGCGCTTGGCAACGCGGTGCGGGATTCGGCCGGCCGGGATTCGGCCGGCCGGGATTCGGATATAGTTCGCGCCAGACCGATAGTCGGACGCGCGGCCTGGGCCAGCGCGGCGGCCGGCAAGAGCAGAGGGCAGGCATGAAGGCAGCGGTGTGCGGCGCGTGGAGAGTGAGCAGGCTTGCAGCGGCGGCGCTGGCTGCGCTGGCTTTGAGCGGCTGCGGCGCATCCCGGGTCGACGGGGTGTCGGTTGCCTGGCCTCCGTTTCGGGACGGGACGCTTGCGGCGCTGCCATCGGATCCGGCCGAATGCCCGGATCTGGCCGGCGTCTATCGGGCGCAAGGCGAGTTCGTGTCTGGCGACCGCGAGGCCGGCGCATCGATGGACCTGCGCAAGTTCCTGCAGTATCCCCTGGACCTTCCGGGCATGTCCGACAACCCGTTGCCGGAATGGCGTTCCGGACCCGAGGCCACTGTGGCTTTCACGGCCGCCGCGGACGGATGGGAGATATTGGCGCTGGACGGGCAGGGCGCGCGCGCCTTGGGCCGCCTGCCGCAGTTGAACGGCGAGCAGGATCCTGCCGCCCTGCCTGGCGCGGCCCAGCCTTCCAGGCCGGATGGCATCCGGCGCCTTGGCGGTTGCACGCAGGGCCGGCTGTGGATCAGCGTGCGGCACGACTGGCGCCAGTACGAGTCCATGGGTGTGCGGCGCCACGTGGCGCTGCTGCGGCCCGAGGCGGGAGGCCTGCTGGTGACGGTGGGCCGGGAATCCGACACCATCGGCCTGTTGCCCTGGTATTCGAATGAGGGCAGCGTGTACCAGTATTGGTTCGCGCCCGCGGGCCGCTGAACGCGGGCCTGGCAATTCACCGCGCGGTCTGACCGCGCTCCATCCACGATCCTCATGACCTCTGAAAACCTGTCCACCGCCGCATCCGACCCGCGCGCCCGCTTCGTCTCCGGGCCGATGGGCCCGCATGTGCTGGAAATGGTCCTGACCGGCTGGGCCAGCATGCTGGCCGTGTTCGCGGTGGAGTTCCTGTCGCTGCTGTACCTGGGCACGCTCAAGGACGAGGCGGTGCTGGGCGCGGTGGGCTTCGGATCGATGACGCAGTTCACCATCATCTCGGTCTGCATCGGCGTGAGCGTGGGCGGCACTGCCCTGGTGTCGCGCGCGCTGGGGGCGGGCGATGCGCCGCGCGCCCGCGCGCTGGCGGGCGCCTCGCTGGTGCTGATGGTTGCCGCCGCGCTCGTGTCCGGCGCGTTGTTCCTGGCCGTGATCGGCCCCTACACGGCAGCCATCGACCTGGCGGAGGACGTGCGCGCGCATCTGCTGTCCTACGTGCTCATCACGACCCCGTTCGCGGTCGTGATGGGCGTGGGCATGATGCTGTCCAACCTGTTGCGCGCCGCCGGCCATGGCCGCCAGTCCATGTGGGTGCTGCTGGCGGGGACGGCGGCGGTCGCGGCGCTGGACCCGCTGGTCATCTTCGTGCTGGACGGCGGCATGGAGGGCGTGGCCTGGGCCGGCGGCATGGGCCGCCTGGTCACGGTGGCGCTGGGCGCCTGGCTGGTGTTCGGCAAGCATCGCCTGGTGACTTGGCCCGCCGGCGCCGCGCTGCGCGCGCACCTGGCCGCAATTGGGCGGATCGCCTTGCCTGCCGCGCTGACCACGCTGGCCACGCCCGCGGCAGTCATCTTCACCCTGTCCACATACGCCGGCTTCGGCTCCAGCGTGATGGCGGGCGCCACCGTGGTGGACCGGGTGCTGCAACTGGCCTACGCGCTGTTCTTCGTACTGCCCGGCGCCATCGGACCCATCCTGGGGCAGAACCTGGGCGCAGGGCAATGGGACCGCGTACAGGAGACGGCGCGCGTGACCGCGCGCTGGTCCTTGACGTATGGCTTCGGCGTAGCGGTCCTGCTGGCCTTGCTGGCGCCCTGGATGCCGGATCTGTTCCAGGTGACCGGACCTGGGCGCGACCTGATCGTTTTTTTCTGCCGCTACGGCAGTTTCGCCTGGGCGCTCAACAGCCTGTACTTCGTCGCCGTCGCGGTGTTCAACAACCTGGGCTATGCCACGTACTCCACCGCCATCGGCTGGCTGCGCGCTACCGTGGGCACCTTGCCCTTCGTCTGGCTGGGCGCGCATTACGGCGGCCCGGAAGGCGTGTTGGCGGGGCAGACCGTGGGCTTTGCCCTGTTCAGCCTGATCGCCATGCTGCTGTGCCGGCGCGTGCTGCGCGCGCCGCCCGCGAGCGCGGCGGCGCAAGCGCGGCAGGCTGCCTAATGCACGGTTTTCGGATCCCCTTCATGGGTAGATGCCGTGAGCCGGTGACCGGGCGGAGGGATCCGAAGCGCAGCCCCACCGGGGCGAGCATCGGAATCCCGCAGTCCGGACGCCGGCGGCTCAAGAACCGTGCTTCCCAAAACCGAAGTGCGGGTGGCAGGGATTCGAGCTTGCGGATGTCAGAGTCCTTTAGCCGCCGAGGCCACCCTGCGCCATTCCGATGCTCGCCCCGGTGGGGCTGCGCTTCGGATGGCTCCGGGCAGCCTCGGCTGAGAGTCGTCTAGGGCGCCGCGAAGTCGCTTCCAGCCTGCAAGGCGTTTGGGCGGCAATGCGGGCGGGCCTGCCCAGGAGGCCGTTCGATTTTGACGGTCGGTCGCGGTACGATCCCGGCTGACTTCGATTTTTCAGGATTGCCATGCGTCAGCGTTCCGTACGCCTTCGAATCGACACCTTCTCCCGTGTGCTGCTGGCCGCGGCTTTTGCCGCCGCCGCAGCCGGCGCCGCTCAGGCGCAGGGGCCTGCTTCAGCCACTGGATCGCGCGCCCAGCCGTCGGTGCCGGTGCAGACCCTGCCGGCCCTGACGCCCAAACGCAGCTTCGACGACGCTCCCGCGCCAGCCGCCACCGCGCCGGCGGCTCCGGCCGATGACCGGGCCGGCCAGGTGTTGCCTCCCAGGTCGGCTGCGCCCGCGCCGGCAAGCTTGCCCGCGCCCGCGACCTTGCCTGCGCCCGCGGCGGCTCCGGCCGCTGCCGTCCCGGCGGCGACCGCTGCGCCTGCCGCAACGGCTGCGCCGGCTGCCACCGCGGCGCCCGCCGCCACCGCCACCCCCGCGCCCACGGTCATCATCCCGACCGAACTCGACACCAAGGCCTGCATCGCCAAGCTGCGCAAGGGCGCCACGGCCAACGGCCTGACCGTGGCCGATTGGGACAAATACACCGCCAACGCCAAGCTGCTGCCCACCACGGTCGCATCGGCCAAGGGCCAGCCCGAGGGGCGCGAGGCCTGGTGGGACTACATCGCCAAGACCGTGGACGAAGAGCGCGTGCGCGACGGCCTGGGGGTGCTCGCCAAGTATGGTCCGCAACTGTCGGCCATCAGCCAGCAATACCAGGTGGATCCGGCCACGCTGGTCGCGATCTTCGGCATCGAGACCAACTACGGCCGCCAGGTCGGCAGGACCAATGTGCTGGACGCCTGGCTGACGCGCGCCTGCACCGAGAACAAGTCGCTGTGGGAAAAGAACGCCTACGCCTCGGTGCGCCTGCTGCGCGACGGCGTGGTGCCGGCGGACAGCTTCGTCGGTTCCTGGAGCGGCGCCTTCGGCATGACGCAGTTCATCCCGACCTCGTTCTATGAACTGGCCGCCGATGGCGACGGCAACGGCAAGATCGATCTCTACAACTCGCTGCCCGACGCGTTGGCGTCGACCGCCAATCACCTGCGCAAGCGCCGCGCCAAGTGGACGCACAGCCTGCCCGCCGTGATCGAAGTGCGTGTGCCGGCCGAGCTGGCCTCTGCCATTCCGGCCTCGCCCGAAGCCGAATACGTGGGCTCGCAGGACCGCCGCACGATAGCCCAGTGGGCCCAGGCCGGCGTGAAGCAGGGCAACGGCTCGGCCTTGAAGTTGGCGTCGGGCAACGAGGAGCAGGCCTATCTGTTCGCGCCCACGGGTTCCGCTGGCCCGGTGTTCCTGGCGACCGTGAATTTCGACGCCATCCTGCATTACAACCAGTCGCGCCGCTATGGCTTGGCGGTGTCGATGCTGCTCAATCGCCTGCAAGGCGGTCCGGATCTCGTCGCGGCCTGGCCCACGGACGACCCCGGCCTGTCGCGCGCGCAGATCAAGGAGCTCCAGGAGATGCTCTACGGCCTGGGCTATGACGTAGGCGTGGCCGACGGCATCCCGGGCAGCAAGACCCGCGATGCCGTGCGCGAAGAACAGGTCAAGCGCAAGCTGCCGGAAGACGGCCGCGTGGGCAAGCGCATCTACGACGCCATCAAGGCCACCTGGCCGCCCGCGGCGATCCAGGCTCGGCCTGCAGCCCAGCAATGACAGAGGCTTCCGGCACGCAGGGCTACGGTGAAAACGCCGCGGCCCTGGCGGACCAGTACGAGAGCATCGCGTTCGCGGACGTGCACCGCAGCTGAAAGCCACGCCCCGGGGCCGGCCTCGGCCCGGGGGATTCGTCCGTTGGACGATGGGCCGGCGGGCCGTCCGCCGGTATCATTTCCGTCACGCCATTCCTTCCGCCCGCCATGTCCGCCGCACTGCTCCCCGACACTTTCCAGACCGCCCGGCTGCAAGCCCGGCGCATGGACGAAACTGATTTTTCCTTCATTGCCGCGATGCATGCGGACGAGCGCCTCATGGCCACCATGGGAGGCACCCGGACGGACTCGGCCAGCCGCCGCTATCTGTTGCAGAACGTCGAGCATTGGGCCGAGCTGGGCTACGGCATGTATGTGCTGGCCGACCGCGCCAGCGGCGCGCTGGCGGGCCGCGCGGGCTTGAAGCGCACCCAGTCGCGGGGCTGCGACGAGGTCGAGGTCGCCTATGCCTTCCTCCCCGCGAGCTGGGGCATGGGATATGCCACCGAAATCGCCCAGGCGCTGCTGTCGTTGGGATTCGGGCGCTTGCCGGTCGAGGCGCTGTCGGCCGTGGCGCTGGAAGAGAATGCCGCGTCCTGCCGGGTGCTGGAAAAATGCGGCATGCGCCAGGTTGGCGGGGCGGGAGCGGGCGGCGCTGGCAAGCGTCGCTACGAAATCCGCCGCGCCGAATGGCCGCTGCCAGAGGCGGACGCGGCGGCTGGCGCCGGGCTTCGGCGCTAAGATTCGGGTATGAGCACCAAGCAGATCCCCGACGACGACCCGCAACCCGTTCCGCCCGTCGCGCCCGAACCCGAAGAGTGTTGCAACAGCGGCTGCATCCCCTGTGTCTATGACACCTACAACGAAGCCATGGACGATTACCGGGAAGCGCTGAAAGCCTGGCGGGCCAGGCATCCGGAGCAATCCAAAGGCTAGGCGCCTGGCGGGGCGGGCAGGCGTCAGCCCGCCAGCTTCATGTGGATGATGGGACGAGGGCGACCCGCGTCGTCGTGCTCCGAGCGGCCCACGTCCTCGAACCCGTAGTGCTTGTAGAAGCCGTGGGCCTGGGGATTCTGTTCGTTGACGTCCACCACCAGGGTGCCGTGCAGCGAGCGCGCGAAGTTCAGCAGGCGCCGGCCAGCTCCCTTGCCGCGCTTGTTGGCATCCACGAACAGCATCTGGACCTTGTTGCCGTTCAGGCCCATGAAGCCAGCGACTTCGCCGGCATCGTCCTCACAGACCCAGACCCGCACCGAAGGCAGGTCGGTATTGAGCACCTGCGGGTACATGGCCTGGATTTCCTTTTCCGTCAGGAACGTGTGGGTGGCGCGTACCGAACGGAGCCAGATGTCCACCAGGGCCAGGTCATCGCCGTGGTTGCGTTCTCGGATATTCATTTTTCTAATGGTTTTACAGGTCGGGTGCCGGCGCGGTCCTTGGCTACGCCGGTCTTTTTGCCGCTAGAGCCCTGCGCGGTAGAGCTCGGTCGCCGCCAGGACGGTTTCCATCTGCACAGTATGCGCGAAAACGAAGCGCTCGCCGTAGACGGTTTCATCCGGAAACTCGGAAATCAACGCCATGGGCAGGTCTTCGCGGTCGCTTTCGCTGATCTGCACCGGGATGCCGTTAAGCACGTCGAATCCGGTTTCGAGCGCGTGCGCCTGGAATAGTTCAAGTTGTCGCGCATTGAACTCGACCAGGCCGGGAACGGTGCGGGCCAGCCTGGCGGTAACGCCCTCGATCAGGCGGCGGGCGCGGTCGCCCCAGCCCGGGTGATGGCGTAGCACCAGGAAGAAGCCCTTGGGGATGGTCCACAGCTCGAAATGGCGAGGCAGGTAGCCGGACAGCGGCCGGGTCCATTCATGGGCGGGATAGCCGTGCAGGTTGATGTGCAGCTGCGCGCCGCTGATCGCATGCGCCTGGTGGCGGCCTTCGCGTTCGAAGAACGGGGCGCGCTCGCGGTAGGCGATGTCGTCGCCCAGCGCGCTGTAGCGCGAGGCGTGCAGCATGTGGCGCGGGTGGTGCGCGCGCAGGCGGTTGAACAGCGCGTAGCCATCGGGATTTTCGGCGGCGATCAGGGCGAAGTGCGCGTCGCCGCGCTCGGCCAGCGTTTGCGCCGCGCGCAGGGCGCCGACGACGCCAGAGGTTTCGTTGGCGTGCTGCGCGCCCGAAATGAAGACCGCGGGACCGGGGCCGCGCAGGTAGGTGCCCAGCACCGGACGGCCCTGGCGCGATACGGCCTGGAAGGAGTCTCCGCCGAACGCCGCCATACAGCTGGCGATCTGGCCTGCCGACAGCGGTTCGCGGGCCTGGGCCAGCGGTGCAGCCAGCGGCGCGGGCGCAACGGGCGCCAGGGCGCCGAAATGCTCCAGCGAGATCTGCACGCGCGCCGCGCCGTCGTGGCGGCGGATGTCGGGAATGATCTGGCCGGGTTGCAGGCCGCGGTCGCCGGACGGGCGGCCCGAGTGTTTCTGGAAATGTTCCAGCAGCGAAAAATAGATGTCTTCGTGCAGCGCCTCGAAGGTGCTGACGATTTCCTCGTCCACCGGCAGGGCGAAGTCGATGCCCGGCAGATCCACGCGGATTTCCAGGCGTTCGAAATAGGGCTCGTGCGCGCCCCAGGCATGGTTGCGCACCGTGTCCAAGATGGCGCGGAACGCCTGCTGGTATTCGGTGGCCTGGGCGGCATCGGTCTGAAGCGCGCCTTCGGCGTCGCGCACGCGCAGCCAGCCGGTGGGCGACAGTTCGGGCGTGCCGTCCTGGGCGTACCCGACCTGGTTGGGCGCATAGACGCGGGTATCGAGCTCGCGGCCATCGGCGTAGCGCAGGCTGACGTCATAGTGCAGGTCATCGGCGCCGGGCTGCATGGCGACGTCCACGCCTTGCAGCAGCGCGATGAGCGGATAGGCTTCCAGCGTGAAGCGCTTGGCCTGTGCATGTTCGTGCAGCGGATAGCGCACCACGACGGACGCCAGCCCTTCGCGCTCGACCTCTTCCAGGAAGTAGTGCAGCAGCGGCTTGTACGCGCTGCGAAAGCGCGCCGTGACGCCGGCTTGCGCCAGGCGTTCCTGGGCCGCGCGGCGCGCTTCCACGCCTTCGAACAGCCAGCCTTCCACGACCGCGCCGCGCCAGGCCGGCGCCATGTAGGCGTGGGTCCAGGCGTCCAGCGTGCGGTCGAATGTTTTTTCCAGCAAAGACATACTCGATATTCCTTTCAGGCGGACCGGGGCGGCTTCAGACCTTGCCGGTCGGATCCAGGCGGTCGCGCAGCCAGTCGCCCAGCAGGTTCAGGCCCAGCACCGTCAGCATGATGGCCAGGCCCGGGAAGACGCTGACCCACCAGGCCGTCTGCATATACGTGCGGCCGTCGGCAAGCATACCGCCCCAGCTCGGGATCATGGGGTCCACGCCCAGGCCCAGGAAGGTCAGGCTGCTTTCCAGCAGGATGTTGTTGGCGACGTTCAGCGTCATCAGGATGACCAGCGGACCCAGCAGATTGGGCACGATGTGGTGGCGGATCATGGCCAGGTCGCGCACGCCGAAGGCGCGGGCGGCCAGCACGAACTCACGCTCGCGCAGGGCCAGGACCTGGGCGCGCACCAGGCGCGCGTATTGCACCCACTGCGACACGATCATGAAGAAGATGACGTTGAACAGCCCGCCGCCCAGGATGGCGATGAAGGTGATGGCCACCAGGATGAACGGCAGCGCCAGCTGCACGTCGGCAAAGCGCATGACGATCATGTCCCAGAAGCCGCGGTAGTAGCCGGCGATCAGGCCCATGACGATGCCCAGCAGCGCGCCGCCGACGACCGAGGCGAAGCCCACCGTCAGCGAGATCTTGCCGCCGACGATGACGCGGGCCAGCACGTCGCGGCCCAGCGGGTCGGTGCCGAAGGGGTGGGCCGCAGAGGTAAAGGGAGCCATCAGGCGGGCGGCCAGGTCCATGGCTTCGCCGCCGTCGGGAAACAGCCAGCCGGAGGTCAGCACCAGCACGATCATGGTGCCAGTCAGCAGCGCGCCCAGCACGAATTCCAGCGAGCGGTAGCGGCTGCGGGGCTTGGCCGCCTTGGGAGCGGCGGCGGTGGGGGTAGTAGTCTGCATAAGGCTCAGCGCGTGCGGATGCGGGGGTCGACGATGCCGTAGGCGATGTCGACGATCAGGTTGACCAGGACGATGACGGAGGCCAGCACGGTGACCGTGCCCTGCAGCACCGGGTAGTCGCGGCCGGAGATGGCGTCGAACGCCAGCGTGCCCAGGCCGGGCCAGTTGAAGACCATTTCAATGACCACGATGCCGCCGATCAGGCCGCCGAACTGCAGGCCCAGGTAGGTGATGAGCGGAATCGCGCAGTTGCGCAGCGCGTGCTTGTACAGCACCACGCGTTCCTTCAGGCCCTTGCTGCGCGCCACCATGATGTATTGCGCCGACAGCGTTTCCAGCATGGTGGTGCGCACCAGGCGGATATTGGTGGCGCTGAGGATGATGGCCATCGTCAGCGACGGCAGCACCAGGCTGGCCGGCCCGCTCCAGCCGGACGGCGGCAACAGCGGGAAGGTGATCGACAGCAGCAGCACCAGCATCAACGCCAGCCAGAAGTTGGGAAAGGACAGCCCCACCAGCGACAGGATGCGAATCGCCTGGTCCGTGGTCTTGCCGCGCTTGATCGCGGCCTGGATGCCCAGCGGCAGCGAGATCAGGATCGACGCCAGCAGCGAGGTGAACGCCAGCATCAGCGTGGCGGGCAACGCATCGCCGATCAGCTTGGCGACCGACGTGCCACCCATGAAGCTGCGGCCGAAATCGCCATGCAGCAGCCCCTGCATATAGGACAGGTACTGCTCGTAGAAGGGACGGTTCAGCCCCAGCGCCTGGCGGATATTGGCCAGGTCCTGCTCGGTGACGCTGCCCGAGCCCTGGCTGAGCATCAGCGCAGGGTCGCCGGTCAGGCGCACGGCATAGGAGACGAGCAGCGTCACGGCCACGATCACGAAGACGGCCTGCAACACGCGTTTGATGAGAAATCCGGTCATAAATCACCGTCCCGGCTTGCGCCGGAACGGGTCGGTAAGGTTAATGCCTCAAGGCAGCGCCAAAAGCATTCCAAAAAAGTGCCGGTTGTTCATAGCGTCATCACGCCAATAGCAACCGGTCCTCCCCCAGCGGGATGCCGCGGAGCCGGCTTTGCCGGTCCGCAGGCATGCCCCCTGGGGGGAAGCGCGCAGCGCTTCGGGGGGGCGTCAGTCCACAGAGGCGTTCAGGAACCGGAAGCGGATGTCGCCCGGAACCTCCAGATCCTTCACGCGCTTGTTCACCCCGACGATCGTGTTCAGGCTGTACAGCGGCATTTCCAGCGCCTGGTCGGCCACGTAGCCGGCGATCTCCTGCAGCATGGCTTCGCGCTTCTTCACGTCATAGACCGTGCGCTGCGCTTCCAGCATGCCGTTGAGCTTGGCGTCGTTGTCGTACGGGTTCCACTTCTGGCCCGTGTGGTACATCAGGTAGGCCGTGTTGTCGTAGTCGTAGGTCCAGCCGCCCCACTGGTTCTGCCACATTTCGCCGGTCTTGCCGCCGGGGATGATGTCGTTGAGCAGCACGCCGGTTTCATACGGCTTGATCGTGGCGCGCACGCCCACGCCTTGCAGATAGCCCGACACGGCCTGGGCCACTTCGCGGAAGTTCGAATCGCTGCCGCGGACGTCGATCTGCACGGTGGCGCCAGGCTTCACGCCAGCGGCGGCCAGCAGCTTCTTGGCTTCGGCGGGGTTGAAGGGCAGGGGCTTCTGCTCGGGGTTGTAGCCGAAGGACTGCGGACCCTGGAAGCTGGCGATGGTCTTGGCCTGGCCCAGCAGCAGTTGCTTGACGATGGCGTCGCGGTCCACGGCCATGATCAGCGCGCGGCGCACGTCGCGGTTCTGCGTGATGCCGCTCTTGGTGTTGTAGCGCAGCGCGAAAGCGACCGGGCCGCCGGTGGAGATGACATCGGCGTTGCCGGACTTCTTCACGGTTTCGATCAGGCCCAGCGGGATCAGGGTGGCGACGTCGATGCGGCCAGCCTGCAGCTCGGCGACTTGCGTGCCCGGCTCGCCGATGAAGCGGTAGACCACCTTGTCCAGCTTAGGCTTGCCGCCCCAGTAGTCGTCATTGCGCGCCAGCGTCACGTTGACCTTGGGCTGGTAGCTTTCGAACTTGAACGGGCCGGTGCCGACCGGGTTGGTGTTGAAGTTGTCTTCGCCCTTTTCCTTGATGTACTTGGGCGGCACGATCATGGCGCCATAGCCGGCCAGCTTGGTCAGCAGGACCGGATCGGGCTGCTTCAGGATGAAGTCCACGGTGTATTCGTCCACCACCTTGATCTCGCCGATCGAGTCGTAGTTGGACTTCTGCGGACCCTTGGCGCCTTCCGCGCCCAAGAGGCGCTCGAAGGTGAACTTCACGGCTTCGGCGTTGAAGGGTTCGCCGTTGTGGAACTTGACGCCTTCGCGCAGCTTGAAGCGCAGGCGCTTGTTGTCGTCCAGGTATTCCCAGCTGGTGGCCAGCCCCGGCTGCAGCTTCAGGTCGGCGCCGCGCATGGTCAGGCCGTCATACAGGTTGCTGCCCACCGAACCCCAGAAGGTCACGAAGGTGTCGATCGGGTCCCAGCTGCCCGGGTCCTGGTTGATGGCGACATTGAGCGTGCCGGCGGCGTGAGCGCTCGTGAAGACTGCGGGCAGCGCGCCGCCCAGCGCCAGAGCCAGGGCGGTGGCGGTGTAGGTTTTGCGTAGGGAGAGCATGTTCAACTCCAGGAACGGGAAGCCGGACGGGCCGACGTGAAAAAGGATATGCGGCTCAAGCCGCGCGGGCCACCTGGTGGCCGGGCGCGAATTCAACCAGGGGAATGATGGCGGGTTCGTCGCCGACGCGCCGCACCGGGCTGGGAATCTCGCCTTCGATCAGCGAGGTGTCGATGTGGCGGCCGGGCTCGGCCACCGGCACGGCGGCCAGCAGCTTCTTCGTGTACGCGTGTTGCGGCGATTCGAAAATCTGGCGGCGGGTGCCGAGTTCGACGATCTGGCCCAGGTACAGGACCGCGACGCGGTGGCTGACTTTCTCCACCACCGCCATGTCGTGCGTGATGAACAGATAGGACAGGCCGCGGTCCTTTTGCAGGTCCATCAGCAGGTTCAGGATCTGCGCCTGGATCGACACGTCCAGCGCCGACACGGATTCGTCCGCGATGATCAGTTTGGGATTGCTGGCCAGTGCGCGCGCAATGCAAACGCGCTGGCGCTGCCCGCCCGAGAATTCATGCGGGTAGCGCTTGGCGTGTTCGGGCTTCAGGCCGACCTGCTCCAGCAGTTCGCCGATGCGGCGGGCAATGGCGTCTTCGCTGGTCAACAGGCCGTGCGTGCGGATCGGTTCCGCGATGCTGAACGCCACCGTCTTGCGCGGATCCAGCGAGGCGTAGGGATCCTGGAAGATGTACTGGATCTCCTGGCGCAGGCGTTGGCGGCCGGCGCTGTCCATCGAAAAGATGTCCTGGCCGTTGTAGCGCACGGCGCCCGAGGTCGGCGCCACCAGCTGCTGCAGGGTCTTGCCGATGGTGGACTTGCCGCTGCCGGACTCGCCCACCAGCGCCAGCGTTTCGCCGGGATAGACGTCGAAGCTCACTTCCTCGACGGCGTGCACGCGGTGCGTGACCCGGCCGAAGAAGTTGTGGCCCACGTCGAAGCGGGTGGTCAGTTTTTCCACGCGCAGCACGGGCTCGTCGTAGCGCGCGGTGTCCTGCTCGCGCGTCTCGCCCACTTCGCGCAGCGTGTCGCCTTCCAGCACGGTCTGCGGCGTGCGCAGCGGCAGGTCGCGGCCCGTCAGGCTGCCCAGGCGCGGCACCGCCGCCAGCAACGCGCGGGTGTAGGGATGCTTGGGCGCGTTGAAGATCTCGTCCACGGTGCCTTGCTCGACCTTCTTGCCGCGCAGCATCACCACCACGTCGTCGGCCATTTCCGCGACCACGCCCATGTCATGGGTGATGAAGATCACCGCGGTGCCCAGGTCGCGCTGCAGTTCGCGGACGGTGTTCAGGATCTGCGCCTGGATGGTGACGTCCAGGGCCGTGGTCGGCTCGTCGGCGATCAGCAGGCGCGGCTGGCACGACAGCGCCATCGCGATCATCACGCGCTGGCGCATGCCGCCCGACAACTGGTGCGGGTAGCGGTCCAGCATTTGTTCGGCGTCCGGCAGGCGGACCTTCTCCAGCAGTTTGCGCGCCGCCTGGCGCGCGGCCGAGCGCGACAGCTGCTGGTGCAGCATGATGGCCTCGACGATCTGGTCGCCGACGGTGAACACCGGGTTCAGCGAAGTCATCGGCTCCTGGAAGATCATCGCGATGTCGTTGCCGCGGATGGCGCGCATGTCTTCGTCGGAAGCCGCGGTCAGGTCGATCTCGCGGTCGGCGCTGTCGCGGAACAGGATCTGTCCCGTGGCGATGCGCCCGTTGGTGTAGTCCGTCAGGCGCATGATGGCCATGGACGTGACCGACTTGCCTGAGCCCGATTCGCCGACGATGGCCAGCGTCCTGCCGGGGCGCACCTCGAAATCCAGGTTGTCGACGGCGCGGAACACGCCGTTTTCGGTATTGAAGTCGACCGACACGCCGCGCACGGACAGCAGCGGGGCGGAAGTAGATGCGGTGGTGCTAGACAACTTGGATTCTCACAGGGAGGTGGCGGCGCGGGCGGCCTGGTCGTACAGGCCCGAGAGGGCGCGCAGAGTGTTGGCCAGTTGATGGCTGGCGTCGTCCGCCGCGGGGGAGTCGATGAAGGGTTTGACGAGGCATTGCTCGCGCACTTCGGCGTAGCGCTGGATGGCGGCCGCGCCGGCGTCGGTCGCCGTGTAGATCACTTCCTTGCCCGTCTTGGCGCTTTGCACCACGCCCAGGCGCTCGAGTTTCTTCAACGAGTAGTTCACCAGATGGGTGTCCTCGACGTTGAGCGTGAAGCAGATGTCCGCCAGCTTCTTGCCCCGGCCGCGGTGGAACACGTGGTTGAGCACCAGGATGTCCAGCGAGGTCAGCTCGGGCAGTCCCGCACAGGCCATGCAGCGCACCATCCAGCGGTTGAACGCGTGCGAGGCGATGATCAGGCCGAATTCGACTTCGGAAAGCTCGGGGGCTGAAGAGGCCAGATGGGAGGAGGAAACAATGGCGTCCCGGACGGATACAGGCATGGGCTGGGAGGGGAAGGGGACGGATCGGCGATAAAACGTTGGCGAATTATTGACGATTTGTTGATATGCCCGTATCGGGGATAACCCGTGTGCAAGCGGCCGGTCCTAGGTTTTGCCGCCAGATCTCGAACTTCTCCTATTTGCCCGCGACGCGTGTCCGCGTAAAAAAAAGCTGCCGGCTCGCGAACTTCGAACTGCTTGCGATTTGTTTCACATCAAATCGCTTCTACTGCGATCGTGATAGTTCCGGGCTACGGAACTATGGCATTCACGCATGAATTTGCGCTTCTTTATGCTCTAAATTCCACCAATTCCGTTAATTTATGAGCTTATACATTCAGATATTTATTGTTATTAATTGTGTTTTAAGGCAAACTCGAAACACATTTGGTTTCATAAAGCGATAACAAGGAGCGCCGCGCACGTCCGCAGGCGCCATACCGGCATGAATCACTATTGGCGTCTGCGCATGGCCACGGGCATGTTGGCGGCTGGCTTTTTCCCGGCTGGATCCGGTGCGCAGCCGCTGCCCGAAGCAGCGGTGCGCGCCACCGAAATCGAACGTCGCCAAGAACAGGAACTTGGAGCGCAGCGCGCCCGAGCGGCCGAACGGCCGGACGTGCTGTCGCCCGCCGCGCCCGCCGCCGGCGGCCTGGTCCTGCCGGTCGAAACGCCTTGCTTCGCCCTGAAGGAAGTCGTCTGGGACGGAGCGCAGCCCGCTGAATCGCTGGCGCGCGCAGCCGATGCCGTCGTTGGCCATTGCGTGGGCGGCCTGGGGTTGCGGGCCTTGCAGGAACATCTGATCGGCCTGCTGATCGATCGCGGACTCGTCACGGCGCGGGTGGTCGTGCCGGAACAATCCCTGGCCGCGGGCACGCTGACGCTGCGCTACCTGCCGGGCCGCATATCCGCCGTCAAGGGCGAGGGCGCCATCGGCTGGTGGCGCACGGCCTTGCCCACGGGGCCGGGCGGCGAAGTGAACCAGCGCGACCTGGACCAGGCGCTGGAAAACATTCGCAGGCTGGGCAGCCAGGCCGATGCGTCCATCGACGTCGCGCCCGGGCCGGAGCTGGGCGATTCCGACATCCTCATCCGTCCCGGCACCGGCAAGCGCTGGCATGGATACATCGGCGGCGACAACGCCGGCATGGACGCCATCGGCAAGTACCAGGTCAACGCCGGCCTGACCCTGGACTCGCCCCTGTTCCTGTACGACCAGTTGTCGGTGTCGTGGAACAGCAATGCGCGCTGGCGTGACGCCGAGTCGAACACGCGCGCCGCCTCGCTGAACTACAGCATTCCCTTCGGCTACTGGACCTTCTTTGCCGGCGCCAGCAAATCCACCTACCGCCAGACCGTGGCCGGCTTCGATGAACCCATCATCTACGGCGGCACGACCAAGCAGGTGCAGGCAGGCGTCTCGGTGGTGCCGTATCGCAGCGCCACCTACAAGGGCACGGCATCGCTGACGCTGCTGCGCAAGCGCACCACCAGCACGCTCAACGACGTGGACATCGAGGTGCAGCGGCGCGACGTCACCGGCTACGAGTTCAACCTGGGGCATCGCCACTATCTGGGCCGCGCCGCGCTGGACGTCGGCGGGGGCGTGCGCGGCACGCTGACCGGGCTGTCCGACCAGCCGGGCTACGTCTATGGCGATCCGGATTGGAACGGCCGCAGCACCATACTTTCGGCCAATGCGGGCCTGTATCTGCCGTTCGAACTGGCGGAGCAGCCCTTGGCCTACCAGCTGAATTGGCAGATCCAGCACGCCAAGACGCCCATCGTGCCGTCCGACTACTTCACCATCGGCAACCGCTATGCGGTGCGGGGTTTCGACGGGCAGATGACGCTGGCCGCCGAGGACGGCTGGACCTTGCGCAACGACTTGTCGCTGGGCCTGGACAAGCTGCTGCGCGTGCCCGGCCACCAGTTGTACACGGGCCTGGACGTGGGCCGGGTGGGCGGTCCGTCGGCGGCGTCGCTATCCGGCCGCACGCTGGTCGGCGCCGTGGCCGGGCTGCGTGGACGGCTCGCCATGTCCTATGTCAATGCCAGCTATGACCTGTCTGCCGGCTGGCCGCTGAAAAAGCCCGAGTCCCTGAAAACCGCTTCGACCATGTTCGCGGCGGTGCTGATGTTCGAGTTCTGATCCGGCGGCCTTGCGCAGCCAAACCGCAGTCCATCCTTAGTCCAACCGGATACGCATGATGTCCAAGCTTCGCTCCCTGATAGTCTGGTCCGTCGTCTTCACCCAGGTCTGGTCGCCAGTATTGGCGCAGACCTTGCCGATTTCGGTGGACAAGAGCGTGGCGGGAGCGAAGCCCTCCGTCGGCGTCAGCAACGGCGTGCCGGTCATCAACATCGCGCCGCCGTCGGCGGGCGGCGTGTCCAACAACCGCTACACGCAGTTCAACGTCGGCCCGTCCGGCGCGGTGCTCAACAACAGCGGCGGCGCCAGCCAGACCCAACTGGCGGGGCAGGTCGGCGGCAACCCCATGCTGGGCAATCAGCGCGCCAGCACCATTCTCAACCAGGTCACCGCGCCCAACCCGTCGCAACTGCTGGGCACGATGGAGGTGGCCGGCAACCGCGCCAACGTGATCGTCGCCAACCCGGCGGGCATTACCTGCAACGGCTGCGGCTTTCTGAATGCGGACCGCGCCACCTTGACCACGGGCAAGCCCCAGGTCGGACCGGACGGCAGCATCGGCTTCGATATTGCTTCGGGCAAGATCCGCGTCGAAGGCGCCGGCTTGAACGGCGCCAACCTCAGCCAGGTGGACCTGCTGGCGCGCACGCTGGAGATCAACGCGGACGTGTGGGCCGACAAGCTCAACGTGACCGCAGGCGCGGCGCGCGTCGACTATGCCACGGGAGCCGTGTCCGCCCAGGCGGGCGAAGGCGCGGCGCCGGAGGTGGCGCTGGATACCGCGGCGCTGGGCGGCATGTATGCCAATAGCGTGCGCCTGATCGGCACCGAGGCCGGCGTGGGCGTGAACATCGGCGGCAACCTGGTGGCGCTGACCGGCGACCTGCAGGTCACGGCGGCGGGCGACGTCCGGATTGCGCCGCGCGGCACCGCGCAGGCGGCGGGCAATCTGCGCGTGGACAGCGGCGGCGATCTGTCTGTCCAAGGCGCGGCACAGGCCGGCGGGACTGCCGCGCTTGCGGCTACGCGCGACGTTTCCGTGCAGGGCGCGGCCGGCGCGGGCGGCGCCTTGACGCTCGATGCTGGCGGCGATGTGGCTGTCGGCGCACAGGGCAGCCTGCGCACGCAAGGCGCCTTGCGCATGGCGGCGGGCAAGGATCTCTCCTTGTCGGGAGGCTTGCTGACTTCGGATCAGGACTTGCGTGCGCAAGCCGGACGCAATCTGAAGGTGGCGGGCCAGGCGGTCGCGCCGCAGCCGGGGCAAGGCGGGAACACGGGTGGCGGGACCGGCGGGGGGGCAGGAACCGACAATGGTTCGGGC